>CAZCFM010000113.1:7341-11993 GCA_964497855.1 uncultured Verrucomicrobiota bacterium | reverse complement strand
TTTTGTGTTCATGGCGGCATCCTACCCGGATGGAGGGAATGCGTCAAGTAAAATTTATATTGCAACTGATGTAATAATTGATTAATTCAACTGTTGTTATAATTGTTTATCCCAGGAAATGCCCCAAGCCTACGCTTGAATCTCGGCAGCGGACGGCATACAAGGACGATCCCTTTCCACCCCCTTGAACCCACCATGTTTGAACAACTGACCCAAAATCTGCAAAAGACCTTCAAGAACCTCCGCGGGCAGGGCAAGCTCTCCGAGGACAACGTGAAGGAAGCCCTCCGCGAGGTGCGCATGGCACTGCTCGAGGCGGACGTGCATTTTCAGGTGGTCAAGGATTTCGTCAACAACGTCCGCACGCAGGTGCTGGGCGAGGAAGTGATCCAGAGTGTTTCGCCGGGGCAGCAGTTCATCAAATGTGTTCACGACGAGATGGAAAAGCTCCTCGGTGAACACAAAACCGATTTCGACCGCAGTGTACATCCCATGGGCATCGTCATGCTCGGTCTGCACGGCGTTGGTAAAACCACCACCACCGGCAAACTGGCCCGGCGCTTCAAGGACGACGGTAAGCGCGTGCTGGTGGTCGGTTGCGACATCCGCCGTCCTGCGGCCGTCGAACAGTTGGGCGTGCTCGCCAAGCAGGCGGGCGTCGACATGCTCGGTCCCGTGCCCGGCGAAGGCGTTGCGCCGCTGGGCCGCCGCGCGCGTGAACACGCCATCTCCCAGAAGTACGATGTGGTCATCTACGACACCGGCGGACGGCTGCAGATCGACGACGAACTCGTGCAGGAAGTGGCCGAACTGGTTCAGGTCACCGGCGCGAAAAACAAGGTCCTGGTGATCGATGCGGCCATGGGTCAGGAATCCGTCGCCGTCGCCGAAACCTTTCACGCGCGCTGCGCACTTACCGGATTGATTCTGACCAAACTCGACGGAGACGCCCGCGGCGGGGCAGCCCTCTCGGTGCGCGCGGTCACCGGTTGTCCCATCCTTATGATCGGGGCAGGCGAAAAACAGGAAGACCTGCAAACCTTCCATCCCGACCGCATGGCCAACCGCATTCTCGGTATGGGCGACGTGATCAGCCTTGTGGAAAAAGCCCAGTCCCTCGTCGATGAGACGGAAATGAAGCGCATGGAAGAGCGCATGTTCAGCGGGCAGCTCAACCTCGAGGATTTCCTGCACCAGATGCAGCAGATGAAAAAGCTGGGCTCGATGACCCAGATCATGGACATGCTGCCCGGCATGCCCTCCATCAGCGCCGACCAGCGCGAAAAGGCCGCAGAGATGGGCCAGCGACAGAGCAAGCGTTTTGAGGCCATCATTCTCAGCATGACGCCCAAGGAACGCCGCCGCCCCGCCATCATCAACTCGAAACGCCGCATTCGTATCGCCCAGGGCAGCGGCACCAAGGTCAAGGATGTGAACGACCTGCTCAAACAATTTTCCCAGGCCCAGAAAATGACACAGAAACTCAAAGGTCTCAAAGGAAAACTCGCCCGGGGCAAATTCCGCTAACCTCACCGCACGCCTATGCACCTCTCCCAGCGCACCGCACTCAAAACCGCCCACCGGGTGGTCCTCAAATTCGGCACCCGCGTTCTCACCGACAGCCGCGGCCGCCCGAACCCCGTCCGTATCCAGTCCATCGTCGACCAGGTCGCCGCCCTGCACGCCGAAGGCCGCGAAGTGGTGATCGTTTCCTCCGGAGCGGTTGGGGCCGGACTCGACCCACTTGGTTTCGCCACCCGCCCCACCGATCTGGTCGGCCTGCAAATGGCCGCCGCCGTCGGCCAGACCCGCCTCATGTCCCTCTACGGCGAACTCTTCGCCCGCAAAGGCATCACCGTGGGGCAGGTTCTGCTCAATCACGATGATCTCAAACAGCGCAACCGCCACCTTAACGCCCGCAACAGCCTGCTCGGTCTCCTCCGCCGCGGCGTCGTGCCCATCGTGAACGAAAACGACGTGGTGACCGTCGATGAAATCCGCCTGGGAGACAACGACTTTCTCGCTGCTCTCGTCGCCGTGCTCACCGACGCCGATGTGCTGATGCTTTGCACCAGCGTCAACGGCCTGCGCGCGCCCGACAAAAACGGGCGCAGCAAACGCGTGCCCTACCTCAGCAAAGTGACCCAGACCGAACTCGACCTCGTCTTCGGCAAAGGCTCCGCCCTCTCCACCGGCGGCATGGGCACCAAACTCGCCGCCGCGCAAATGGCCATTCGCGCCGGCATCCCCGCCGTCATTGCCGACGGACGCAAATACAGCAGCATCCTCGAAGTCCTGCGCGGCGAAGACACCGGCACCCTGCTGGGGCCCATGGACGAAACCCACCGCATCCGCGGCAAACGCAAACACTGGATCGCATTTTTCCACCGCCCCAGCGGCAAAATCAGCGTGGACGACGGCGCGCGCAAGGCCATTGTGTGTGGCGGACGCAGCCTGCTATCCGCCGGCGTCAAAGGTGTCGAGGGCAGCTTCCCCACCGGTGCGCTTGTGCATGTGCTTGACACCGCGGGCGAGCTCCTTGCCAGTGGTCTCTGTCAGTTTTCGTCCGACGATCTCCGCAAAATCCTGGGCAAAAAAACCTCCGAAATCGCGCAGATTCTCGGACCCGCTGTTCCCACGGAAGTTATTCACCGAGACAACATGGCCGTATTGGCCGACGAGGAGTCCGCATGATCGCCACCAAGTCCAAAGAAATTCAGGAGATGGGCGAACGCGCCGCTGTCGCCGCGCAGTGTCTGGCCCAGCTTAATTCACGCAAAAAAAATGCGATTCTGGAGGCGATGGCCGAGGAACTGGAAGCCCGCCGCAGTGAAATCCAGGCGGCCAACCGCATCGACCTTGAAGAAGGCGCCAAAGCCGGACTGTCCAAGCCGATGCTGGATCGACTTTCCCTCAACGATGAGCGTTTTGCGTCGATGATCAAGGGCATTCACGATGTGGTGTCCCTCAAGGATCCCGTCGGCGAAGTCATCAGCAAATGGGTACGGCCCAACGGCCTCGAAATCCGCAAAGTGCGGGTGCCGATCGGCGTGATCGCCATTATTTTCGAGTCGCGCCCGAACGTCACGGTCGATGCGGCGGTGTTGTGTTTCAAGTCATCAAATGCCACGATTCTGCGCGGCGGGAAAGAGGCGATCCACAGCAACCGTGCGCTCGCCCTGGCCCTGCAGGAAGGCGGCGAAAAGAAAGGACTTCCGCCCCATTCCATCCAGCTCGTGCAAACCACGCACCGCTCCGCCGTGAAAGAACTCGTGCAACTGGAGGGACTGGTCGACCTCGCGATTCCCCGGGGCGGCGAAAGCCTCATTCGCGCGGTGGTGGAAGAGGCCCGCGTGCCCGTCATCAAACACTACAAAGGCGTCTGCCACATCTACGTCGACAAAGAAGCCGACTTTGCGCGGGCGGTGGACATCATCGACAACGCCAAGACCCAGCGTCCCGGCGTATGCAATGCCGTGGAAAAAGTGTTGGTGCATGAAGAAGTCGCCGAAGCCTTTCTGCCCCTGCTCGCCAATCGCCTGATCGCCAAAGGCGTTCAGCTCCGGGGCGACGCCGCTGCGTGCCACCTCATTCCCGAGGCCAAGGCCGCGCAGGATGCCGACTGGGACGAGGAATATCTCGACCTCATTCTCACCATCAAGGTCACCCCGTCGCTCAAGGACGCCATCGCGCACATCAACCGCCACGGATCCAAACATTCCGACGCCATTCTCTCCAGCAACGAGGCCTCGCAGAAAAAATTCCTGCAGGAGATCGACAGCGCTACGGTCTACGTCAACGCCAGCACGCGTTTCACCGACGGCAACGAGTTCGGCCTCGGCGCCGAAATTGGCATCAGCACCGACAAGCTGCACGCCCGCGGCCCCATGGGACTGGAAGAACTTACCACCTACAAATACCACGTCCTCGGCAACGGTCAGATTCGCTGAAACGGCTTTGGTGCAGATTTACATTTGAATCGTTTTCGACCCGTCATGGGACTCGGCACCCATGAAGGCGGGCAGGAGGATGGCGGCTCCGGCGAAGGCGGCAAGGAGCCCGATCGCGGCGAGAAGTCCGAAATGCCCCACGGGCGGGAAGGAGGCGAGCAGGAGCAAGGCGAAAAACACAATGAGTATCGCGGAGGTGCAGGCCATGGGTTTGAGTTTCTCCGCCAGCGCCCGGCGGGTGGCTTCTTGTGGCTCCACTCCTCTTTTCCGCAGGGCCCGAAAGGCGGACACGAGGTGTATGCCGTCGTCCACCGCTATCCCCAGCAGCACGGCGGCGACCATCACGGTGACGGAATTCAGCGGCAACCCAAAAGCGCCCATGACCGCAAAGAGCAGCAGCATCGCGGGCATGTTACAGGCCAGCACCCACAGAGCCGCGCGCGGGGAGCGCCACAACAGTGCGAGCAGGAGGGCGATCAGGGCCAGACTTTGCGCGAGGGACCGGGTCTGGTTGTCCACAATCTGCCGATCGGCCTCCAGAATGCTGTGCAGTCCCTTGATGGGGCGCAGCGTCACGCCCGGGGGTTTCGTTTGTTCCGCGCGTTGAAGAAAGGTTTCCAGGACTTTCAGATATTGCGCACCCGGCATGTCGCGCGAGCGCAGGACCATCAGCGAGGAGGATGCGTTTTCGCTGACAAAGGC
>CAZCFM010000113.1:0-7241 GCA_964497855.1 uncultured Verrucomicrobiota bacterium | reverse complement strand
AGTTCGTGGTTGAGCAGTTCCAGGGTGCGGCGCAGGGGATGTCCGGGACGGATAAATTCGACGGCGCGGACATCGCTGCGCACGCGCAGGACAAAGGGAATTGCGGCAAGGGAAGCTGCGGCGAAAAGGGCAAACACGAGGCGTCGATAGCGGAGGAGAGCAAGGGGTCGGGCCTTGGGAGGGCTCTCGGGCGCCGCGGGCAAGGCAATGGGTCGGAAGCCCCACAGCGCGGGAGGGAGGAAGGTCAGAAGATACAACCCCGCAACGGCGGCGGCACCGATGCGTCCGAAGCGGTGGACCATGCCGAGGTCGGAGAAGCCGAGCATGGCGAGTCCGGCAATGGTGGTCACGGCACCCAGGGCGGCGGGAAGGGCGGTTTCGCGGAAGGCCAACGTTGCGGCGAGGTGAATAGGATGAGCACGGGCAAAACGTTGCAGGGCGGCGGCGTAGTGGATGACGAAGGTGAGTTGCACGCCGGCGGCCAGCGGAAACAAAATTCCGGTGTGCAAGTCAACGGGCTGATGAAATGCCAGAAACAATCCTGCCAGCAGGAGGCATCCGGACACTTCGGCGACGAGCACATACAGCATGATGGCCGCCGAACGAAAGGTGATGAGCAGAATGACCAGAATCAGGAAAACGGCGAGAACCAGATAGCGGGAGAGGTCCTGTCGCAGAGCCTGATATCCTTCGGCCTCGATGAAGGGAAAAGCGAGCACATGCTGCGAGAGGCTTCGCGATTCCAGAGGAGAAATCGCGGCCATAAACTCCTGTCGGAAGGCGTCCTTGGCGGCGAGGTCGGGGAGGCGGCGCGAAAACATGCCGATGAGCACCGCGTAGCGGGCGTCGGCAGAGACGAGCACATTACGCGAGAGCGGAAAACGGGTGTTGAAGTCGCGCAGACGGGCCCATTCCTGCGGCGTCGCAAAGATCGGTATAAACGTCTCGATATCGAGCGCGAAGCCGCGGCGCACGGGTCGTCCGCTGTGGGTGAGGCTTTTGACTTCCTCGCAGCCGGGGAGCGCGAGAATGCGATTGGAGGCCTCGGCGATGAGCGCCGCGCCTTCATTGCTGAAGAGATCGGGGTGCTCGAGCACGAGCAGCACCATCACCGTTTCCGGGAGGAGTTGTCCGACTTTTTCAAAGGTTTCGAGGTTGCGCGGGTCGGAGGCCAGCAGGGAACGCGCGGAGCTGTCCACGTTCAGCCGTCCGCTGTTCAGCAGCCACAGGGCCCCGCCCAAGAGCAGGAGCAGCAGATGCGGAAGAACGAGACGGCGGAGGACAAATCGCGACATGAGTGCCTGTCCCCTTCGGGTGCGGCGTCAGCGGAGGCTGATGGGACCTTTGCTGGAGCGGGGTGCGCCGCCGAGTCCGCCCATGGGCGATCCACCCAAACCACCGCCCATGGCCTGGCCGGGGGTGATGATCTGCGTGGCCTGCTCGCGCTGGTACTCGCGCATGCGTTCGAGCATGTCCTGCAAGGCCAGTTTGGTTGCCTTGCCGAAATTCTGAATCGCCTCGGAGAGCGTCGCCGCCTCAATGGGACCTTCCACCGGCAAGGCTCCGGCATTGGTCATGACCTGCGTCTGGCAATAGTATTCGCTTTTGCGGCCGAGGTCGAGCTGGCCGTCGCGGGTGACGGGAATCATCACGCGGATGCTGCCGGTGGCGCGGTCCGTGTAGATTTCTTCCCGCCACAGATCGGCGGCGTTAAATTCAATGGATTCGAGTTTGCTGAAAGGGTCGGACATAAGGAGAGGTATTTGGGGGAAGGCTGGTTACAGGATGGTGCCGGAGGGGATGACGCTGCCTTTGGGGACAACGATGATGCCGTCGCTGACGGTGTGGGTGTCAAAACGTCCGTCGGGCTTGCCGCGGGGGCTGATGACCACTTTGTCGCCGATGCGCACGTTTTTATCGATGATCGCGTTCTCAATGTGACAGTCGCGGCCAATGCCGAGGGGAATGCCGTGTGCAGGTTTTTCCTTGCGTTCGCTTTCGTAATAATCGGCACCCATCATGTAGGTGTTGCGCATGACGGTGCCCTGTCCGATCACGCCGCGGACACCGACAATGCTGCGGGAGATTTCACGCCCGGAGAGCACACAGCCCTCGGACAGCAGACAGTTGTTGGCCACGCAGCCGACGATCTTGGAGGGCGGCAGATAGCGCATGCGGGTGTAGATGCGTTTTTCGAGGTCGTAGAGGTTGAACTCGGGGACGTCGTCGGTGAGCTGGAGGTTGCTCTCCCAGAAGTTGCGGATGGTCCCGATGTCGCGCCAGTAGCCCTCGTAGATGTAGGAGCAGACTTTGGTGTTGTGAATGGCGTTGGGGATGATTTCGCGTCCGAAGTCCTGCTGATCATTGTCGAGCAGGCGTTTGAGCACGGAGGTGTTGAAAATGTAGATGCCCATGCTGGCCAAGTACAATTCCTGATCATACATGGGAGCGCGAAGGGCGCTGAGCGCCGGGGTGTCGCCGGGTTTCTCGACGAAATTGACGATCTGGGAGTTTTTGTCCACTTCGAGAATGCCGAGGGAACCGGCATCGTGACGCGCAGTGGGTTTTGTGGCGATGGTGACTTCCGCGCCGCGCTGGATATGTTCGCGGAGCATGGTGGTGAAGTCCATGGAGTACAATTGGTCACCGCTCAGGATGAGCACGTATTCCGGGGCTTCCGAGGCATAATGCATGAGGGTTTTGCGAACCGCATCGGCGGTGCCCGTATACCAGCTCTCGCCTTCCGGGGTCTGCTGGGCGGCGAGAATGCGCACGTAACTCTGCGAAAACGCGTCAAAGCGGTAGGTCGTCTGAATGTGCCGGTGCAACGACTCGCTGTTGAACTGGGTGAGCACAAAAATGCGTTTGATGTCGTTGTTGATGCAGTTACTGATGGGAATGTCGACCAGGCGGTATTTGCCGGCGATGGGCACGGCGGGTTTGGAGCGTTCACTGGTCAGAGGTTGCAGACGGCTTCCGGCGCCGCCGCCCAAAATCACTGCGATCACATTCATGCAAAGTCCTTGGGGTTGGGTTGTGTGGCCTATTTGACTGATTTCCATGGCAATGTCAGGAAAAACCCGATGAAAAATTTGTGAGCGCTGGTCCGGGGCTTGCTTTTCCCGCTGGGGCAGGCAAAAGGCCCTTCCAACCGGAGAAAAAACAATGAAAACAATTTATTTAAGCGGACCCATCATGGACGAACACCTCGGCTACGCCCGCGAATGGCGGGAAGACGCCAAAGGCAAACTCGGCGGGACCTTCCGCCTGCTCGACCCCATGCGCCGCAATTTCAAAGACCGCGAAGTGGACAGCGCCAATGAAATCGTCGAATTCGACCTCCAGGACGTGCGCGACGCCGACATTCTGCTCGTGAACTACAACAAGGCCTCCATCGGCACATCCATGGAAGTCTTTCACGCCTCGCACAACCTCGGCAAATTTGTCGTGGCTTTCAGCCCCTTCTCCTTTCAGGATTGCAGCCCCTGGATGGTCCGCTACTGCACCAAAATTCTGCCCTCCCTCGACGCCGCCACGACCTATCTGTTAACACACTTCGCGGAATAAGAACGCTGAGGTACAACTTTTAGGTCCCGACCGAGCCCGTCAATAATACCCGCCCCGTTCGACGTTGAGCAGTCCTTCGCCCAGTTCCGTCACAAAACGCGAGGGACTGTAAAAGGTCATGCCGCCGTCGCGCTGTCGGCGCATCTGGGGCATGCAGAGCACAAGCTGGTCGCGGGCGCGCGTGACCGCCACGTAGAACAGCCGACGCTCTTCGGACTCGCCCCCGCTGTCGGCATCCTCCAGCGAGCGCCCGGCGGGAAACATGCCGTCGGCGCACCAGAGCACATACACGGCCTGATACTCCAATCCCTTCGACTGATGAATCGTGCCCAGTCGCACCGCGTCCTGCGGCTCCCCTTCCCGTGCGGAAACCTCGTCAAGATTGGTTTGCAGGGCGACTTCGTTCAGGAAGGCCTCCATGCTCGGAAACTGCGCGCTGAAATCCATCATGCCGTTGATGTCTTCCATGCGGTTGCTGAAATTTTCAAAACTCTCCACCGCATATTCCTCGTAGAAGGCATCGAGATGCAGCTGCACGAGTTCGGCGGCGTTGCGGCGCAGCAGCGCGGGGTCAGCCGCCTCCAGAGCCTCGTGAACCTTGATCCACGCCTCTTTTCCGCGCTTCGGAAGCGCGGCGAGCAGGTCATTCCGATCTTCGGAAAGCAGCGGATCCCAGCGACGATTGAGTTTGCTCCAGATTTTGCCCGCGCCGGCGGCGGCGACACCGGGCAGGAGGCAGACCAGTCGCAAAAAGGCCAGTTCGTCGCGGGGGTTCTGGGCCAGACGCGGCAGACACAACACGTCTTTTACGTGCGCCTGTTCAAAAAAGCGGATGCCGGAAGTGATGACGTAAGGAATGCGTTCGGCGTTGAGCTGAAGTTGCAGCTCGAGCGCGTGATAATGGGAACGGTAGAGCACGGCCATTTCCCGCCAGGGCAGACCATTGCGCGACAGGCCGCGCATGTGCTGGATGATGTGCCGCGCCTGGTGCTGGCCATCCTGCAACTTCACGAGCGTGGGCTTGGGTCCGCCACTGCGCACGGCAATGAGTTCCTTCTGAAACTGCTCGGGGTTTCCGGCAATGCAGCGGTTGGCCACGCCAAGAATTCCGGGCACCGATCGATAGTTGGTCACGAGTTTGTAGGTCTGCGCACCGGGATAGTGCAGCGAAAAATCGAGGATGTTGCGGTAGTCGGCCCCGCGCCATCCGTAGATGCTCTGGAAATCGTCGCCGACGACCAGCAGGTTGCCCGCACCGCCCGAAAGCAGCCGCACGAAGCGGGACTGCACCGGATTGGTGTCCTGGTATTCATCGACCATCACATAACGGAAGCGGTGCTGATAATACGAGCGGGCTCCCTCGTGCTGCTCCAGGAGCTTGACGGCGTTGACCAGCAGGTCATCGAAATCCATGGCGTTGAGTTCGCGTTTGCGGGCGGCGTAGGCTTCGCCCACGCGAAGGATGGCCTGCACATCAACGGAGAAATCGGCAAAGCGGTCGCGGATCAACTTGGCCGGGTCCACGTCCTTGTTTGCGGCCAGGGACAGCAGGCTGAGAACCACTTCGGGTTTGGGAAACTCCTTGTCCCCCTTGTGCCCCAGCTCGTTGTAAATCTGTTTGCAGAGGCTTTTCTGGTCGTCCGAGTCCAGAATGGTGAAATCGTTGCGGTAGTCGAGTTTGCTGGCGTGCTGCCGCAGAATGCGGTTGGCGACGTGGTGGAAGGTCCCGCCCCACATGCCGTGCAGACGATCGGAGCCCACACGTTCGCGGGCGCGTTCCATCATCTCCTGCGCCGCCTTGTTGGTGAAGGTCAACAGGAGAATGTTTTCGCCGCGCACGCCCTGTTCGACCAGCCATGCCACGCGGTAGATCAGGGTGCGGGTCTTGCCGGTGCCGGCCGCCGCGATGATCAGCACCGGGCCATCGCCGGCCCGCACGGCCGCGAGTTGTTCCGCATTCAGTTCTTTCTCAAAGTTGATCTCGTGCATGGCCCGTTGTCATAGAGCCCCGCTCCCGGCAAAGAAAGAGGAAATTGAGATTCACTTTGGCTTAGATCAACCCCGCGTTGCGGGCGAAAAAACAGGCGGCGATGGTTTTGCTGTCCGGAAGTTCGTTCGCGGAGAGGCGACGTTGCAATTCCTCAGCCGGAATCTCCTCCACCCTCAGCCGTTCATCGTGGTCCAGGCGCAGGACCCCCGGTGCCTCCTCCGTTTCGGCGAAAAAAAGATGCACCACTTCATCCGTGTAGCCCGGCGAGGCAAAGGATTTGCCCAGATACTGGAGCTGTTTCGCCCGGTAGCCGGTTTCTTCCTCCAGCTCGCGGGCGGCCGTGTGGGCCGGATCTTCGCCAGGCTCGCGCAGGCCCGCCACGATTTCAACCACCTCCTGCTCCACGGCCTTTCGATACTGCCGCACCAACAGAAACGTGTTGCGCGGCGTGCGGGCCAGCACCCCCACCCCACCCGCATGACGCAGCAGATCGCGCCAGCTCTCGCTCCCGTCCCCCAGCCGCACCCGATGGCGGTCAATGCGGAACACAATTCCCTGCAAGAGGGTTTCCGAACTCAGGGTCGTCTCCGTCAAATTCATTGGAGCGTTTCTCCCTCGGACAGATTCAAGCACTCGCGCGCATCGGCCAGCAACGCATCGATCCAGGCGTCCTGGCAGGCCCAAGAGCAGACAAAACGCGAACCGCCTTCGCCGATAAACGCGTAAAACACCCAGCCCCGTTTGCGCAGGCCCTCGAACAAGGGCGGCGGCAACTCGACAAACACCTCGTTGGCCTGAACCGGAAACAGCAGCTCCACTCCGGGGAGGGCCGACAACTCACGTCCCAGACGTCGGGCACAGGCGTTGGCATGCGATGCATA
Organism: uncultured Verrucomicrobiota bacterium; assembly: GCA_964497855.1. Lineage (GTDB taxonomy): Bacteria > Verrucomicrobiota > Kiritimatiellia > SS1-B-03-39 > UBA6053 > CAYLNG01. The sequence continues at coordinate 803 of CAZCFM010000113.1, read as the reverse complement.
GCGCAGCCACAGTCCGTCCTCCAGCATCACCGTCCACGGCGCGGCGAGGTAGCGCATTTTGGAGGCGAGCTGACCGGCCTGTTTGCAGCGGCGGTCGAAATCCTTTCCCAGTTCGCGATTAAAAAAGACCACCGCCTCCCCCATCGGCATGCCCTGTTTGGTTCCCCCGAAGCAGAGAACATCCACGCCCGCCTTCCAGGTGATGTCCGCCGGACTGCCGCCCAGATGCGCCAGCGCATTGGCAAAACGCGCGCCGTCCATGTGCAGACGCAGATCGTGTTCTTTCGCCAGACCACTCAGCACCCGCAACTCCTCCGGGCGATAGACGGTGCCCAGCTCCGTGCTCTGCGTCACGGAAAGCCCGGCGGGTTTCGGATAGTGAATATCCTTGCGCATGCGCACGAGACGGTCCACCGCCGAAGGGTCCAGTTTGCCCTCCGCGCCGCTGGCCAGCAGCAGTTTGGATCCATTGGAGAAAAACTCCGGAGCGCCGCATTCGTCCGTTTCCACATGCGCTTTTTCGTGGACGATGATGCTGTGAAAACTCTGGCAACACGACGCCAGCGCCAGGCTGTTGGCCGAGGTGCCATTAAACACAAAATAGGTGTCGCAATCGTGATCAAACAGCGCACGAATGCGGTCGCAAGCCTCCGCGCACCAGCGATCATTGCCGTAGGCCGCCTCGCTTCCGTCATTGCAGGCATTCAGCACCTGCATCACTTCCGGACAGCAGCCCGAATAGTTGTCACTGGCAAACACGTTTTTAGGGACACTCACACAAATTCCTTGGTTTCGACACACAC
>CAZCFM010000112.1:0-12105 GCA_964497855.1 uncultured Verrucomicrobiota bacterium | reverse complement strand
AATATAAGCATTTTGACCCCGTAGACTTGAATTTGATTGCACTCCCGGTGGAGAACGGGATATGGTGTGGGACATGTCCGACATGCCTGAATTGATTCCGCCCGGTCCGAAACTGACCCTGAAACACAAGGCCCCCGAGGTTGCGCCTCCGGTGGAACGCCATCGCGCGGAGGCGATGAAGAAAGTGCCCCGCCGTCAGCGCCGGAAGAGGGTTCGGAAAGCCAGTTCCTTCTGGATGGGAAGTGTGGGTTCTTTTCTGATTGCCGCCCTGATTCTGGGGGGATTGTTATACCATCAGTTTTCCAAGCGGGAGCTGATCACGTTGGAACAGTTTCACTTTGCCCGCGTCATCCTGGTATCCGCCATGTTTGTCGTGTTGGTGATCGATGGCTTTGTGCAGGATATGCTGCAAGGGGTGATAGGCCTCTTTTTTCCGCCCTATGCCTGGGTGTATGGATTGTTGTTCGCCGACAATGGCCCGATCCGCGGGCTGACGGCTGCGACCTTGCTGTTTCTAGGGGCTGAAATCTGGGTTACACCCAAAGATTCGCTGGTTCTTCAGCTGCAAGAGACGGTGAATACCTGGATCGACAAGGGCCAGAAATCCCTCACGGACCCCTATAAAAAGTAAGTCCCGCCGGGCTTCGTGATTAGCGTTCCAGGATACAACAGGGTTCTTCGGCAAAGGGGTCGCCGTGTACGGCCCAGGCCCGGGAGCGGGAGCCTCCACACACGGCCCGGAACTCGCAGCGTCCACATTTGCCCTGGAGCAGGCGGGGGTTGCGGAGGTTGACGAACAGTTCGTCTTCGCGGTAGACATCGCGCAGGCGCTGGCTCCGCACATTGCCGCGCACCAGGGGCAGAAATCCGCTGGGGCAGATGTCGCCCGTGTGGTCGACAAAACAGAAGCCATTGCCGGCGTTGACGACTTTGGAGGATCGTCCGATGCCCGCGGGATGTCCGCCCGCGGCGCGGATTTCATGGACGGGGGCGGCGGCGTTGGCGGGTCCGCGCTCCTGCTGCATGACGTAGCGCCGGTAGTGCTGGGCCTCGGTGACTTTGATGACAAAGCCACAGGTTTTGGAGAGGCGGTGGAGGTGCCCGAAAATCATTTCGTATTCCTCGGCACTGCAACTTTGCAGTTCGCTGCCGCGTCCGGTGGGAACCAGAAAAAACACTTCCCAGAATACAATGCCAAGGGTGGAGACGAGGGCCACGAGGTTTTCGACGTCGTGAACGTTGTGTCGGCTGAAAACGGTATTGATTTGCAGGGGGATACCGAGGTCGCGGGCCCAGCGGGCACCTTGGAGGGTGAGATCGAAGGAGCCTGGCACCTGGCGGAAGGCATCGTGTTCGGCGGCGGTGGAGGCGTCGATGCTGAAGGCGACTTGGTCGACGCCGGCGAGTTGCAGGGCGGCGAGGCGTTCGCGGGTGAGGCGCGGGGTGCCGGCGGGGATGGTGCCGACGCGAAGACCAATGGATTTGCCGTAGGCAATGAGGACCTCCAGGTCGTCGCGTTGCAAGGGATCGCCGCCGGTGAAGACGACGATGGGCGTGCCGAGGGCCTTGATTTCGTCGAGCAGGGCGCGGCCCTCGTCGGTGTTCAGTTCGCGCGGGTCGCGGCGGTCGATGGCGGAGGCGCGGCAGTGTCGGCAGGCAAGGGCGCAGGCGCGGGTGACTTCCCAGATGACCAGCAGGGGCTGCTGCTGGAAATCGACGGCGAAGGCGTTGCGCTCGGGTGGCGCAGGACGGGGTCCGGGTGCTGCGTGCATATCAACCTTTAACGGCACCTGCGGCGAGACCTTTGACAAAGGTTTTCATGCAGAAGATGAAGAGGATGATCAGCGGAATGGAGCTGATGGCGTATCCCGCCATCATCTGCCCGTATTCTTTGACGTATTCACCTTCGAGACGCATCAAGCCCACGGGAATGGTCAGCCATTCGTTGTCGCGGAGAACGATCAGGGGGAGGATGACATTGTTCCAGGTGCCGAGGAAGTCGGTGATCATGCAAATGGAGATGACAGGTACCGACATGGGGATGACGATGTGGAAAATCTGGTGGAAATGGCCGGCGCCGTCGATTTGCGCGGCTTCGAAAAGGGAGGCGGGGATATCCTCGATAAACTGTTTGATGAGGAAGACGCCGGCGATCTGGCCCGCGTTGGTGCCCATGAGCACGAGTGCCCAGGGGGAATTGATCAGGTTCAGGGTGTCGAGCATGCTGAACACGGTCACCAGTGTCGCGGCGGTTCCCGGCAGGAACATGGAGGCGATGATGCCGTAATAGATGATATTGCGTCCCGGAAAACGATAGCGGGCGAGGGCGTAGGCGCACATCAGCACCATGGTGATGGTGAAGGTGGTGCTGAGGACAGCGGTAAAGATGGAGTTCCAGATGTAGCCCTGCACGGTGTCCCAGGCAAAACTCCAATTGCCCCATTTCCAGGTGGAGATGGGATCAAAGAAAAAAGGGTTCTGCTGGTATTGTTCGTTGGTTTTAAAGCTGACCACCAGCATGATGAAGAGCGGGAGAAACGCGAACAGGAGGACAAAAAGAATGTATCCTACCTTGATGGTTTCCGTAATGGGATTCAGTTTTTTAGGCATGACGCGGGTTTCCAGAAAGGGGGAGGATCACTTCTCGACTTTGACGTATTTGTTGTAGATGACGGTCAGACCGAGGATGATGACAAAGAGGACCATGCCGAGGGCGCAGGCGTAGCCGAACTGGTTTTCCAGAAAGGCCTTCTTGAACATGTAGAGGCCCGGGACCATGCCGCGGTTGCCGGGGCCGCCGTTGGGTCCGAGCAAAATGAGGAACATCTCATAGCCGGTCAATGTGCCGATGGTCATGAAGATGAGGTTGATGCGCACCTGGGTGAGAATGAGGGGAAGTTCGATGCGGAAAAGCATGCCGATGGGGCCGATGCCGTCGATTTCCGCAGCTTCGTAGACGTCGGTGGGTATCTGTTGGAGACCGGCGAGGTAAATGAGGACGCCCATGGTGCCGACCCAAGGGAAACCCCAGAACAGGAGTGCGGGGATGACGAGATCCTTGTTTCCAAGCCACGCGGGGGCACCTTGATCGAACTGTCCGATGGGCTGCGTCCAGAGGTGACCGAAGAGGATCAGCACGACTCCGCTGATCATGGCGATCCATCCGCAGGTTTTGAGGAAGGCCTCGGCGTCGAAGCGTTCGCGGATGGCGCGGATGAATTCGGAAAGACCTGCGGCAAAAAGCACGTTGCCGAAGAGGGTCAGGTAGTGGGGATCTTTGCCGGGTCCGTGGTGAAGGATGAGTCCGGCAAGAAGCAAAAAGAACCAGAGGACCCACTTGGCGCCGAGTTGGAGGGCCAGAACGACCATGAGGATGAGGAAGGCCAGGACGGCAATCCACCAGGCCACGGGTGTGCGGGTGACCAGAAAGGGCAGGAGCGACGCGGCGATGACCAGGCCCGCGCTCGAGAGCCGCCGCTTTTGCTCGGGACCATGCGCGGAAAACAGCAACAGGAATGCGCCAAAAAGGATCAAGCCTCCCGTGCTTCCGAAGATTGGCCACAGTTTTTCGAGACCTGGTCGCATCCACGTGGCGAGGCGGGGCATGGCATTATCGAGAAAATTCAAGCCTTCCATCATCCCGGAGCGATTGAGGATTTTGTTGAGGATACCGAAGTCGGGATCGTAGAAGCTTTTCCAGATGAGCAGCCAGACCATGCCGGGGATGACCATGGGAACAACGAAACAAACCTGGAAAATATAGCGGAGGCGGTCGTTGCTAATGCGGTGCAGGGCGACGGCGGCAAAGATCCCCGGCCACATTTTGACCAGATTTGCGGCGAGCAGGATAAAGGTCAGATGGAACGAACTCCAGAAAATCGGGTCGGCAAAGGCATCCAGAAAGTTTTTGAAACCGACGAATTCCTCCACTTCCGGCGGGGACCATCGGTACATCGATTTGATGATCACGTCGATCTTCGGATAATATCCGATCAGCAGAATGATGATGCTGCTGGGGAGTACCAACAGGTAAAGCATCTGCACGGTTTTGATTTTCTGCCAGAGGCGCTGACGCTTCTGGGAGGAATGCGGAAGGGGGAGTGCGGCGTCAGTCATGATTTAAAATATGGGGAAAGTGCGATCCGGGAAGAAGGTGTGGAAGTGGACGACGGGGCCAAAACCGTCGAAATCGCGAAGACTGGATTCGATGAGGTTGGCTTGTTTGTTGCGCAATTCGGGAGTCCATCCGCTTTTCTCGCTTTGGATACGGACGAGCACCATGGCGCGGTCATTTTGCCGGGCTTTGTCCTGCGCCCCCACAAACATATTGAACCACATGCGATTCACTCCATTGCGCTCGTCTTTCCAGCCCCGGGTGACGTTTTCCACGAACGCCTCATACGTCAAGTTTCCCGTTTGAAAGAGAGGGAAAGCGCCTTGATACACCGAGTCGACGGTGGGGAGAGACCACAAGTTCAAGCACACACTGGATTTCAGTCCTTCGGTTCGAGGAATAAAAGGCACCATGCGTTCGACGGGGAACGCGCCAACCACGCAGGGGATCCAGCCGGCGGTCTGGTTCATCCGCTGATTGGCGCTGTAACTGGTGATGTAGCGCAGAAAATCGAGGGCCCATTCTTTGTTTCGGGAGTTTTTGTAGATCGACATGGGGACGCCCAGTTTTGATTCGGCTTCGTTTCCGAATCCAGCAGAATATTCAAACCATCGTTCGCCCGCGATGGGCATGGGTGCATTTACCACGGCGATGTCGAATTTGCCCTTGGCGCCATTGAAGAGAGTAGGAGCGTCCCAGCCACCGGTGGAGATAAAAACGGACTGGCCCGAAAGGAAACGCCGAACCGACTGTTCGCGGTCCAGACCCATAAATCCTTTGGGGTAGTATTTCGCCAGCCAGGTCACCACATCGAAATAGCCCTTTCGCAAGGAGGGATCATCGAAATTCCATTTCCCGGCTTGCCAACTGCCCAGAATTTCGTTGGCGGTGATTTGCGAGTCCTGATTGTTATCGAGGGTATTCGCCAGATGCGCGGTGAATGCAACCACATAGCGATCGGTCATGTGGGTGGCCGTATAACTGCTCGCGGCGATGGGAACGAGCTTTTCCCGCCCCGGGGTCGCGCGGGCAAACTGGAGCGTCGCTTCATTAAAGAACATAAAGCGCCCCAAACTGAGGGGGGGGGCTGGCGAACGGAGCCACGCCAGAAAATCATCGTCGGGCGTAACCAGGCGATGTGTTTCGATCACGTCGCGTATCCAAGCGGGCTGCGGATTCCGGTCCCATTCTGCCGCCATCCACGTTTTGATTTCCGCGGCAAGATTTGTATTGACGAAGGTGCGCAGCGCCCCCCACGAGCTGACGGGAACCGCATAGTAATCCTGCATGGTGTCGTCCCAGCCTCCGAGCATACCGTCGGTGAAGGTTTCGTTCCATGCGGAGTTCTGCAAGAATTCAGCCAAGCGGGGCTCAACTTCTTCTGGCAGATAGCTCGCTTGATTGTAAGGATTGGGCTCCTTCACATGGCCGGAAATTGGCTCGAAAAAGCGGGCGGCGGCGGCGGAAGAGCCCAGCAGGCTGCTCATGCCCTTGACGCAGATGTCGGGAGCGGTTCCACTGATCAGGTGCACGTTGATGAATTGCGCATAGACACGCTCGGTCACCGCCATTTGCCGAACTTCAACACCGGCGGCTTTGACGTGGGGGAGGTTGTTGTACTCCGTCATGACCAAGTCCAAGCCGTCACGATAGCCCGGCTCCAACTGCCAATGCAGCACGCGGATCACTTTGAGTCCCGCATCCGGGTCTTCCTCTTTGGCCAGGCTGGTCGCGATGACCGCGTAGCGGACCGCGCTGTAGCCCCAGGCTCCCAGCAACAATGCCAAACCAATCCAGTTGGGATTCACTTTTTTCATATCGCGTCCTCTGTGCGCGGCTCAGCAGCTTCCGGCGTGGTTTCGTCCCCTTTGCGGGGATCGAAGATTTCGAGCGTGGGGATGATGACCTCCCGATCCGGGTGCTCCTTGCGAATGCGCTCCAGGGATCGCAGCGCCTCATACCCGCGTCCACTGCGGGCATAGTCGCGAATAATTCGCTGGGCATACTGAATGGAGTTCTCCAGTTCTCCCTGAGCCTCCGCGAGCGTATGCATGCGCCAAAGATAGGCCCCCACCCGGCCTTGATTCACGAAACCTAGGCGGTCGGCCGTTTGATAAAACCGGAGGGCCGCAGCAGAATCCGGAAGGGTATAGTCATAGAACATCGCCAAAAAAATCGCCACCGGGGAGGCCTCGGGGCGATGTTCATTTTGCGGAAGCCATTCCGCCAGAAACGCCCCTCCACGCGCCATGGATTCTTTGTCCGGAGTGGCTTTAATTAGAGTCATGGCATAGCGCACGGCGGCTTCCCCCGCTTCGGACGACGTTGGATACTTCCGGATCACGGTTTCGTAGGCAGCGCGGGCGCCCTCCCAATCCAACTCATCTCCCGCGTAATCCCGGATATCCCGAATCCGTCCGAGATAGAGCCACGCCGCCGGAGCAAAGGGAGAGTCTGGATACGTTGTTCCCAGCTTTTCGAACAGAAGCGCCGCTTCCTTGACTTCCCGTTCCAGCGGCGGTGTGGCATGCCAGTAGGACAAAGCCAGCCGATACAAATACTCGGCGTGGGCGGGGCTATCCTCTGGAAACAGGGAGTGGCTGGCGCGCAAGAGGTCGCGCGGACCATTGAAGTTGAACACCAGCATCTGTTCGCGGGCAGTGGACAGAACATGTGCAGGTTCTTTTCGGTCGGCAGAGCGGTTGCAGGCGCCGAAGAGGCTTATAAGGAGGATGAGGGGAAGACTCAGAAGGGATCGAGAGAGCATGTGCAAAACCATGTGGAAAATCCTAATCAGTGGCGTCAGTTGTCCTTACCGTGAAGGTAGGTTTCTTTGCAAGCCCTCATTGATGCGGATTTGGCCACATGCACGAAAAACAAAACGTAATTCGGGCGAAAAGGTGTGAATTAACGCAGAAAAATACAATTCAGACCCGTTTGGCCATGCGAAGGGCATCCACGCCTGGCGCGTAGTAGTCTGGCAACTCCTTGACGATTTCGTAGCCAAGTGTGACGTACCAGGTCACGAGTTTCGTTTCCCGTTTCGCGGCTTCGAGCGAGATCCGGCCGCGCCCGGTCTTGCGGGCAAAATCCTCTGCCACCGCCACAAGCCCCGCCCCTATCCCCGAGCCCCGGAAGCTGGTCAGGACGCAGACTGAATAAATGCGGAGGGTGTGCGGATACAGCAGGCAGATCATTGCCGCCACCGCCTGTCCCTCGGAGGTTCGGACAAGCCAGACTTTCTGAGCCTGCGAACGCAGGGCATGTCGAAGAGTGCGTTTTTTGCTTCGGCGTTCCGGCTCAAAACAGGCCGCTTCCAACATCTGGAGATCGGGAAGGTCTTCCGGAAGCGCTTCCACCAGAGACCAGGACGGGACAGGGAGACTCATGGCGTTATTTTTGTCGGCTCACCTAAAAAAAGCGAGTGCAATCCTGCGCCGCCCTCCATAAGGTTTCGCACATGTCTTTCCGCCTCCTCCCCTGGCTTCGTTTTCTCCGCCTCCCCAACCTGCTCACCGTCCCTGGCGATCTGTTTGCGGGGGCTGTCCTTGTCGGCCTGCCTGCGGAAAGCGCCCTGCCCGTCCTGCCTTCCCTCTGTTTGTCCTACCTCTTCGGAATGGCACTGAACGACGTTGTGGACCTTCCCGGTGACAAACGCGAACGCCCCGAACGTCCCTTGCCCTCCGGCGCGATCTCGCTCACTTCCGCCCGGGTCGTCACCCTCCTGCTCGCCCTCGCCGCCTTCCTGACCCACCCCTCCCTGCCGATCTTTCTGCTCTTGACCACCATCGGTGCCTACAGCTTCCTCAAAAACCCATTCCCTTTCGTCGCGGCCCCCCTGATGGCCGCCTGCCGCGGACAGGCCCTCTGGATTGGGGCTGGCTCCCCCACCCTCCTCCCGCTCCCGCTTTTGTTCGGACTGCTCTTCTGGATGGGCTACATCGCTGCCGTCACACTTCTCGCGTCCCACGAAACCCGCTCCGTTTCACGCACCCGAATCCCCCTCTTTCTCAGCGTTGCATCCCTCGCCGCCTTTGTGGCGACCCTGTTCACCCCTCCCGACTCCGCCCCCTTTTGGCTCGCCCTCCTTCCCGCCTCGCTTTTCCTGTGGGGACTTCTCCACACGCAACGGCGGATTGGCACCCAAGGATCCGTCCATCCCCGCGACATCGGGCGTTACATCTGCCTCCTCTTCCCCCTCCAGGCCTTCGTTCTCTGCCGCGCAAACCAACCCATCCCCGCGCTCCTGGTCCTCTCCGGCTTCCCCATACTCTGGCTCCTTCGTCGCGTCATCCCCGCCTCCTGACTCCCTTCTCCCTTATCCATTCTCCCTTCTTCTCCATAAAAATTTCCGCCCCCCGCCCATATCCGTGTTGCGGGAATGCCCTGAATGTGCCATGAAAACCCGAGTTCATTCCACGGAGACTTCATGGCGGCACAGGCATTTATTAAGCGTTACGTAAAAACTCGTTTTGAAAGGAGGCTGAGCCCATGAGCGATGAACCCTTACCCCAATCCGAAATCATCCTCTACCAGACGGAGGATGGCCGCACGCGCATCCAGTGCCGGTTTGAGAACGAGACGCTGTGGCTGACGCAGGCGATCATCGCCGAGCTGTTTGAGATCGGTGTCAACACGGTGAATTACCACCTGAAGGCCATCTTTGCCGAAGGGGAACTGCGCCCGGAGGCAACTATTCGATATTATCGAATAGTTCGAACCGAGGGCAAACGGGAGGTGGCCCGGGAGATCGAGCATTACAACCTCGACGCCATCCTCGCGGTAGGTTTCCGCGTTCGGAGCCACCGGGGCACGCAGTTCCGGCAATGGGCCATCGGGCGCTTGAACGAATATCTGGTGAAGGGCTTCACCATGGACGACGAGCGGCTCAAGAACCCGCCTGGCAAGGGGCAGAAGGATTATTTCGACGAGCAACTGGAGCGCATCCGCGACATCCGGTCGAGCGAACGGCGCTTTTACCAGAAGGTGCTCGATATTTACGCGACGAGTGTGGACTACACGCCAAACACGGAGATGTCGCAGCGGTTTTTCGCCACGGTGCAGAACAAGATGCACTGGGCGGCGCACGGGCAGACGGCGGCGGAGGTCATCCATGCGCGGGTGGATGCGGCAAAACCGTTCATGGGCCTGCAAACGACACGGCCCGGCGGCATCATCCGCAAGGAGGACGTGACCATCGCCAAGAACTACCTCGATGGACAGGAACTCGACACGCTTAACCGGATCGTGACCGCCTACATCGAATTTGCGGAACTGCGGGCGTTGCAGCGAAAGGTCATGACCATGTGCGACTGGATCGCGAAGCTGGACGAGTTCCTGAAACTCTCCGAGCACGAGCTGCTGGACCATGCGGGGAAGATTTCCGCCGAGCAGGCGAAGATGAAGGCCGAGCTGGAATACGAGCGTTATCGGATATTTCTCGATACCCAGCCGCGTCTCGTCGATATGGATTTTGAGAAGGCGGCCTCGGAATTGAAGAAATTGCCGAAGCCAAAGAAACCCAGACCGCCGAAGAAATGAGCCTCAACGAAGCCACCCACGAAAATGCCTGCCTGGACGGATTCCGGGAGAGGGGCCATTGGGTCCAGCCGAGCCGGGTATTCCCCCTTCTCCCTTCTTCCTTATCCTTTCTTCCTCCTCCCCTCCCCCCAAAAAACTACCGCCCCCTGCCCATATCCGTGTTGCGGAAAGGCCCTGAATGTGCCATGAAAACCGGAGTTCATTCCACGGAGACTTCATGGCGGTACGCACAAAAACCATAGATTCGGCAAAAAACGGGGCAACCCTTGGTTTCGAGGCCAAGCTTTGGCTCACCGCCGACAAACTCCGCAACAACATGGACGCGGCCGAATACAAACACGTCGTCCTTGGCCTCATCTTCCTGAAATACATCTCCGACACCTTCGAGGAACACCGCGCAAAGCTCCTCGCCGGTCAGGGCGACTACGCGGGGGCCAATCCTGAGGACCCGGACGAATACAAGGCCGAAAACATCTTCTGGGTGCCCGCCGAGGCCCGCTGGTCCCACCTCCAGGCCAGCGCCAAGCAGCCCACCATCGGCAAGACCGTGGACGACGCCATGGTCGCCATCGAACGCGACAACCCCCGCCTCAAGGGCGTCCTTCCCAAGGACTATGCCCGCCCCGGCCTGGACAAGCAGCGCCTCGGCGAACTCATCGACGTCATCGCCACCATCGAACTCACCGCCGCCAGCGAGGGCGAGAAGACGCATCGCTCCGTGGACCTCCTGGGGCGCGTGTACGAGTACTTCCTGACGCGCTTCGCCAGCGCCGAGGGGAAGAACGGCGGTCAGTTCTACACCCCTTCCTGTGTCGTACGCTGCTTGGTAGAGATGCTCGCCCCCTATAAGGGCCGCATATACGACCCCGCCTGCGGCTCCGGCGGCATGTTCGTGCAGTCGGAAAAATTCGTGGAAAGCCACGGCGGCAAGTTGGGCGACATCTCCATCTACGGCCAAGAGAGCAACGCCACCACGCGCCGCCTCGCCATCATGAATCTGGCGATCCGCGGCATCGAGGCGGACATCGGCAAGGAACACGCCGACACCTTCCGCAACGTCCAGCATCCCGACCTGCGTGCCGACTACGTGCTCGCCAACCCGCCATTCAACGACTCCGACTGGTTCCGCAAGGACGACGACGTGCGCTGGCAGTTCGGCGTCCCGCCCAAGGGCAACGCCAACTTCGCCTGGGTGCAGCACTTCATCCACCACCTCGCGCCCCAGGGCATGGCCGGCTTCGTCCTCGCCAATGGCAGCATGTCCTCCAACCAGTCCGGCGAAGGCGACATCCGCCGCGCCCTCATCGAGGCCGACCTCGTGGACTGCATGGTCGCCCTCCCCGGCCAGCTCTTCTACAGCACGCCCATTCCGGTCTGCCTTTGGTTCCTTGCGAAAAATAGAGCCGCCGACAGTAAGCGTGGTTTCCGTGATCGCCGGAAACAAACGCTCTTCATCGATGCACGGAAAATGGGGACGCTCATCGACCGCGTTCACCGCGAACTTGATGATGCCGACCTGACGAAAATCGTTTCGACCTATCACGCTTGGCGGGGTGAAAAAGGTGCAGGAAAATACGTGGACGTCGCTGGCTTCTGCAAGGCGGTGACCACTGCCGAAATCGCCGCGCATGGCCACGTTCTCACACCGGGTCGCCATGTCGGAGCTGAGGAAGTCGAAGACGACGGAGAACCGTTCGAGGAGAAAATGCCACGCCTTATCGCAGACCTACGCTCTCAGTTCGCCGAATCCGCGACGCTTGAGGCGGCAATCAAGAACAACCTTCGCAGAATCGGCTATGGACTTGAATGACAATGGCGAGGGCGGCATTTGGGTGTTCGACGAAGTCGAACTCCCCGACGGTTGGGCTTTTGACCAACTGGGGAACCGCTGCACAGTCAGGAGAGGCTCGTCACCGAGACCAGCGGGGCACCCTCGCTATTTTGGCGGCGGAACAATTCCATGGATTAAGATTGGTGACGCAACAAACACCGGCAGCCGGTTCATCGAAAGAACTGCCGAGCATGTAAACGAGGAGGGTGCGAAGTGCTCGGTCCTGATTCCAGCGGGTAGCCTGATTATCGCCAACAGTGGCGTTTCACTCGGATTCGCGGCCATTACCCGAGTGCCGGGATGTATTCATGACGGATGGTTGCTCACCACCGACTTCCGAGAACTCGATCGCGACTATCTCTACTACTGCATCAACGTCGCGACTCGCCGCCTCCGGCAACTTGCTGACGGAACGACGCAGCCGAATCTCAATACCGGGATAGCGCGACGCTTGATGCTCCCGCTCCCACCCCTCGCCGAGCAAAAAGCCATCGCGGCGGTGCTTGGGGCGCTGGACGACAAGATCGAGTTGAACCGGCGGATGAACGAGACGCTGGAGGCAATGGCGCGGGCGCTGTTCCAGAGTTGGTTCGTGGATTTCGACCCCGTCCGCGCCAAA
>CAZCFM010000111.1:10930-12183 GCA_964497855.1 uncultured Verrucomicrobiota bacterium | reverse complement strand
TTTACCGTTGTTTTCAGCAGGAGACCGGACACCCGCCCGGCCACTGGCGCAGCCGACAAAAGAATGGTGCTCGGGGTGGGAGTTGAACCCACACGCCCTTGCGGGCACCAGCCCCTCAAGCTGGCGTGTCTGCCATTTCACCACCCGAGCAGGGTTTGAAATCAGGAGGGATTTCCTTAGTGGGGGGCTTCCCGCTTGGCAAGAGAAAAAATTGTCTCTTTACTCGAAAGTCTTACGGAAGGTGTCAAAGGCGCTCCGCAGTGCCTCCAGCTCTTGTCGCAGTTGGCGGACTTCGGTTTCCAGGGCCGTGATCTGGGTGCTTTCGGGCGGGGGAGGCAGTTCGATGACAAGCGGATGTTCGTCGGGGGCACTCACTTCGCCGCAGAGGAGCTGCGCATACCGACCTTCGCGACTGCCGTGCGCACGGGGAAGTTTTGCAACCAATTGAATTCCGGCGAGGTCTTCGAGGGCGGAGAGGGCGGTTTCGATGGCCGTGGCATCCACAACGCCCACCAGGCGCGCGCAGCGGGTTTTGAGCTCTGCCACGGTCTGCGGTCCGCGCAGAATCAGTTCCGCGAGCACCGCTTTTTCGGTGTCATTGACTTTGTAGATATTTGTGAATTCGTGGCGGTATTTGGGGACACGCGCGCCGGCTTCGCGGATCAGCGAGGCGAGACGGTGATCGCGGCGCAGGCCTTCCAGTCCTTTTTCCACGATGGATTCGTCCAGGCTCATCACCGGATCGCGGTTGGATTTCTGGTTGCAGGCGGCGGCGAGCGAGGACAGGGTCAGCGGATAATATTCCGGCGTGGCCATTTCTTTTTCGAGGAGGCAGCCGAGGACGCGGGCTTCGAGGGGATTCAGCAGGAGGAGGGGGAGAGTGCTCATGGTTTTTTATGGGCGGTTACGCGAGGACGACGCCGACGGGGCAGTGGTCGGAACCTTCAATCTCGGGCCGGATAAAGGCTTCTTGCAGACGGGGGAGGAGGGCAGGGGAGAGGCAGACGTAGTCGATTCTCCAGCCCACGTTCCGGGCACGGGCGCCGGCGCGATAACTCCACCACGAGTAGGCGTCTCGGGTGTCGGGATGAAGGGCGCGGAAACTGTCGACGAATCCGGCGGCGACGATGTTGTCGAAGCCTTCGCGTTCCTGATCGGTGAAACCCGCGCTGAAGTGGTTTTCGTTGGGCCGTGCGAGATCGATTTCGCGGTGGGCGACGTTGAGGTCGCCGCAAAAGACGACGGGTTTGGTT
>CAZCFM010000111.1:2428-10830 GCA_964497855.1 uncultured Verrucomicrobiota bacterium | reverse complement strand
TGACGACCCAGACGTCGTCGAGTTCGACGCTGATCACGCGGCCCTCCTGATCGTGTTCGGGATGTCCGATGCCGAGTTGATGGGAGAGGATAGGTCGGCGGGTGGCCAGCAGCGTGCCGGAATAGCCGGGGCGGACGGCGGGATACCAGATCACGCTCATGTCAGGGGGAAAGGCGAAGGGGACTTGCTGGGGAAAGGCCTTGATTTCCTGCAGGCCGAGAACGTCGGGATTTTCGGCGGCGAGATACTCGGCGAATCCTTTGTTCAGACAGGCGCGAATGCCGTTGACGTTCCAGGAGACAATTTTCATGGGATGAGCGAGGGTGAAGTGTGAAACATGGAGTCCAGGAGGGGGAGCGCTTCGTGAAGGGATCGGAGAATATGATGCGCAAAAAGGGCATGTCCAGGATCCGCGGGCCAGTATTCAGGAACGAGAATAGCGCAGGCCCCGGCGCGGTGGGCGGATTCGATGCCCGGACCGGAGTCCTCAAAGGCAACACACTCCTCCGCCAGCACACCGAGGCCTTCCGCGGCGCGCAGGAAAATTTCCGGATCGGGTTTTCCACGGCAGATTTGATCGCCCCCGATGACGACGGAAAAATAGGCGCGCAATCCGCAGCGGCCCAGCTTGTCCTCCGCCTGATGTGCGCGGCTTGAGGTGGCAAGGGCCATCGGAATGTTGTGCGACAGAAGCCAGTCCAGAAGTTCAGGAGCCCCGGCTTTGATGGGGGGAGGGGCTTCCGACACCAGGCGGTGATAATGGTGTTCCGCACGTTCCAGCAGGGCGTCGGCCCGGGGTCCCGCAATCGCCGCACGCACCATCGATCGGATATCCGGCATGTTTCGGCCAATCATCTCCCGCTTGAGGGTTTCGGTCACCGACACGCCGACATCGTTCGCGGCGTGATCCCAGGAAGCCGCGCCAAGACGCTCCGTGTCGATCAGCGTACCGTCCATATCAAACAAAATGGCTTTGGGGTTCAGCATGCATCTCCCTTCGTGACTGTTTCGCGCGAATCAACCCTAATTCGACAAAATTTCGTTCAACAGGAGGTGCTTGCTTTCGTACTCAGCGAATTTCGTTGACAAAACACTATTTTTCAGTGTATAGACGCGCCCACTTCCTGAGCAATGCCTGTGAAAACTCATCGCTTTACCCATCGTACCTCTATGAAAACTGAGCCAGTCTCCGTTGGCAAGGAGCCCGTATGACCCCCGCTGGACACGTCTTGGCTGGAGTTGCGATTGGTGTGTTGTGCATGCCGGACCTTGTCCGTCGCCGCCACCGATTCAAGCATCTGTCGTTTTTTGCCGCTGCGGCCACGATTCCGGATTGGCCCTTCTCCTTTTGGGGCCATGCCCGCTACGACATCAGCCACAGCCTCTTTATCACCTTGCTTTCGATTCTGCTGCTCGCGGTGCTCTACGCATTGACCCCCGCTGGCCGCGATGGCCGTGGATGGAACCTCTTTGGATGCCTGGCCCTCGCCTGGCTCAGCCATTTGCTGCTCGATTCGTTCTACAATCATGGATACGGCGTGGCGATTTATTATCCCTTCTCTCCCGCACGCCTCATCTTGCCCGTGCCGTGGTTGTCGGTGGCCCTCGACCCTCATCATCCCTTCACACCGGAAAATCTGCGCATCATTTTCCTGGAATGCCTCACCTTCTTCCCGCTCATCGCCGTCACACTGTCCCTGCGGCTCGTGACCGCGCGTTCCCGGCAGGAAATTCTTCGTTTCTAACTGAGGACTTCGGCTTGCCTTTCTGCCCTCCTCCGTTTATAGCCCGCCGCGTTCCGCGTTTGACAGAAATCGTTTTTCGCGTATAGAACGCAATCTCTATAAACATAGTAGGGTATAAACCGAATGATCCTTCCACCTCTTCCCGCCGGTCTGGGGCCTCTGAGTCCCGAACACGTACAACGTCTCAACCAGATTTTGCCCACCCTCAGTGGCGAACAGGCCGCCTGGCTCTGTGGCTGGCTGACGGCGGTGACACAATTGTCCGGCACGGCTGCACCGGCCCAGCCCGCGCCCTCGGCGTCGGCGGGTGGCGGCGAAAGCGTATCGGTGCTGTTTGGCTCTCAGACGGGGAACAGCGAGGGGATCGCGGGCAAAGTGGTTGCCGCCCTGCAGGCCCGCGGCGTCGCGGCGGAGCTGAAAGACATGGGTTCCTACAAAACCCAGCAGCTGAAAACCGAAAAAAATCTGATTGTGGTCGTCAGCACCCACGGGGAAGGCGATCCCCCGGACAATGCGATGGACCTGCACGCCTTTTTGCACGGAAAACGCGCGCCGAAACTCGAAGGGGTTTCCTTTGCGGTGTTGGCGCTGGGGGACACGAGTTACGAACATTTCTGCAAAACGGGCAAGGATTTCGACACCCGTCTCGCCGAATTGGGTGCGCTCCGTCTGCTCGATCGCGTGGACTGCGATGTGGATTATGAAGACAAGGCGGCGGCCTGGATTGATGAGGTTGCCGCGGCATTTGCCTCGAAACAGTCGTCCACAATCTCCGCAGTTGCCGTGGCCGCGTCTCCGGGAATCGCGGCGCCCTCCGGCTACGATAAAAAGAATCCCTTTCCCGCCGTCCTGCTGGAACGCATCAACCTCAACGGGCGGGGATCGTCCAAAGAAACCCTGCACCTCGAAGTGTCGCTCGAAGGCTCCGGCCTGACTTACGCCCCCGGCGATGCGCTGGGCGTACACGCGGTGAACGATCCGCAGGCCGTGGAAGACGTCATGCAGTCCCTCGCCGCAGACGCGACGGCCGAGGTGACCACTCCCCGCGGTCTCGAATCCCTGCGCGATGCGCTGACGAATTTCTACGAAATCACTACCCTGACCCGGCCTTTCCTGCGCGCCTACGCCGAATTTGCCGACAGCAAGCAACTGGACAGCCTGTTGGCGGACAGCGAAAAGCTCACGGCCTGGCTCCACGGACGTGAAATCATCGATGCGCTGACCACTTGGCCGGTCAAAGGACTGCCCCTGCCGGCCTTTTTGGAAATGCTGCGCCGCCTGCCTCCGCGCCTCTACTCCATCGCCTCCAGTCTCAACGCGCATCCGGACGAGGTCCACCTCTGCGTGGGTGTGACGCGCTACGAAGCCCACGGGCGCAAGCGCAAAGGCGTCTGCTCCACCTACCTGGCCGACCGCGTCGCCCTGGACGAAACCCTTCGCGTGTACGTGGACGCCAACAAAAATTTCAAGCTGCCCGCGTCGGTTGAAACCCCGGTGATCATGGTGGGTCCCGGCACTGGCATCGCGCCCTTCCGCGCCTTTGTGGAGGAGCAGGAATTCCGCGGGGCCACGCGCAATTGGCTTTTCTTCGGCGAACAACATTTCGACACCGATTTCCTCTACCAGACGGAATGGCAGCAGTGGCTGAAGTCCGGCGTTCTGACCCGCATGGATGTGGCGTTCAGCCGCGACCAGACGGAAAAACTCTACGTGCAGCATCGCATGAGACAGAAGGCCAAAGACCTCTACGCCTGGATTCAGGAAGGCGCACATTTTTACGTCTGCGGCGACGAAAGCCGCATGGCGCATGACGTCCACCAGGCTCTGATCGACATACTTCGCGAACAGGGCGGACGCAGTGCCGAGGACGCCGAAGCCTACGTCAAGCAGATGCAAAAAGACCGCCGCTACCAGCGCGACGTGTATTGACCGGGGGGGAGCGGTCCTCAGTGCTCGACGAGGGCGTTGGGAAGCCAGAGTTCGAAGCGTTCCGCCGTTTCATGGAAAGAGACCTCCTGTTGGCGGAGGATGTCGCGGCTGTTGGAAATTTCCGGCAAATCACTGGCATGTGGAGGCAGGAGAACCTGGCCGGCCGGCACGGAAAGTCGAAGGCCGGTGCGGTCGTTTTCCGGGAACACTTCCACGAGAAGACGCGGATGATTTCCCGCGCACACGGCGAGCCAGGAGAAGAGGACCTGCTCCAGCAGGGCTTCGTCACTGTGCACGGGAAGGGCAGCGTCCGGGAGCATGAATTCGAGGTCACAGGCCTTGCCGCAGAGACGGCGGGCCAGATCCAGGGACTCCCGCAACAGTTCACAGAGCGAAAAGGAGTGAGGGGGCAGGGGATCGCGATGGCTGAAGGTTTGAATCTGACGGATCAGATGAACGGCACCTTCTGCCGCGTTGCGCATGTCGACGAACATTTCGTTTTCGTCCGGGAGGAGTCCGGGGAGAAATTCGAGATTTCCGAGCAGGGTGGTCAGCCGATTGTTCAGATCGTGGGCCAGACCGGATTGAAAGCGGGCAATCGCCTCGAATTTTCGTCCCTGGGACTGAAGGTTCTCGGAGGCGCTGTCGGAAGGACGCAGCAACAGACGCAGGATCGATCGGGTTTCCGCGGGGCGAAGTGGAAGGGAGAGGGCGGGGAGGTCATCGGGCGCCTGCGCCGGATCGACGACGATCAGAAACGTGGGGGCGATGGGTTTTCCCGGTGGACGGGCAGAATCCCGGACGTCGATGCCCAGCGCGGAAGGTCCGCCGAGGGTTTGCAGACAGGCCTCTATTTCGGGATAGGACTCGAAACGCAGGAGGGTGAGGCCTGGAAAATGGCCTTCAACAATGGTGTCGAGCGCGTGATGGAGGGAAGCGTCGGAAGAAAGCAGCAGCAAGAGGGGCATGGGCCTAGCATGCCACAGAACAGCCCCCCTTGCAACGCGGGAGCTTAGCTGAGCAGATTGACGACGGCTTCGTAGTCCGGTTCCTGGGCAATTTCAGGGACCTGTTGGGTGTACGTGACCTTGCCATTCGGGTCGATCACGACCACCGCGCGGCTCAGCAGGCCTTGCAGCGGACCATCCTCGATGGTTACGCCATAGTTCTGGCCGAAACGGGGAGAGCGGAATGCCGAAAGATTGCGCACGGCTGACAGGCCTTCGCTGTTGCAGAAGCGGCCCTGGGCAAAAGGAAGGTCCAGGGAAACGTTGGCGATCACCACGTCGGCGAGGTCGCTGAGGATTTCGTTGAAACGACGTGCGGAGGCTTGGCAGATGCCGGTGTCGAGGCTGGGAACGATGTTCAGGACGAGGGTTTTTCCGTGGAAGTCCTGGAGGGAGACGTTGGAGAGGTCGCCTGCGCAGAGTTCGAAGTCTGGCGCGGGTTTTCCGACGGCGGGCAGGAAGCCGGTCGTGTGGATGGGAGTGCCTTTAAAGGTAATGTGGGCCATGGGGATCTCGGGGGTTCGGGTGAAGATTTAGGTAGAGGTTTGGATGATAACTATGCCTCTTTTTGATTGGAAAGCAACAGGGGAAACGCTTTTCATGCTCTGCAGGCCTTTTCCGATTTGCAGTTTTCACAAATCTCGGCTATTGGTGCGTTTCACGTTTTACCGCACCCAGGAGTGCCTCTATGAGAATTGCTTTCATCTTTCTGTTGTGTTTGCAGCTTCCCGCCCGTATCTGGGCGATGGGATCTTCGCCCCGCAACCCCACCATTTTGTTGGTGCCCGCTGTTCACAGCGTGGTTCAACTGGGCCGGGATTTTGTGGAGCGCGAAAATGTGTTGCTGATGACCTACGCGCCCAAAACGGCTCCGCAAAGTCCCCACCTGCACGCCTGGTCCGGCACGGACTGGGTGCGTGTCACTCCAGAAGCTTTTGCTGCCGGCAGCTTTCTTCGCGTCCCCGCCGCGCGCCTGATCGTGGTGGGCCCGGCCGATCCGCTCACGGCCAGCCTGATCGAATCCGGCAGTTCCTGGTCCCCGGAAGTGCTCAACCTCGAAAGCAGCAACATCACCGATCTCGTCAATTCTCTCGGTCGCCTCTACAACTTTCGCCAGAGCGATTGGAAGTGGTTCGCCAACCGCTACGAGCTTAAACTGGAGGACCTGAACGCGGAATCCCGCGGACAGAGCTGGTATGACACGAACCGAGCCAGTGAACTGCCCCCGCCCCAAAGTCCGATCCGTCGTGGCGAGAACAACAGAGGCAACGATGCGACGGTTCCGGCTCCCCATCCCGTGCTGATGCCCGAAGCCGTTGCTCCGACGGAAACCCCGAATCCTCTCCCGCCCCCCCCGCCGGCCGCAAGCCCCGTACCCGCTGAGCCGTTCAGCTTTGACCCCGCGTGAACTTCGCGTCCCTGCCACTGTTGGCTGTTGCGGCGCTTGGGTTGATCTTCTCTCTCTCCTGCGCCCTCCCCGGTTCTGGAGGACGTTCCCAACAGAGCAACGTTATTGATCTGACGCCCCAGGAAAGCCCCCGCCTGTCGATTGCCCGCGGCACGCGCGAAGGAATTCCCAGCGTCACGATTCAGTGGGACAGTGTCACCGGAGAACGCTACACCCTGAACTATCGCGATGGACAAAATCCAAAAACACCTTGGCGTCCCATCCCCTATGCCACCAATCTTGCAGGGACAGGAAAGCCGTTGACCGTTCGCGATGAAACACCGGGTGCGCCCCAGCGAAGTTACATGGTGGAGACGTTGGAACCCTCAGGGCGGCCCTGAAGCTCCCAGTTCCGTCGGATCATCCTCTGCGGCATCTTCCCCCCGCCAGGCCAGCTTAAGGCGTGCCAGCAGCGTGTTCGATTTCATCCGACGCGCTCCCTCCCATTTCCCCGGATGATACTTTCCGCGCAGGGCCAGCCGCATCGCCGCAATCGCGCTGTCGTAGCTTGGAAAGCGTTTTTCAGGATCCCGTTGCATCATCCGGTACAGAATGTCCCCGCAGGCATCGCTCACACCGACACAGCGATCCGGCAGCCAGGGGGTGGGTTGGGTGAGGGATTTTTGGATAACCTCTTCTCCCGTTTCCCCCTCGAAAGGTGCTTGCCCGGCCATGCAGTGAAACAAGGTCGCGCCCAGCGAATACTGATCGGAACGGAAGTCTTCCTGCTGTTGGATCGATTTTTCAGGCGCGATGTAATAGGGTGTCCCCCAGCGCTCCACCGATTTTTCACGGCCAATCAGGCGGGAGAGGCCGAAATCCGCCACTTTTGCTTTTCCTTTCAGCGTGAGGATGATGTTGGCCGGTTTGATGTCCCCGTGCAACAGTCCTTTCGCAGTGGCGGCTTTCAGCCCTTCCATGATTTCAATGCCCAGGGTGAACGTCTCTTTCTCGGTGAGGGGCACCGATTTCATGCGGGTTTCCAAATTTACGTTCGGCACCAATTCCATGATGATGTAGGGGCGTCCCCGGGTTTTCCCCATGCTGTAGATCTGCACGACATGGGCATGATGAATGCCAGCCGCCGCCCGGGCCTCCTTTTCAAGCATCGTCCACATCCGCGGCGTTTCCGCCAAATTTTTCCGCAGAATTTTGATCGCAACTTCCCGCTGCAAATTCTGGTCCTCCGCCAGATACACCCGCCCCATCGCCCCTTCCCCCAGCAGTCGTTTGAGCCGATACTGTTCAATGTCCGCAGGCACCACGCTTTCATGCTGGCATTCGGGACAGATCAGCGGGTCCAGCGGCTGGAAACCACTGACGTCCAACGTCAGTCCGCAACCCGGACAGTGGATAAAATTATCTGGATCCAGTCCAGTATGGGGTTGGTCAGTGCTCATGTCACCCTTGTGTTGCCTCACATGTAATACGCTAATCTGCTTTTTGAAAAGAACGAAAGTACAACAAGCAGGAAATCGTTTACAATCGAAAGCGCTTGGGTTACGTTTGTAGATGGATATGTTTTACGTGTTTCCAACCCCAATCCCCTCAAGGCTCGCTCATGAACGCACCTGCCGCCAGCACGACGACCATTACCGAAAATGATATTGTTTTTGAATGTCCCTATTGTGGCAAAAGCATGGCCATTGATAAACGTGGCATGGGCCTGACCATTGAATGCCCCGACTGTCAGGGCTTGGTGCGTGTGCCCACCGTTTCCGAAAAAACCAGCAACTCCCCCGACTCTGTCCACCTGCCCGTCGAGGGCCTCGCCAATGCTCTGGACAATTCCCGCCAAAATGTCCAGGACCTCCTGCGTCAGGTAGAAGAGCTGACCCAGCGCCGCGAGGAACTGGAAACGCAGGCCATCGGACAGGACCAACGTCTCGAAGAAATCCGCCGGGAATTCGCCACCATTCAAAGCGCGCTGGATCGCGTATCTCTCCTGATGCTCGCAGATTCCAACCAGTGAATCCTCACGGACTTATGCAGAATAACACACGTCATGCACAGGCAGCTGTTGATAGTGCAAACCGTTGATAGTGAATGAAAAACAACAAAAATATGCGTGAAACGATTCGGGTTATTAACAGGACGCCTTTCTTTGTGCGAAAACATCTTTCTAACAATGATTTAGGAAAATGATGGACCTGAATTCATCGCTCTCCGGGCGCACCCGGATCTTTGCCGTGCTGGGACATCCGGTCGCTCACTCCCTGAGTCCCGCGATGCACAATCCGGCCTTGCAGGCCTTGGGCTTGGACGCCCTCTACT
>CAZCFM010000111.1:0-2328 GCA_964497855.1 uncultured Verrucomicrobiota bacterium | reverse complement strand
AGTCCCGCGATGCACAATCCGGCCTTGCAGGCCTTGGGCTTGGACGCCCTCTACTGCGCATTTGACGTACAGCCCGAGCGTCTTCTCGACGTCCTCCACAGCATGGCTCACATGGGCTTCGGCGGCGTCAACCTCACCATTCCCCACAAGGAAATTGCCTTCCAGGGCCTGTCCCGCCTTGCCGACTCGGCCCGACTCTCCGGCTCCGTCAACACCATCCGCTTCCTGCCCAACGCCGAACTGGAAGGTCACAGCAGCGACGGCCACGGACTCGTCCACGCTCTTCAGGAAGATCTCGCGGAATCCCTCGCCGGACGCCGCGTGCTTCTGCTGGGCTGCGGGGGCGCCGGCCGCGCCGCCGCCCTCCGCGCCGCTCAGGATTCCGCCAGCGAAATCCGCCTCGCCAACCGATCCCCCGCCCGCGCCGAGCGCCTCGCCGCCGAAATCCAGCAGCGCTTCCCCGGCATCCCCGTCCTCTGCGCCCCCGCCTGGCCTCCGCCGCCCGACTTCATCCACCCCGCCGACCTCATCCTCCAGTCCACCTCCCTCGGCATGAAGGACGAATCCGAGTTTGGTTTTTGTCCCGAACACTTCCGCCCCGGCCAGGCCCTCTTCGACATGACCTATCTCCAGCCTGAAACCCCCTTTATGCGCATCGCCCGCGCCGCCGGGGCCCGCGCCGCCAACGGACTTTCCATGCTGCTCCACCAGGGCGCGCGTTCCCTCGAAATCTGGACCGGACAACCCGCCCCTCTGGAGGTCATGCGCCGCGCCCTCCGCCACCACGTGTACGGAACCCTCCCATGACCCTCTTCGACGAACTCCGCTCGCTCCCTCCCGAAATCTGGCAACACCCCCTTGTCCTCGCCTTTGTCGCTTTCTTCGGCGCCATCTGGGGCAGTTTTCTCAACGTCTGCATCTACCGCATCCCCGCCGAACTCTCCGTCATTCATCCTGGCTCCCACTGTTTTGCCTGCAAAAAACCCGTCGCTTTCTACGACAACATTCCCGTGCTCAGCTGGCTCATCCTCCGCGGAAAATGCCGCAACTGCGGCGCGAAATTCTCCGTCCGCTACGCCATCGTCGAACTCATCAGCGGCCTCCTTTTCGCCGCCATCTGGATGAAATACGGCCCCACCTGGGTCACCCTCTGCTACGGACTCATGTCCTTCGGCCTCCTGCTCGGGTCCGGCGTGGACCTCGATCACTTCTGGATTCCCGACCGCGTCACCTGGGGCGGCATCCTCATCGGCATCCCCCTCAGCTTCCTCGTGCCCGAACTGCACAACACCCTCAGCCGTCTCGACGCCCTCAAAGCCTCCGCCCTCGGCGCCGCCGTCGGCTTCGGCCTGCTCTGGGCCGTCGGCTGGATCGGCTCCCTCGTCTTCAAAAAAGACGCCATGGGCTTTGGCGACGTCAAACTGCTCGGGGCCATCGGCGCATTCCTCGGCTGGCCCGCCGTGCTCTTCGTCGTGTTCGCCTCCTCCCTGCTCGGATCGATTTTTGGCCTCACGTTCATCGCCCTCGGCAAAAGCGAAATGGGCGGACGCATCCCCTTCGGCCCCTACCTCGCCGGTGCGGCCCTGGGCTGGATCCTCGGCGGTGACCAGCTGTTCTGGGCCTATTTCCGATGGATCACCGGCCTCTCGCCCGCATGAACACGCCCCTCCTCCTCATCGGCTTCATGGGCAGCGGCAAAACGCAGGTGGGCCGCCTCCTCGCCCGCAGCCTTCACGTGCCCTTTGTCGACCTCGATGAATCCATCGCCCGCGACGCCGGCTGCAGCATCCCCGACCTTTTTGCCCGCGAAGGCGAAGACGGATTCCGTCGGCGGGAACATGAGGCCCTGAAACGCAGCCTGCAACCCGGCGGACGCATCGTTTCCTGCGGCGGCGGCATCATTGTCCGACCCGAAAACCGCGAACTTCTGCTCGCCCAGCCCCATGTGTATTGCCTCCGCGTCAGCGCGGAAAGCGTCCTCAAGCGCGTGGGCAACGACCCCAACCGCCCCCTGCTGCACGGAGCCGATCCGCTGGACCGCATCCGCGAACTCCAACAGCAGCGCGCCCCCTGGTACGCCCTCTTCCCCCATCAAATCGACACCGACGGTTTCCGACCTTCGGAAGTCGCCGACCGCATCCTTTCCGACCTTCGGAACCCCTGACAGGCCCTGTGGCGCGGGTTCCCGGGCTGCGGGTTTCACCCTATCTTCTCAGCGACATCTATTGGCAAATTGGGACCTCGTCCACCTTCGGGGCCAACACTCTGTTTGGAGGTGTCAGCGCCGGGTTGAAAGTGGCTTAAAACGGCCGGTTTGTTTTTCCCGGC
>CAZCFM010000110.1:0-12217 GCA_964497855.1 uncultured Verrucomicrobiota bacterium | reverse complement strand
TGATCGAACCCTTTTGGATGGAGACCCCGACCCCATGAAATCCCTTTTCTGCATGCTGTTCTGTCTGCCGGCGCTCCCGCTTTTTGCCGAAACACTGAGCGAGCGCGCCGTTTCGCTTCTCGCGGCCCAACCCGACACCCGCGTCATCGCCGGCCGCGACGGATGGCGTTTTTTGGCCTCCGAGATCCGGCATCTCTCCCTGGGCGTCGCATGGATTGCCCCGGAAACCCCGCCCGAACCGGCCCAGGCCGATCCGCTGCCCGCCCTGCGGCTGTTGCGCGATCAGTTGAAGGAGCTGGGCATACCCCTGATCATTGTTCCCGTGCCCGCGAAGGCCTCGGTGGTGCCGGAAGGTCTGCCGGGGGACGAGGCCCCCGACGTTCCCGCGCCGCCTCCCTTCACCGCCCGCCTCCGGGAGGAGGGCTTCCACACCGTGGAACTGCAGGAACTGCTCACCGTCGCCAAGGCCGACACCCAGACCTATTGCCGCAGCGACACCCACTGGTCCCCCCGCGGGGCGGAACTGGCCGCGGAGGCGGTCGCCGCCCGCCTGCGTGAACTCGCCAAATTCGGGGGCTTGGAGAAAGTCGACATCCAGGCCGATGACCCCGCTCCGATTTCCATCAAAGGAGATTTGGCGGAGGAGGGCGCGGAGCCCGAAGTGCTGCCCGCCCGCAAGGTGCGGCGCGCCGACGGCGGACCTCTCATCGACAGCGCCGGCCCCGTGCTCCTGCTAGGCGACAGCCACACCATGGCCTTCGGAGAAGGCGGCGACATGCACGCCGAGGCCAGCGGCTTCACCGAGCATCTCGCCCGCGAACTCGGCTTCCCCATCGACCGTATCGCCAACCGTGGCTCCGCCTCCACCCCGCCGCGGCTGACCCTCTTCCGCAGCGCCTCCCGCGATCCGGCCTGGCTGGAGTCCAAACGCGCCGTCGTCTATCTTTTCACCGAGCGCGAACTCACCCAAAGCCTCAACGGCTGGCGCGAACTCCCCGTCTCCCCCCGCTTCCGCTGAAGCGGACGTTTCCGAACTTCGGAAATGGGGTTTGAAGACGTTTCCGACTCTCGGAAAAGGGTTTGACACATCCGGAGCCCAAGCGCCACCCGCCGCCAGGATGTGTTGATTTATTGAACCACGGATGGACAGGCATACGTGGTGTACCCCTCGGTGACGGGGCCCGTGTCGTCATCTGGATAGTTCGCCCGGAACCTTGTGGAACACGCGTAGGTTTCGAACTCTTGCCGCACAAAGTACTTCGTGAGGCGCAACGCGCCATAGGTCGCGGGGTACATCAGCGTGACAGCCACGATGAACAACAGAGTTTTCTTTTTCTTGGTTCTCTTTTCTTGCTTCATGGTGTCTCTACGACGGGGGTTTCACTCCGCAACGACCTTAGCAAGCCCTTGTCCCGGGTCAAGGCGGGCATGCGTTCCACGTTTGCTTTCATCCTCCAAGCTCATCCCGAATGTCAGAAAAGCCCCGGATGCGGTAGCGCGTGCATAGTGATTCAATTTTTTGGAGATCCGCGTCAGGATTCCGGGTCAGCAGTTCGGCCACATCCGCCTTGGATTTGAGACCGCCCGCATAGAGTTTCAGCACCACCAGGTGCGGAAGCGGGACGATGGGCAGCGAACTGTTCTCTCTTACCACCAGGTGAGCCTCCCGCATGGCGTCCTGAATCACAGCCGGAAACCGCTCCGCAAAGCTGATAATCTGGACCAGCCCGGACCGGGTCCGCACATCCAACACCCCTCCAAGCGGGTCCAGGGCTTCCGGCTCGCGCAGATCCACCTCATACCCGGCCTCTTTCAACACAGAGGCAAGCACGCGAAGTTTTGCAAGACTCACAACCCCCGCCATGTCCACATCCTCCGTGGCGCGGACATACTGATACGCCGCCAGCGCCAGCGCACCTATCACAATCAGTTGAACCTCATGTTGCGCGGCAATCTCCGCAACATGTTCGGCCTCCGCCAATAAATCAGGTATTTCGGACATCGCTTACGGTTTCGGATGGGGTTTGAACCCCTGCAGTTTCTGTTGGATGGACAGGGCCTCCCGTATACGCTCCTCGACACTCATTCCGCGCAGCCGGGTCAACTCCGCAACGAGGGACGCCCCGGCGGAACCGCTTTTCCGCGCGGCGGGGAAGGTGGAAAGCTTGGGTTCGGTTTTCATGGGCAGATGCCCTTTCCTACTCCGTTCTTGCGAGGGATGCAAGATTTGCTTCGGATTCCGGAGATACCCGGCGCAAAACCGGAATGCGGTCCAGGGGCGCGTCGAAGATCCGCCACCCGGGGCCGTGGTGCGTTTCGTCGCTCCAGAGGTCGCGCCACTCGCCCGCGGGGAGATAGACGTTGACAGACTTCTGTCCGCGTTCGAAGACGGGGGCGACCAGCAGGTCGGGACCGAGCAGGTATTGCAGGTCGAGGGTACGACAGTTGGGGTCGTCCGGAAACTCCAGGACCATGGGGCGGAGGACGGGCAGGCCGGTGTCGGTAGTTTCCCGGGCGCAGGCCTGCAAATAGGGGAGGAGCCCTTCGCGCAGGGCGGCGAATTCCCGGTACACGGTGAGGGCGGTTTCGCCGTAGTGCCAGGGTTCGCGGTCGCCGATGCCGTGGAATTCGGCGAGGGGACAGAGGAAGCCGTGCTGCACGTAGCGGATGTAGAGTTCGGGGTCGGGTGGGCCGAGGTCTAGGTGTCCGAATCCGCCGATTTCGCCGCCCCACAGGCCGAAGCCGGAGAGGGCGCAGGAGAGACCGCCCCGGAGCACGGAGGCCATGTCCCGGAAGCAGGTGCGGGAATCACCGGAATAGGTGACGGGAAAGCGCTGCGCCCCGGCGCATCCGCAGAGGGACCAGGTGACCGCCGCCGGGTCGCCGCTGTGCTCCACGATGGCTTCGCGCGCGGTTTGCAGATAGAGCAGGGCGTGCAGGTGGTTGTAGTCGAGGGGATCGGCGTTGGCGTAGACCACGTCGGTCGGGGCGTTCACCCCCCAGTCGCAGAAAAAGGTGTCCACGCCCTGGTCGAGCAGTGTTTTGAGTTGTTCCTTGTACCAGAGGCGGGCGGGTTCGAGGGTGAGATCGACCGCGACCACGGGGCAGTCCTTGCCCATGTCCCATCGGTGTTCCTCCCCGTCCGCCCGCCGCACGAGGAAGCCCCGCTCCCGCGCCTCCACGGCTTTGGCGCTGTCCGCGAGAAACCAGGCCTGCACAAAGACGCAGAGTTTGAAGCCCAGCGCGTGCAGGCGGTCGGCCATGGCTTTGGGGTCGGGGAAGGAGGGGCTCCATTCCATGTCGTAGTCGATGAGGCTGCCCCGTCCCTCCCGGTGGAACCAGCCGGTGTCGATTTTGAGCACCGATGCCGGACAGTTTTCGGCGCGGAGGCGTTCGGCCACCGCCAGCACCTCCGCCTGGGAGGCGTAGGTGTGTTTGCCCATCCAGATCCCGAAGGCCCAGCCGGGGACGGGGCCCGGACGTCCGGTGAACCCGGTGTGTTCCCGCAGGATGGATTTGAAATCCCCGATGTGAAGAAAGAGATCGATGCTGTTGTCGGCCACGGCGAGGGTGGTGGCGGCGTTGGAGGAATAGCCGAGGTCAAAGAGGACCGGTCGCAGGGTGTTCACAAACAGGCCGTAGCCTCTGGAGGAAAGCAGCAGCGGGATGTTTTTGTGGGTGCCCCGGGTCCAGGTGCCGGAGCCCGCGTGCCAGCAGGGAACGTTTTGGCCCCGCTGGTTGAGGGGGCCGAAGCGTTCGCCGAATCCGTAGAGGGCCTCGTCCGCCGCGAGGGCGGCGTTGAGGACCACCCGCCCGGTGTATTCGTCTTCCGTGAAGCCGGAGGGGGGCGAGGCCCAGCCGCCGTTGAAGGCCCTGCGGTCCCGGTGTTCCGTGCGCCAGAGAACACGGCCCTCCGCGGAATGCAGGGACAGCGCGAAGGGGGCGTGGGAGACGCGCAGTTCCCAGCCTTCGGGGGAGCGGAGCGCGCTTTGGTCCGGCGTCGTTTCAAGGCGGGCGCCCGCCGGCGAGGGCCATTCGTTTTGCAGGAGAATCGGGGTGGGGCGGGGACCGTCCGGGGACAGGGAGATCCGCACGCGGACGCTGCGCTCTCCGCAGATCTCCGCCTGAAAATGGAAGGGGGCACCGGACGCGGTCTCCAATCGGCCCCGGAGCGGAAGGCCCTGGGCGGGGGCTTCGGGGGTGAAACGGGAAAAACGATGGTGGGTTCCGGCTTGTTTTAGCAGATGGGGTGTGCGTTCGGACCAGTTGGGTTGGGTGGGGCTCATGGTTTAGATTTCATCCTCGTTGAGCCAGCGGAAACTCACGATCCGGAAGCGGCGCCCATAGGTTTGGTTGGCGGGATCGCCGAGTTGGGCGGGTTGGACATGGGGGGCATCCGCTTCGGGGTTGATGTAGTCCGGCAGGCGCTGCACCACCGCCTCGCACCAGGCGACCGCCGCCTGTTCGCCGACGCTGCCGTGGGCGCGGATGACGAAGGTGTCGGAGCGCACCGTGAGCTGCGAGCCGATCACCGAGAGGATGTCCGCCTGGGAAATATACTGGGAAATTCCCGCGGCGCTGTTGTTGCGGAAGTGTCCGGGGGAGGGGTAGTTGATGAAATACCGGTCCGTCAGGAGAAACAACCCGGGAACGTCATGCGCCACGGTCACATGCGCGGGAACCCCTTCCTGGTCGAGGAGCGGCTGGTTGAAGCCGGCGCCGGAAGTGCCCCGGTCGATGGCGGACTGCAGGACGCCGGACAGGCCGAAGGGGGTGTTTTCAACCTTGCGGTTGACGAAGCTGGCGAGGGAGGGGAAGGGGGCGCCCTGGGCCCGGGCGCGGTCTTTGATCTCCGCCACAATGTTTTCCGCCAGCGTGTTCACCCGCGCGGGCGTCAGGTTGCCCGGCCCTGTCCAGCGGTCGTCGCTGCCGGCACCGCTACCGCCGGCCAGCCGGGCGCTGCGGGGAAAATGCCGCAGGGTGTCCGCAAGGGTCAGGCGGATGATCCGCCCCTGGTCATCGGTGATGTCCATATCCCCGGCGTTTAAGCTCCCCAGAATGGCTTTCCACGCCTCAACGGAGACGGAGTTCACGTTGAAGGCGCCGGCCAGTCCGTAGAATTCGGCGACCCGGTTGTGGGGAAGGGGATCGGACGGACGGGTTTGGGGACCGTGCGCGGCGTAGTTGGACTCGGAGAGGGCCTGTAAACGGCTGGCACGCGTGGAGCCGCCGAGGGGAACGACGCGGGGATTGAGGGGCTGCTCCTCCCAGCGGGTGATGGCATCGTCGAGGCTCATCAGGGTGTCGTAGCCGGTGGCCGTCGCCGGCCTGGAAATGGAGGAGAAGAAGAAACGGTCCCAGAGCGCTCGGTTCATGAGGTAGGACGTGTCAAACTGCATGCGCCGCAGGGGTTCCCCCGCTGGCTCGGTCGGCATGTTCCAGATTTGGTCGCGCGGCAGGTAGGGGGAGGCAAGGGAGTTGCCGACGGCGTAGGCGGGTTCCCACACGTGCAGGGCGTGGTTGAGGTGCTGGAGCTGGCCGATGGAGGTGAGGGGGGCGGTGGGCACATCGTAGAGAACCACCCGCGGATTGCCGCTGTGGGTGTGCAGCGATCGGCCCCACACGCCGCGTCCGTCCCCGCCAAAGGAGAGCCGGTCGCGGGGTTCCATGCCGGAGGCCACCTCGTGCTCGGTTCCCAGTCTCAACCCCCAGATTTTGGGCAGGCGGTTTCCGTTTTTGCCCACCGCCCCGCTGTTTTCCGGGTTCAGGGACATGGCCCGGGTGCTGTGGTGGGTGAAGACCTCGGTGTGATAGTGTTCGCCACGGCTGGGTTTCATGTAGAAATCGGTGTAGCCGATGTAGTGCTTTTCGGGGTCGCTGTCGGAGCCGCCCCGGTTGGAAATGGCCGAATAGGGGAGGATGATGCGGCGGTTGAGAAGGCCCCCGTTGAAGCCGGAATTGTAGGCATCGGGGTAGAGCATGAAATAGCGCAGACCCGGGGAGTTCGTGGACTCGCCCTCTGGCAGATTCGCGGTGTCGCCCCTGCTGAGCAGGTAGGTGGTCAGGAAGCTGTATTCCCCTTCGTTGAGCCCCCCCGGGAACGGTCGGTTGTCCTCGGTTCGCGAGTTGGGTCCGCCGCGGTAATCAAACACGATCTCCAGCCACTCGTTGGACTGGAGGGTCATGGGATCGGTGGGCGATGTCCGGTTTCCCTGCCAGCGGCTCAGGCTGAGCCCGCCCGAGAAGGCGTGGTCGCTGACCGCCTCGGTCAGCACCATGCGGTAACTGTCGCCGTAGGAGCGCACCCCGGGTTGGCTGTTGGTGAAGACCTTCACCTCGCCCGGTTCCATTCGGACGGGGGTGTTTGCGGGAAGCCCGCTGTGGGTCAGGACGATGTCCTGGTTGAACTCGGAATGCCGGAACACCTCCGACGCGTCCTTCCCGTTGAACACCAGTTCCGCGCGGATCATGTCCCCCACCGTGATTTGATTGCCCACAGGCAACTTGCCAGTCCGTTGCGAGCCCAGCACGGCGGCTTGGTCGGGATCGAAGCGCGCAAAAGCCTGGATGCCAAAATCCATGCGGAAGTACATCATGCGGAGGGCGTCGAACTCGATGGCGACGTTGTAGGGGTTGTGCAGATAGACGATGGGCTCCAGAATGAGCCGCATTGTGCCCTCTGTCTGTCCGGGCAGGGCGGTGGGGTGGGGAGGGTGCTGGGCCTCTCATCGTTCAGGGTCACACTGTACAGGGTGATGAAGCGAATGATCTCCGGGGCGACCTCCGTTTCGGTGAAGCGGGGGCGGGGACTGGGGTTCAGGTTTGTGGGGAAGTTGCGGTTTACAAAACTGTCGGTGACCGCCGGGTCGCTTGCCGGGAGTCGGTTGCGCTCGAACGTGCCGGAATGCAGTTCGGGGGCGGTGATGAAGCGCCAGGGGCGATGGGCGGGATCCTGGTGAAGTCCGCGGAAACTGTTCGGGAAATAGGCTTTGGCGGCCAACAGGGGCTCGGTGAAGGGATTTTGCACCCGGGTGTAGAGCCGGTAATGGTCGCGGATCAGGTCAAAGGTCGGTCCCCGGTGCCAGGGGTTGGGGACCGCGTCGGCGGGCGTCTGTCCGTTGGCGTCGCGGGGCTGGAAATTGAAAACGGGTTTGGTTTGCGGGGAAAACCCCGAGTTGTCGGTGACAAACTCGTTGGGCACGGTGCCGGTGGGCCGGGCGAATTCAGAAGTGCGGAAGGAGGCCTCGCTCATTTCAAAGGCGTAGGAGAAGTCTTTTTTCAGTCCCCCCTCCACGGGATTGGTGAAGAGTCCGAGGCTGTGGAAGCCGAGGTCGTGATGATGTCCGGCCACGGCCTGACGGGTGGGGGCGGACACGAAGCCGGTTTCGCTGTGGCGGAGCAGGCGGGGGAGATTCGCGACCGCCGCCTCCGGCGCCGATCCCAGGGCCGGGCCCAGGTGCTCCACATCCTCCAGACGCTTGTCGGCCGGACTGTGCATGCGCGCCACCCGCCGGGACGGGTCCACCTCGCCGTTCTCACCCGGCAGGTTCATCCTCGCTTTCATCGACTCGTCCGACACCCAGTACGCGAAACTGTCCGGCCTGCCCGTTCCCGTATTCTGAAAAACTACCCGCGGCACGGCCACCTGATCCTCCCGTACGGATACCGTCCCTTCCCCCACCATGCGCACTTGTCTGGCATTGGTGACGGGATTGCCGGAACTGTCGGTATCCACCGAAAAGGCCCCCAAACTTCCGATGTCATACACCCCGACCCGGTCAAAACCGGAAACCAGCCAGGAGCGGAAGCCCGGTACATCGTGAAGGGATTCCATTCCGACGCCCGCGTTGCTCCACACCCCCGCCCACTTGCGCTGAAACACGCTGGGTTCCCCCATCAGTTCCGCATTGGCCGTCACCGCCTGGTCTTTTCCCGCCGAAATCTGGAGGTTGGCGATGGCCAACTCCAGCCCGAGCCTGGCGTTGCTTTTCGCCTGGGCCCGGGTCATGTGCTCCAGGATCACTCTCAATTCAAAACGGACATGGACCACGAAGGCCAGCACGATGACCAGGAGCAGACTGACCACCAGCAGCGTGAGCACCAGGGCGGATCCCTCCTTGTGACGCCGGCGGGACACCACGCCCCCGCGTCTCTGTTCCGGGGCGGGGTTTTGTGCGGAATCCTGTAAATAATGAACGTTCATTTTTTTTCGCAATGATTATGGTTTTTGGAGAAGTTCACAAGGTGTTATTCAGCATGCGCCCCGATCAAAGAAGGTTCCGGATTGCGGCCA
This sequence comes from uncultured Verrucomicrobiota bacterium, assembly GCA_964497855.1. Lineage (GTDB taxonomy): Bacteria > Verrucomicrobiota > Kiritimatiellia > SS1-B-03-39 > UBA6053 > CAYLNG01. The sequence goes on along the minus strand of CAZCFM010000110.1, from coordinate 3,924 downwards.
ACCTTCCAAACCTACACGGTTACAGGAAAAAAGTAAAACAGGATTGAGCTGCCTGTGTAGCGGGGAGGCTTTTATGAAAACGGGCTTGATATTAACGTTATTACTGTTTAAGGTGATCTTCAAGATTATTTTGCGCCCCACGTTGAAATACCTGCCTAAAAGCATTGACCGGGTTCCTCGGGGGATGTTAACGATCCCATCACTCATTTGTCCTTAGCTTGGAAAACCATAAGCATGGAAACCCAAAATGAACACACCCCCGAATCGGATTTTTTACGCCACCCTTTTTCAGAGAAACGCATGAGCACGAGAACAAGCCTGATTGCGATGCTGGCCGCCGCCGGCCTGGCCCTCCCGGGCCGCGCGGGGGAACCCGTCCCGCGTCCGGAGCCCATGGACCCCGCGGACATTCCGGCGGAGGCCTATGTCACGATTCAAAACGGGCAGCTGTGGAGCGGGGGGCAACGGCAGAGGTTTTGGGGGGTCATTGGCCGTCTCTTCGCCGGGGCCGGGGTGAGGGAGTCCGACAGTCCGGAGGCCGCCGCCGAAAAAGTGGCAAACGCCCGCAAGGGGACGGAAATCCTGCTGGACCGCTTTGAGGATTTGGGATTCAATGCCATGCGTTTCTGGGGCGGATTCACCGGGAAGGATGCGGTGTTTGTGCCGGGCGACGGGTCGGCCGCGGATGACGCCAACGCCTTCGTCGCGCGGGCCGGTCAACGGGGCTTCCGCATCTGGATGGCGGGCATGAACCAGGTGGGGGACGTGCATCCGGAGGATGTGGACGTGGTGGAGGATCCGGAAACGGCCGGGGCCTGGCGCGCGGCCATCGTGGAGGCGGGCGGCTCCATGCGCATCCGCAACCATCCCGCCCGCGTCTGGGATCCGCGGATCCAGGCCCTGGGCATTCGCCGGATGCGGGAGATCGCCAATCACTACAACCCCTACACGGGCCTGCGCTGGGCCGATGATCCGGTTTTTGTGGTCTGGGAACTCAGCAACGAGGAGTGGTGGATCCGTCGCATGCTGGGCGGCTCCTGGCAGAAACTGCCCGCTTTTTTCCGCAATCAGCTCGTGTCCCGCTGGAACGCCTTTCTGCGGGAAACCTATGGGAGCGACGAGGCCCTTGCCGCGGCCTGGGAAGGTCTGCTGCCCGGTGAATCGCTGGAGAACGGCACCGTCCTCTTCGCCCCCATGGACCGGCCCAGTCCCGCGCAACTCAGCATCAACGACGCCGGCGCTCACGCCGTCGCCGCCCTGGAGGCGCTGAAGCAGGAATACACCCGCGAGGATTTCGGGGATCAGCGCGGACGGGATGTGCTGCGCTTTTTGACCGAAATGCTGATTGATCACAAGGTCAGGGAAATGGCGGCAATCAAACCGCTCGGCCGCAGCACCCGCAACGCGCCGGTGATCCTGGACACCGGGATCGGCTACCGCATTCAGGTTCAGTACATGCTGCAGCACGGCGAGGCGATTGCCCATGACGCCTACGTCAACGGCGTGGGGCGCGACCGCTGGGACCGGGTGGAGCTGGCCACCGATGAGCTGGGGCGAAAGCTGATGACGCTGGAAGCCCTGGCCCAGGAGCCCAACGAGGGCCGCTGGAACAACTGGCTGCTCAAACCCCCGGGCATCGCCCAGGGCGTGCCCTGGCTGGAACACAACCGCGCCCCCGGCATGCCCTATCTGGTGTACGAAACGCAGATCCAGCAGCCCGCCAAGTATCGCGCGGACTTCCCCCTGCGCCTCGCCGCCCTGGGCATGATCCAGGATTGGGATTTTGTATGCTGGCACTATTTCGGGGACAATTCCCTGCACCAGGTGGCCGCCATGGAGCGGCCCTTCGACAAGCCCATGGACATCACGACCGGCGGCCACCCGCAGGGATATCACTACACCTACGACGAGGTGCAGAGCGCGATGATGCGGGCGGCGGCGCACATGTTCCGCGGCGGCCTCTTCGCCCCCGCCCCCCGTCCCACCGTTTTCCTCTACGGACGGGACTCCCTCTACGATCCCGACACCATGCCCTACGGACGCAGCTACGGAATACGGGGTCTGGGCATGCTGCCCACCACCTACGAACACGGCATGCGGCTGTGGATCGATCCCAATCTGAGGCAGGACGAGGTCATCGGCCCCATGCTGAGTTACGAGGACCGCAAAACGCACAACCCCTATCGGCCCACGGAACAGATTCGCTTTGACTGGCAGAAGGGCCATTTGCATCTGGATGCGCCCGGGGCGGTTGCGTTCACGGGATTGCTCGACCAGGTTGGCGGGGAAATCGAGTTCCAAAACGGCGTGCGGCTCTCCGATGTGGATATCCGCAACGACGAGGGGATTTTCGAGCCCGTCACCGAAAAGAACAGGTACATCAGCTTTGCCCTCTACAGCCGGGACGGACTGCCGTTGGCGGAGGCCCAACGGGTCTCCCTTTCCCTGGTGAGCACCAGCTTCAACACCGGGTTTGCTTTGGGCACAGGTGAAACCCCCACCGTTCAGGGGAAACTGCCGGTTTTGCACGCGCGTGTGGGTGGACGGGTGAGTGCCGCGGCCATCAACGGCATGCGCTACACCCTGCGGGACTGGCATCTGCAACCCCTGGCGACCGGAACGGTGGAAAACGGTGTTTTGCACATCCCCAACGACCTTCCTGTTTTTGTGATAGAATTGGAGCGTTGATTCCCGGTATCCCCTCCGCCGCCCCGGCCTCCTCCTGTCCGCCAAATGGGAGGTTTAGGGCCGGACCTGATCGTAACCCCGATATATGCAGTAGGGAATGGCCTGGGGGGGGAGCGGAACCTCCGGGTTTTTCATTTTTTCCATCAGCATGCGGACGGCGGTGTGCCCCATCTCGTTTTGTTTCAGGAAGAGGGTATGGGCGGGAAGCCCCCCAAACATCATCGGCAGTTCGGAGAAGCTGAGCACCAAGGGGGCTTTGTCCAGAGGGATGCCCATTTGCAGGGCCGCCAGCGTCACGACTTCCGGATTGGTGTAGGTAATGACCGCCGTCGGAGGGTTTTCCATACGCAGCCACTCCTGAAAGACGGCGACCCGTTCGGGGCCCGGAATCATGTAGCCTTTTTCGACGACCATGGATTTCAGTCCCGCCTCCCGCATCCCTGCGAGGTAGCCCCCCAAACGATCCACCACGCTGTAGTGGGCATCTTTCAGGTCCTGACCCCAGCGCATGTGCATGTAGGCGATGCGGGTGTGGCCGAGGGAGTGAAGGTATTCCACCGCCAGTTTCCCGCCTCCAAAGTCGTCGGGATGCACGCAGTCGGACGCGCGTTTCGTGTTGATCCAAACCGAGGGAATTTTGCTCTTCTGGATCAACTCCTCCATTTTCTCCGGAATGTGATCATTGTAATTGATCAGAACCCCGTCACAGGACCACTCCCGAAACATTTTGGGAACGTAGTCCGAATCCGTCAGCTTTTCATCCGGCAGCCGTCCCACGGTCAAGTGCAGATTTTCTTGCGCCAGCGCGTCGTGTATGCCCGTAAGCAGCAATTGCGGCAAATAGCTGCGCCCTGAATTGGTGCTGAGCAACAGTCCCACCGCGCCGAATTTCCCCAGCACCATCGCCCGCGCCAGGGAATTGGGACGGTACCCCATTTCTTCCGCAACCCTGGCGATGTGATCGCAGGTCGCTTTCCGATAACCTTCGTGCCGGTTGTTCAAAACACGGCTGACCGTTTGCACGGAAAATCCTGTGGATTTGGCGACTTCTTTGATGGATACAGGCATGTTGTTTTATTAACGGTCATTTAAGAACATGTCAGTCTTAAAATTGGATCTCCGGGGTATATCGTTTCGGAATGCCGATTTCAAACGACACGAATGTTATCATTTAGGGTAATCCTAAAAACCGAGATGGGATATTGAGTTTAGAGGGATAACTGATTTATATTTAGA
>CAZCFM010000109.1:0-12830 GCA_964497855.1 uncultured Verrucomicrobiota bacterium | reverse complement strand
CTCAATCTTCTCGGCGGGGTCCGCCGAGCTACGGCGCTGTCGCGCTCAACACAGCCGCAAGATTATGTACGTTTGGTCATTCAAAAATGACGGACAGGAAAGTCCGTGGACCTGTTGACGGTCATGAATGACCGTGCTCCGTTGGGGCGTAGTGTCTGGGTTATATTTCCCCGAGGAGTTGTTGGTGGAGGGATTCGGCTTCTTCGCCGGCGGGGGTGCTGGGGGAGCGGAGGGGTTTCCAGGCGTTGGGGGGGAGATTTTGGGTGTGGCCGAGGCTGCTGAGGAGGGCGTTCCAGGTGCGGCCGCCGTCGTTGCAGAGGGTTTCGTAGGAGAGAAATCGGGCGTTGGGAGGTCGGGTGGCCAACAGGTGGCGGTGGGCGTCGATCCAGCGCTCGATCCAGTAGTCGAGGGTTTGGGGATCGCCGCCGGGGAGTTGTCCGTCGAAGACAAAGGGTCGGTGCGCAGCACCGAATTCGTGGTGCCCCAGCCAGGTCATGTAGCGTCGGAGGAAGGGATCGTTTTGCTGTTGTTCCTGAAAATGGAGGTGCTGGCGCAGGAGGGATTCCGCATGGGCGTGGGGATGGCGGATGGGAACGAGGATGTGGGCGCGGGGAAAGGCCTTTGCCAGCGTGGGCAGACGCAGGAGGTTGTTGTTGTTTTTGCAGAGGTAGCGGTGTCCGGGGAAATCGCGGAGAACGAGGGCCACGTAGCGGCGGTAGCGCTCGATCTGTTCGTCGTCGGACTCCATGGGAATGAGGCGATCCTTGAGGAGGTACTTTTTGCCGGAGAAGACGCGCCAGAACACTTCGTCAAACGCCTCGGGGCTGTCGTAGTCGACGGCGATGCCATCGCCGTGGGCGCGTTCTTCGGGGGTCATGTGGCGTTGCGGGCCGGCGTTGAGTTTGCGCCAGAAGTTGGGGGCGAGCACGAAGGGCATGTCGCGGTAGGTGAGGGAAACGTAGGCCCCGGTTGCGTGGAGCTGTCGCAGCAGGATGGTGGTTCCGGCGCGGGCAAGACCGCAGACGAAAACGTGTTCGTCGTGGGAGACATCGGGGAGATGGCGTCCGTGCTGGGAGAGTTCCATGTCGTGCAACGCGGAGGCAACGAGCGGGGATCCGAGTACGAGTCGGTGCAGCAGACGATCGGCAAACGAATAGGCCTCACGCGGCATTCCGCAGCCTCCAGCGCAGATACAAGGTCCCAAACAGGACGGCGCTGAGCAGTCCGGGGAGGCCCAGGCTGAAGCGCAAGACCTCCAAGGGATCGCCCGCCAGCGCCCAGCCCAGAACGGGGGCAAACGCGATGAGGAGCAGCATTCCCAGCGCGAGCGAGGCCTTCATCATACGTCCGGAGAGCAGGAGCATGGCCTTTTGTTTCCAATGATCGGAGGCCCGGTAACGCGGAATGCGGCTGGAACGCGTCGCGCAGGCGGACAGGTTCTTCAGTTTGCGCCCCAGACGTCCGTAGAGACAGGTTTCCACGGCCGTGGCGCAGAAAAACAGGAGGAGCAGGACTTGAGCGACCATGTCCTCAGTCTTTTTTGCCGCGGATCTTCTTGTAGAGCCGTTTCAGCGGGTACCAGAACACGGCGACGATGGCCATGAACACCGAGACGAGGATGCCGACAATCACGGCAAACACTCCCGCTGCAATGCCGGGACCGCCGTAAGCCAACCAATCAGGAAATGGAAAAATCATATGCGGCTCCCGTTATGCCTTTTCAGGGCGAAGTAAAAGACAAATCAACCTCTTCGGGCGTCAAATAACGGCTCCAGTGAAGCGCACCCAGAATGCCCGGCGCACTTTCGGGAATGTATTCCCAGCGGAGGCCTTCGCGGGAGAGACGGAGCAATCGCACGGTGTCGGTCGCCTCGACAAACACATCGCCATTGTCAAACACCCGCGAGCGACCCTGCGTTTTGGTGCGCACATCCTCGCGGCGCAGGACCGGCGTCCAAGGCGTTTCGACACTCTCCGTGTCCGCGTCGTAGAGATAGATTTCCGCAGCGCCGTTTTCGTTGACGTGGACAATGTTATCGTTGGAATAGCGCAGGACGTCGTTGCCGAAAATGCTGTAGCGCCCGTCGGGCAGACGGTCGATGTCGTGCTGGTTGAGCCAGGGACCCGTGCGCACCCAGAGGAGGGCCGATTCCGAGGGACGGTAGAGCGCCACGACCGAGAGATTGCGGATACTGAGAAGAAGGTCGCCCCGGCGCAGCTCGCCGGCGTCCTCCAGGACGGGCTCGCAGTCGTTGAGGTGGTAGCGGTCCTCCTCCCAGGGCCCGATGCCGTAGAGCAGGTCGCGCCGGCCGGCCTTGAGAAAGAGTTCGGTAAGGGAAACGGCTTTCAGGAGGCGACCGTCGGGACTCACCCACGCGATGCCGTCCTCGCGGAAGGCGAAGGGCGACACGGCCTCCTTGAGCCAGATGGGCACAACCAGATTTCCCTCGTGATCCTGTTCGACCGAGTGGTGGAAATGATGATCGAGGGTCCAGACCACAGACCCATCGGCGCGGATGCGGGCCATGGGACCTTCGCAGCTTTTGATGATGAGATCCCCGCCGGGCAGCAGGAAGGGATGCTGCATGCGGTAGTCGCGGAAGGTGTTGAGGCCGCCTTGGTGTTTGGGCGTCTGACGAAGGATTTCCTTGAGATCCGGAACCCAGGTGTGCAGGACCTTCCGCTGCTCCAGCGAGTACAGTTCCGCGATTCCCTGCCCCTGTTTCCTGGAAAAACGGCTGATCAGCAGAAAGCCAGTGTCGCGGAAGGCCGGATCGTGCGCGAGGAAACCGGCCCGGCCCAGGTTGTTGCGGGATTCCTGGACGTGCAGGGTCAGCGCGTCCGACAAAGGCGCGCCCCGCTCCCGCTGTGTCTTAATTGCGTGCGAAAGTTGCGAAATTGCCGGTGCGAAAATGCCATAGGGAAAAACCTTCCACGCCACAGCCGCCGCGCCCCACGCGAAAAACAGGCAGGCAAACAGATATGCGGCGGCAATTTTTTGGAAACGTTTCATCCAACCGGGGAAATCGGGCACAGCGGCCCTACCCTTCCTCCTCCAAGGCATATTCCTCGGGAGGCATTTCATCGAAAGCCAAAACGACATCGCTCCGGGCCATCAGAGCGGCTTCCACCGCCTGCATGTCCTCCGCCGAGAAGGAACGGTGCAGGCGGGTGGCGTCCCGGTTGCGGATCGGGTCATAGAACGGCTCGCCCTCCGCCGCGAAGCCGAGGTGTTCGTAGAATCCCCGGCTTTCGTCCTCTGCCACCAGCCCAAAATCGATTGGCGCCAGATTCAGGTCCAGCATCACCAGACGCGCCTGCAGCAGCAGGCGTCCGATGCCCTGGTTGCGCCGGGTGGGCGCCACAAAATCGCAGCACAGAAGGTAGACCGAGGGGGATATGGCCGTCAAAGCGCCGAAACCGACTAGAGCATCATCCTCCAGGCAAACCAGCAGCGAGGGCAGATGCTGTTCGAGCTCCCGGAGTCGGGACCGAAGCTCACGCGGATTGTCCGGAAAGGCCTCCCGCAGAATCGATTCCATCTGCGGAAAGTCGTCCCAGCGCCCGAAGCGGATTTTTTTCACGTGGGGTGCCACTGCCTTCAGCCTGGGATGCAGGGCGTCGGATTACTTATTCTTCTGTTTGAACTCGTCGCTTTTGCGCAGCTCGTTGCGGATTTCTTTTTCCGTCCAGCCTTTGCTCATTTTTTTGCGGTAGTTTTCCAGGCCGGCGCTGTCGGGTTTGCGACCCAGAACATCTTTGTACGCGAGATTGATGACGCGGTCCATGTACTCGTTGCTCTTGCGCAGGTCTTTGCGGATGTCCTCGGAGGTCCAGCCGCGTTCGATCACGTTGCTGCGGTACTGGCGCAGGCCAACATCGTCGGGTTTGCGGCCCAGCACATCCTCGTAGGCCTCGGTCACAACACGGGTCGCGTCCACTTCCGCAGACGCAATACAGGGGAACAACAGACAGATCATCGTGGTCACAATCAAAAGATGCTTCATGGAAAACTCCTAAGGGGGTTGAGGAAGGAAGTATACGATTTCCCTCCGTTAAATCAATCTTTTCCGCAAGGAGGACTTCAAAAAGGTGGGGCGAGACGGGTTTCCATCCGGCAAGGAGGGGATGGGAAACTCAATCCGGCGGATTTTTTTCATTGAAATTCCCTATGGATATTTCAGTAAGTCGAGAACCCCTTGATAGGAGCCTTTTTGTATGTGTTATCCCGCGAAAACCTGTTGTGTATCCGTTCGACTCTTCGGCCTTCTGCTGGCCCTGTGGGGAAGCGTCGCCTTTCCAGCGAGCGCGGAGATGAGCTTTGCCGAGGAAATGATGGAGTTCAAGCGCATTGGCCGCACCTACCAAATGGCCTGGGAAAAGGCCGAGCAGGAACCCGAGGCCTTTGTGGCGATTGTGCGCGAGTACCCGGCCAGAGCCAAATGGCACAAAGAAACCGTGGCAAAATACCGCGCGGACATCGACGCCAAAAGCGACCGGGGCAAAGAGGTGGCCAGCGCGGTCAAAAGCTCGGTGATCGGCATTCAGACGTTCATGGAGCACGCCGGGGACTTCGCCAAAACCTTCAGCACAAACTATAACATGCACCTCGAACGGGCCCGTAAGGAAGCCTCCGAAGCCGAAGAGAAACAGCTCCCCGGTCTCTACAACGCCGCCCTCAACCATCTGGACCGTGCGGAATGGATGGTGACCCTGCTGGTGGCGTTTAATGGCGACAAAGATCCGAACGCGCAGGCCTTTGGCAAACAGGTGGCGGCGCTGCGAAACGAATTTACCACCAAAGAGACCGCCCTCCGCAAAGCCACCGCGCGTGTGGTGAAAGTCCCCGTCGAAACCTACAAGGGAGCCGACCTCGAGGAACTCCGCAAGGCCGTCACCGCAGCCTGGAAAACGAAATACCCCAAAGACGAAATCCTGCGGGTGGTGTTCGACGTTCCCGCATGGAAACTCAACCGCTTTTCCCGCTGGAATGACAGCATGGGACAATGGGACCATATCGACAAATCCTTCCTCCCCCTCACGGTCATTGTGCGCAAAGACAAAAAAACCGCCCTCATGCATGCCGCATACGTGAACCGTGAAAACCGGACCAATGCCCTGAACTATGGCGTCGACACCAAAGGCTCCGCCTTTGTCAGCGACGAAATCCCCCTCCCTCTCTAATTATTTTTAGGCCTCCATCCCCCACCCCAGGAAAACCCCATGCGCTTCGATACCCTTTGCCTCCACGGCGGCACCCAACCCGATCCGACAACCCTTTCCCGCGGCGTCCCCGTGTACCGCACCGCCTCCTACGTGTTCAAAAGCACCGAACACGCGGCCAATCTGTTTGCCCTCAAAGAACTCGGCAACATCTACACCCGTCTGATGAACCCCACCACCGACGTGCTCGAACAGCGCGTCGCGGCCCTCGAAGGCGGTGCCGCCGGCCTCGCCCTCGCCTCCGGCACCTCCGCCATCTTCTACGCCATCATCAACCTCTGCCAGGCCGGCGACGAGATCGTCTCCGCCCGCAACCTCTACGGCGGCACCTACACGATGTTCAACGACATCCTGCCCCAGTTCGGCATCAAGGCCCACCTCGTCGACGGCACCCAGCCCGAAGCCTTTGCCGCCGCCATCACCCCAAAAACCAAAGCCCTCTTCTGCGAAACCGTCACCAATCCCGGCCTCGAAGTCAGTGACATCGCCGCGCTGGCCGACATCGCCCACGCCCACGGCCTGCCCCTGATGGTCGACAGCACCTTCACCACGCCCTATCTCCAGCGCCCCATCGATCACGGCGCCGACATCGTCATCCACTCCCTCACCAAATGGATGGGCGGACACAACGCCGGCATCGGCGGCATCGTCATCGACTCCGGAAAATTCAACTGGAAGAGCGACAAGTTCCCCCTCTTCACCCAGCCCGAAGCCAGTTACCACGACATCCGCTGGGCCTACGACCTTCCCGACTTCCTCGCGCCCGTCGCCTACATCCTCCGCATGCGCCTCATTCCCCTCCGCAACCTGGGGGCCTGCATCTCGCCCGACAACTCCTGGCAGTTCCTGCAAGGCATCGAGACCCTGCCCCTGCGCATGGACCGCCACTGCGACAACGCGCTCAAAACCGCCCAGTACCTCCAATCCCACCCCAAGGTCAAATGGGTGCGGTATCCGGGGCTCCCCGGCGATCCTGCGAACGCGATGGCGAAGAAATACCTGCGCGGCAAAGGCGGCGCGATGGTGGTGTTCGGCATCGAAGGGGGTGCCGCCGCCGGTTCGGCCTTCATCGAAAAACTGAAACTCTTCAGCCACCTCGCCAACGTCGGCGACGCCAAGAGCCTGGCGATCCATCCCGCCAGCACCACACACTCGCAGCTGAGCGAAGCGCAACAGGCCAGCGCCGGCATTCCGCCCGAAATGGTGCGACTCGCCGTAGGTCTCGAAAGTATCGAAGACATCCTCGAGGACCTCGCCCAGGCGATCGGATAACCCTGACGGGGTTGACAGCGGGGGGGCTCTGGCCTATCTTCTCCCCTGCAACAACCTCCGGAGAAATGATCTACATGGCAACCATCGACCTTAGCGAACGCGCTCAGTCCGAACTCAACAAACTGGACTTCGGCCCCAACGGCTTCCTGCGCATCAACGTCGCCCCCGGCGGCTGTTCCGGCATGACCTACACCGCCGCCATCGACAGTCACTTCGGCCCGGACGATGTCGCCGTCTTCGAACACGGCCCCCTGCGCATCGTGACCGACGCCGGCAGCGCCCTCTTCCTTGAGGGGCTGCGCGTGGATTACAGCGACGACCTGATCCGTTCCGGCTTCCGTTTCACCAATCCCCACGCCAAAGGCTCCTGCGGCTGTGGCGCCAGCTTCGCGGCCTGACCCATGAGCCTGAAACCCATCGACCTCACCGGCGGAAAATCCGTCTTTTGTTTCAACCAGCAGCAGCTTGACAAAGCCTTCGAATTGTTTCAGTCGGAGGGTGCCTCCGGCGAGCGCATCCGCGCCGAAGTGAAACGACTCGAAGCGGAGTGCAGCCGCAACGAACGCGCCGCACTGGCCTTTGTCCTGATCGACCACCTGAACAAAACCTCGGAATTTTAACATGAAACGCCCCCTCCTCCTTCTGCTGGCCCTCGGTGTCTCCCTGGCACACGCAGAGGAGGACAGCTCCCCATCGCTGCCGCAGAAACAGTTTCAACTGGAAGGCGGCGCGGCGGTCACGGGCTGGGTGCTGAAAGAAAACGAAGGCACGTTCTGGGTCGATATCGGCCACGATGTCCTGCGGATTCCGGCGGCGAAAATTCTTTCCGCCAGCGAACTGCGTCCCGACGAGCCCGTGGCGAAGGTGGGCAGCGACGGCGAGGGCCTTTTCACGCTGCGCAACGAAGGCCGCGCCCTTCCCGTCGAGGCCTGGGTTCCCCGCCTGGGCGAAGGTGTGGTTGAGATCCGTTCCCGCGCCGGTCAGGGCTCGGGCTTCATCATCAACGACCGCGGCATGATCATCACCAACTACCACGTGATCGCCCGCGACCGAGAACTGAGCGTCACCGTCTTCTCGGGCAAAGACAAGGACCTCGAACGCATCCAGTACCAGAACATCCGCATCCTCGCGATGGACCCGGCCAACGATCTAGCCCTCCTCCAGATCGACGACGAACTCAAAAAGCCGCTCATTTCTCTCCCCTTCGGCACCGCAAACGACATGCGCACCGGCGAACCCGTGTTTGCCATCGGCAGCCCCCTCGGCCTCGACCGCAGCGTTTCCCGCGGCATTGTCAGCCTCGCCGACCGCCTCGTGGGCGACAATCTTTTCCTGCAAACCACCGCCCAGATCAACCCCGGCAACAGCGGCGGGCCCCTCTTCAATCTGCGCGGTGAAGTGATTGGGGTCAACACCCTCAAATTCGTCCGCACCGGCATCGAAGGGGTGGGCTTTGCGATTCCCAGCGAATCGGTGCAACTTTTTCTCGCCAAACGCAACGCCTATGCATTTGATCCCCGCAATCCCAACACGGGATACCGCTATCTCAACCCGCCCCGCAAATCGGAATGGGGCACCACCCCCGGAAAGTAACGCCATGAAACAGCTCTGCACCTCCCTTGCCCTCCTGTTGGCCTTCAGCCTCCGCCTCTCGGCCGCCCCCCTCAGCGATCAACTGCCCCAGGACGTCCTCCTGCACATGCAGGTCAAAAACTACGCCGAACTCGCACAAAAAATTTCCGCGTCGCCTCTGGGACAATCCATGAAGTCGATCGACTGGACATCCCTGCTTCTCTCCCTCGCCTCCATGGACGAGGAAGTTGCGGAGGAAGCGATGGACGAGGACGGCAATCCGCTTCCGGTGGAGGAACAGGCCGAAGAAGAACTGGAGCCCGAGGAAATCCGCAAGGAACTTGAGCGCTTTCAGGAAAAATGGAAAGAAATCCACTCCCATTTCAGCGGACAGTCCGCCTTTGTCATGGGCGATCTCTCGGAATGGCTCGCCCTGAACACCGCAAACGAGGCCCTCCGCGAAAAACTCTACGAGAACGTGGACTGGGACGCCGACGAAGATCCCGCCTTCGCCATCGCCGAGAAAAAAGAGGCGGAAATGGACCTCAAGGAAGCCCAGGTCATGCTGAAGAACTTCCTCTACATGGCCGAAGTCAACGACGGCGACGCCCTCCTCGCCAAAATGTCCGACTGGGCCAAGGAAGCCCTTCAGGAGCAGGATGCGGATGAAGATCCCAGCGAGTTTGTGACCCGGGACTGGGGCGGCCTCACCGTCTATACTTTCGTGAGCAAACCTGACGAAGACGCCAGCGCCGAAGAAAAAGCCCTGCTCGCCCTCGAGCCCTATCCCTGGTGGACCGTCTCCAACGGCGTCCTCTACCTCACCCTCTCCGAGACAGCCCTCCAGACAGCCCTGGAGCGCCAGAAAAACCCGCCCGCAGCCTCCTTGTCCACCCTCCCCGCCTACATCGACAGCCTCGCGCACCTCGGGGACGCGGACATGTTGTTTTTCCTCAACCTGCCGCAGTTGCACACCCTCTTCCGTCCCCTCGTCGTCGCCGCCGAGGCCGAACTGGATCCTGCCGACCCCTCCCCCATCAAGCCCATGGCGTTTTACGATTGGCTGGCGCTGGATTCCCTGCTGCCCTATGTCATGGGACTTCGCTTGGACGATCTGGGCATCCACTCGAAACTCCGCATGGGCTTCAGCCGCGAAAGCGCCTTGTCCCGGCTCCTCGTCGACCCCAGCGAAGCCGCCGCGCCGCGCCCACTGTTCCTGCACAAAAACATCATGCAAATGTCCACCGGACACTGGAGCCTCCCCCGTTTCTACGAAACCTTCGAACGCGAACTTAACACCCTCTCCCCGCAAATCGCCGCCGGCCTCGGCATGGGCCGCGCCTTCGCCACCGCTCAGATTGGCTTCGATTTCAAAACCCAGCTTCTCGATCATTTGGGCTCAGGATTCGTTTTCGTCCAGGACATCGATCCCGCCGTGCTCAACCGCATGTTGGACCTTGCACAAAAGGCCGAAAATGAGGGAGACGCCGCCGCGATGATGGAACACCAGCGCCAGAATCCCACCAACGGCCAGTACTACCTGATCGGCTTCGAGGTCAAAAACCGCGATGCCCTGTCCGGCACCCTGAACACCCTCATCGGCAAAGTCCATCCCGCCGGAGCCCCGGCACCCGAAGACTACAAAGGCCAGGCTCTGCATTTCCCCATGCCCGACATGGGAGAAATGGGCCCCTCGCCCCGTCTGGTAGGCTACACCTTCCTGGATGACTACCTCCTGATCTCCATCGGCAACCCGGCCCTGCTCCGCCAGGCCGTGGATGCCAGTCAGGACCCCGCCAGCCGTCTCTGGGGTCAGCCGGATTTCCTCGCCATGAGCGCCATCGTCCCCCCCGGCGGACAAATGATGGATTACAGCTCCGGCCGAGCGCAGGAGTCCGCCATAGCCGTCCTTCAGCGTTCCCTCGGCATGTTGACGCAACTTCAGGGCGGTGATCCGCTGCCCGATTTCAGCCCGCTCGCCACCGCCACCCGCCAGGCCATCAACACCGCCGTCCGCAAAGGACTGGTGTTCGAACTCTCCGGCTTCATTGAATTCGGCAAAGCCCCCTGATGCACGGCCCCGCACCGATCCTCGCCGCGGCCCTGTCCCTCGCCGCCATCCTCCGGGCCGCTCCGCCCGCTCCCATGGGCTTCGCGCCCCCGGAGGTCGCCCTCGCCGACTTCAACACCCGATCCCTGCGAGCGGGGGACCTTAACGGCGACGGACTCACCGACCTCATCCTCCTCAACAACGAGCGGGGCCGCATCGACGTCTACCTCCACAACACCCAGGCCACCCCCACACCCACCCCGATCCTCCGCACCGACCGCTGGCAACCCTCCCTCGCCGACAGCCGCTTCCTCCGCCAAAGCCTCATTCCCGGAGGAGCCCTCTTCGACCTCGTCCTCGGCGACTTCAATGCCGACGGCAAAACCGACTTTGCCGTCACCGACGACCAAAACCGCATTCTCATCTACCACGGACCTGTCGTGCCCGCCTGGGTGCCCTTCGCACGGCTCCCCGTGACCGCCGCCCAGAACATGCCCAATACCCTCGCTTGGGACCCCGCCGAAAAGGCCATCGTCCTCCTCGGCGAAAAAGACATCCAGGAAGTGCGCTGGAACCCCGAGACCCAGTCCTACTCCGCCAGCACCGTCGCCTCCCCCCCGCGCGAAGCCCGCCCCTACAACCTCCTGCTGCGCGACAGCAACGGCGACGGACGCCTCGACGTCCTCTACTCCGTCCGCCTCCCCCGCTTCAACCTCGCCGTCCATCCCCGCCGACCGGAAGGCCTCGGCGGTCTGCAACTGCCTCTCGTCGATCCTCCCGCCGAAGCGTTCACCCCCTTCGGCGAGCAGCCCGGACGCTTCCTGGCCCTCCACCCCCGCTCCGGCGCCCTGCAACAACTCTCCTTCGCCGACAATCCCGCCGCCCTCACCGACGCCAGCGAATCCCTCGACACCCGCTTTCTCAACATCCCCTCCCTGCGCAACCCCCAGTCCGCCTGGGCCGACCTCAACGGCGACGGCCTCAGCGACCTCATCCTCTACGCCCCCGGACAACCCGAAATCGTTTGGTTGGAATGCCTCGCCGACAACCAATTCTCCGCCCCCCGCCGCCAACCCGTCCCCGCCGGCGGATCCTGGATGCTCCCCGGCCACTGGACCCCCGGCGCCACCACCCCCTCCATCCTCCTGCACGACCTCGACTCCGCTTTCCTCGGCATCAGCCCCTACCGCGACGGACGCCTCCATTTCCCCGACGCCCTCGAAAACACCGTCAAAATCCTCGGTGCCAGCCCCTGGCGTCCCGAAGGCGCCGAACAGGACCTGCTCGTCGGCATCGTCCGCGACGAACGCAAATACGAACTCCGCATCTGGAAATTCGTTCCCAACGACGGCGGTGTCCTGGAAATGGAGCTCCTTCAGCAAACCCCGCTGCCCGCCGTCACCCGCGACCTCTACGCTCCACTCCCCATTCAATTGTCTCCCGGCGGCCCCATGGGCTTCCTCGTGTGCAGCGCCTTTGAAAACGCCTTTTTTCTTATCCCCGACGGTCCGGAAAGCCTCGCCCTGCGCGACACCGCCACCGGCTTCTCCACCAACCTTCTCCGCCGCAAAAAACCGGAGGATTTTCTCATCCTCCCCCCCTCCCCGGCCTTCCCCTCCACCTGGACCCTCCTCCAGGATGCCTCCCTCCAGTTCCTCGCCGCCGACGACAATGGCATTGTCCGCGTCATCGACCAGATCAACCTCAACGGAAGCGGAAAAATCGCCGGCATCCTCCCCTTCGACCCCGAAGGCAAACAACTCGGACTTTTTGACTCCACCCGCAACCTCGTCGAACTCCACAGCCGCGACGAACGCGGACTGCTCCAATTCCGCCGCGACCTCCTGCTCCCCCCCACACAGGCCCAACAAACCCGCCTCCACGCCAGCGACGCGGGCTTCCAGCTTCGCGTGATCGGACGCGACCAGGTCGCCCTCGTTTTCCCCCGCGCCCCCAGCCAGCGCCTCTCCATCGAACCCCTCTACGAAACCGACCTCCCCGAAACCACCCATCAGCAGGTCCTTGTCGGCGATTTCAACGGCGACCAACAGGCGGACATTGCCCTCCTCGACCCCTCCCGCAGCCAGACCCTTGAATTCCTCCACCAGACCGATGGCCGCTGGAATTCGATCATGCATTTCCAGATTTTCGACACCGCCCAAATGCCCGGCGGACGCCGCGGCGGCGAACAGGAACCCCGCGAAGTGCTCGTCCTCGACATGAACGGCGACAAACTCGACGACCTCCTTCTCCTCATCCACGACCGCATCCTGCTCTATCTCCAGGACCCCGTCCCGGCACCCTGACCGCCGCAGGCTCCAGTGATCCTTGACATCCTGCACCTGCTCACCTCTGCCTACATGACTGGCGTGATCTGGTTCGTGCAGCTCGTCCACTACCCCATGCTCCACCATGCGGACGGCCCGGAGCGCGCCGCCGGCCACCGCGAATACACCCGCCGGATGGGCTGGGTCGTCGCACCGGTCATGCTGGCCGAACTCGCGCTCCAGATCTGGGACCTGACTACGCATCCCGGCCCGCGCGGCGTAGTCACCGGCATCCTGCTCGCGGTCATCTGGCTCAGCACCTTCCTCCTGCAAGTCCCCCTGCACGAAAAACTCACTCAGGACTTCGATCCCCTCCTCCAGCGCCGCCTCGTCCACAGCAATTGGATCCGCACCCTCGCCTGGACCCTGCGAAGCCTCCTCCTCGC
>CAZCFM010000108.1:0-12927 GCA_964497855.1 uncultured Verrucomicrobiota bacterium | reverse complement strand
AGCGTCGAAGTCCGCCGTGGCCGCACCCTCAAGGTGCGCTGGACACCCTGAGGCTTACTCCGGATTCCCGGAGCGAGAACCAGGCGGGGCGGGGTCATGCGGTCCTCCGGTGCAGGTGACGGATCACGAAGACGATCTGGTGGAGCAAAGCGATCCAGAAGGGGGCTACAATCCACTGCCGCTGGAATTCAACATGTGGGACTGCGGGAAACATGGCGACCATGCCGGCGAGCATACAAAGGGCGGCACGCGTGGGGTGTATCGCCATGGCGGCGAGGAAAAGTCCGTAGGTGCCGCAAAGTCCGGCCAAGCCAAAGAGCACCATCAGGGGCTGGAACCCGATGAGGGCAAACCAGACCATCGGAACGCAAAACAGGGAGAAGAACGTGGCGATAGGCAGGGCGAGCAGGTACGTCAGGATGCGGAGGAGGTTGTGCAGACCTTTGGCATGGGAATCAATATTGGTTTTCATAGTGTCGGTAATTTCTGTATAGACAGAAAAATAAGATTAAAAAAAATCAGGTGGATTTGTTGGGTTTGGCGAAGCGGAGGAGGGCTTTGAGGGCGGGGGTTGGAAGTTTTTGCAGAGAGTCGAAGGCGGAGCAGGCGGTGTCGAGGAAGGTGGTCATGGCTTCCAGGCGCTGAAGGGTGTGGGGTTCGGCGTCGGCATCGGCGCGGGCGTCGAGTAGGCAGGAGCGCAGCAGGCTGAGGGTGGGGTCGATTTCGCGTTTTTTTCGCTCGGTGGCAATGGTGCGGGCGAGGTCCCAGACGTCGTGGGTGCTGTGAAAATAGTCGCATTTTTCCCCTAGCTTGGGGACTTTGTGTACGATGCCCCAGCCCATTAGTTCCCGGAGGCTGGTGCTGACATTGGAGCGGGCCACGCCCAGGCGATCGCAAATTTCCTCCGCGTTGAGGGGGGCTTTCGATAGGTAGAGCAGGGCATGGACCTGCGCCACGGTCCTGTTGATGCCCCACTGCACGCCCATCTGTCCCCAGTGGAGGATAAAGCGTTGTTCAATGTCGCTCAGGTTTGTTTTCATTGTTTCTGAATATACAGAAATGATGAGAGTTTGCAAGTCGATAAAGCCCATTAAAAATGAGGAATGAAAAATCCTTTTGCGGCTTGGTTCTTTTTAAAGGCTCTGCGCTTTTATTCTGCGTGGAACCTGACAGGCTGTGTCCCATGTCGGACCTTCCCCCATCCTCACCTGTTTACGGACCCATCGCCCGCGTGGTGGTGGACGTCGCTCTGGACCGGGAGTTTGACTACCGGGTGCCCGAGGCCCTGCGCGAGCGGGTCCTTCCCGGCTGCCAGGTGGTCGTTCCCTTCGGAAACCGCAAGGTCGAGGGCTTTGTGCTGGGATTCCGGAACGCGTCCGACTTCAGTGGGTTGAAAGACATTATCGATTTGGCCAAGGCCGAGCCGCTGATCAGTCCGGAGATGATGGGGCTGGCCTCGTGGATGGCGGACTACTACTGCGCCCCCATCGAACAGGCCATCCGCACGGTGTTGCCGGGCGCTGTGCGCAAAAAGGGGGCCATGTTCAAAAAGCAGTTGTTCGTTTATCCGGGACCGTCGGCCACGGATGAGGCCGCGCTTGCGGAGCTGCGTCGGCGTGCCCCGCGTCAGGCGGCGGCACTCGACATTCTGCTCAGCGCCGGGCGCATGTTGGTCTCCGATCTGGTCCGCGCCTCCAAAGCCCCCCACGCCGTGCTCCGCGCGATGGAGCAGAGCGGTTTTGCCCGCATTGAGGAGGGCGTGCGCGAGCGAGACCCCTTGGCCGGACACACCTTTCTGCCCACGCAGCCGCTGCCCCTGCACGGCGAGCAGGAACAGGCCCTCGTCCGCATCAACGCCGGCCTCGACTCCCGCGCGGCCAAGGTCGTCCTCCTGCACGGCGTCACCGGAAGCGGCAAAACGGAAGTCTATTTGCAGGCCCTGCAACATGCCATCGACCTCGGACGCGGCGCGATTGTGCTCGTACCCGAAATCGCGCTCACGCCGCAGACGGTTGAACGTTTTCGGGGACGTTTCGGGGGCGGGCTTGCGGTGCTGCACAGCCATTTGTCCGACGGCGAGCGTCACGACGAGTGGCACCGGGTGCGCCGGGGAGAGGCCCGCATCGTGGTCGGTGCCCGCTCCGCCCTGTTTGCGCCGGTGAAGGATCTCGGGTTGATCGTGGTCGACGAGGAACACGAGCCCACCTACAAGCAGGAGGAAAGTCCGCGCTACCACGCCCGCGACGTGGCGGTGATGCGGGGGCACCGCGAAGGCCTTACAGTGGTGCTGGGCTCCGCCACCCCGTCGGTCGAAAGCCTCGTCAATGTGCGGTTGGGCAAATACGAACTGGCGCGCCTCAATGAACGGGCCGACAACCGTCGCCTGCCGGTCATGCGGGTGATCGACATGCGGCACCAGCGGCACGAGGGCAAACCGCAGCTCTTTTCCGACGACCTGGTGGAGAGCCTGCGCCTGCGTATCAACCGCGGCGAGCAGTCCATCCTCTTTCTCAACCGCCGCGGCTACTCCAATCATCTCTGCTGTCCTTCTTGCGCCCACATCCCGCAGTGCCCCGACTGCAGCGTGTCGCTCACTTACCACAAGCGCCTCGGGTATCTTCGCTGCCATTTCTGCGGACACGCCGAACGGGTTCCCGACAGCTGCCCCATCCCGGAATGCGGTGAAAAGGACTGGAAGTTCGTAGGCACCGGCACTGAGAAAATCGAAAGCACCCTCGCCAAACTTTTCCCCAAAGCCGTCCTGCGGCGCATGGACAGCGACACCATGACCTCCAAACACGCTTATCACGACGTGCTGGGCGCGTTCCGCCGCGGGGAAATCGACATCCTGATCGGCACGCAGATGATCGCCAAGGGGCTGCACTTCCCCAACGTCACGCTGGTCGGCATCATCAACGCCGACGGCACCTTGCACATGCCCGACTTCCGGGCCGGCGAACGCGCCTTCCAGCTCTTCACGCAGGTGGCCGGACGCGCCGGGCGCGGCGATGTGTCCGGCGAGGTCATTTTGCAAACCCACACGCCGACGCATCCGGCGGTGCAGGCCGCGCGGCGCGGGGATTTTGATGCCTTTATCGACGAGGAGATCGAGGCCCGCCGCGAGTTGGACTATCCGCCCTTCAGCCGACTGATTTGTGTGCATTTCCGAGGCGAGGAGGAAAAGGCGGTGGAGCGCCTCGCCAGTGAGCTGCACGAACTTCTGGCGCGCACGATCTCGGAGGAGCGCGTCAACCTGTCCCCGCCCGGACCCTCGCCGATGGCGCGGATTCAGAAAATGTACCGGTGGCAGCTCGTGGCGCGCGCCCGAAATGTCAAAGATTTCACCATCCCTCTCCGCCGGGCCCTCGCGGCGCTGCCGCAAAACCGCAAGGTACAGATCGTCATCGATGTGGATGCCCTGAGTCTGATGTAGACCCCCGCTTGCATTTTCCTAGCATTTCCAGTGTAAGCTGTCGGTTGACAGTGGAGACGCAAAAGGCTAGTCTACTCGCATGACACCCTCCGAAGACCTCCCCATCCTTCAGTTGCTTCTCGTATCGGCCGAATCTGAGTTGCCGATGTGGATGCTGGAGGACATGGGGGCCTTGCTCGGGCCGGATGGGTGTCACAGTGTGCGTGTTTTTGGGCACGAACTGCGTTTTCGTTCGTATGTTCCCGATGTTTCCTTTTCTGCGGAGATGAAACCCCACTTGTTGGTTGGGTTGGTTCGTTTTGTGGATGTGTTGAGTTTGCAGCGCTTGGATGAATTGTATCGTTCGGTATCCCGTTCCCATGCCGTTCCGGCGGGCTTTCTCGTGTATCGGAATGAAAACGAGGCGGATTTCAAAATGAGCTGTCCCTATTGCGGACAGAAAATCTGGGTTCGGGATGCGGATCTTGACAAACGGGGGCGTTGTCCGGGCTGCAAAAAAGGGTTCACCTTGCCGCAGCAGGAAGCACATGTGACCTCGGCACTCAAGTTGCCGGAGACTGTTCCCGTTCGGCGTATTACACGGGGAGACCCTGCATCCTTGAGTGGTCCGCTTCAGGCAATGCTGCGATTACACAAAGTTCCGGCGCTGGCTGCGTTCTGATTCAACTCCACGAAAAAGAAAAACCGCGCGGTTCTCACCGCGCGGTTTGGTGGGGAAGGGTGTGACGCTGCGTTATTCCATGTCTTGCATGGGCATCATCATGCCGGGCGCGGCATTGGGGTCGGGTTTGAGGTCTTCCGCAGTGAGGGAGATGCTCAGTCCGGCAACGCCGCCTTCGGCCGCAATTTTCAGTTTTTGGCTCATTTCCATGGCCTTGGGTCCGAGCATCGGGCCCATTTGCATCATCATCATGGGGATCATGCCCTGCATCATACCCGCAGCCTGCTGGGCGTTTTCGGGGTTGCCCAGATCCAGCTGGAGGGACAGATCGAAGGTGTTCTTCACGTCCGCACTGACAAGCAGGGAACGGGTGGTGGCGAAGGGCATCATCATTGCGCCCATGCCACCGGCTGCAGCACCTTCCTGAATGCCCTGAGCGATCATTTCGCGGACTTTGGCTGGGAATACGACGGCCATGCGCATGGGTTTTTTGCCCATGGTCTTCATGGCGAGGTCCATATCCGCCGTGGGCAGTGAAACTTTAGCGGAGGCGATGCGCCCCACGCCCGCCTGGATGGAGGCGCTGTTGAGGGCCATCAGGACGGTTTTGCCATCGGCGCTGAGGCCGCAGAATGCCTGGCTGGGGCCACCTTCGGCATCTGCTGCATCGGCGGGCTTGATGACGAGCAGGTTCAGACCGTCAATCGTGGCGGGTGTGATATTCAGTTCGCCGGCCTGTTCTTCAAGCATGACCTTGATGCCTGCTGCGACCTGCTCCAGGGTCACGGACTTGGCGAGTTGAACCGCGAGAACGGCGGGGATTTTTTCCATCTGGGCCGGATCGGGTTCCTCCAGATTGATGCCGTCAATATCCATGGACATAACCATGGCGATCAGGTCGTTTTCACCCAGCCCGGTGGCGGCGGTGAATTTTTCCTGGGCAATTTTCTGTTGTTCGGCGATTTCCGGCAGCTGCTGGGCTTTCATGGCCTTCGAGAAGGCGCTGGCGTTGATCTGCTGTGCATTGGCAAACAGCATGACGTCGGCGCCGTCAACGAAACCTCCCTGAAGGGCGGTTTGCGGGGCTTGGGCAAAGACGGGGGCTGCGGACAGGGCCGCGGCGAGCACGAGGCTACAGATGGGGGATTTTTGCATGGGGACTCCAGGGATTCCGAGGAAGGGTGTCAGACACAGTTTTTCAAACACAAGCCCTCTTCTATGTCCTTCGAATTTAGACTGCAATACAAAAAGCTCGTTTGACATTCCCCACACGCCAGACAAAAAGACCCCATGGCTTCCCTTCCCAAAACACAGCTCTGTGACCGACCCGCGGCGATACTCCTCGGAACCGCCTGTTTGCTTTTCTACGTGTGGGTGATTTTACTTCCGTTGGTGGGACGTTCGGGGGCGGCCACACCCCAGGCCTCCCTGAATTTCCGGACATCTCTCGCTGTACTCCTGTTCTCGCTGACCTGTAGCGGAATCGCCGTGTTCCGCCTACGGACGAACCAGATTCGCATCCACCTCTTTCTGCGCATTCTGTGCGCAGTTCAGGGCCTTGCTGTGGTGTCACTGGTCGCGGGACTATTGAAAGTGTGATCTTCGCGGGATTTCAATTGCCAGAGTCGAGTCTCTCGACTAGGCTGACCCTGTTTCCCCCTTACCCTGTCCTTGGAGAATCTTCGCATGCGTTTCCGTACCCTAATGTCTTTTATGGCTGGCCTTGTGGCCTGCACAGCCCCCGTCCTCCGCGCGGAGGCTGATCTGTTTGAACGTGCCCCCTGGAGCTTCAGCGCCGGTGTTGGCCACATCAATTTTGAAGGCGACCAGGAGGTCGACGACGGCTATTTCATCACCCTGCGCGCCATGAAAAACATTGATGAGCGCTGGGGCTGGGAAGGTATTTTGGACCTCTTTCCCTCCCTCGATGGCTCCAGTGGTGATAACCCCACGCGCAAGCGTCTGGGCGGAAATGTCGGCACCGAGCCGGACGCTGAAGACACCCGGGGCTTCCGCCTCGGTTTTGACTTGAACTATCACTTGCGCAGCATCGAAAACCTGCGTTGGGACCCTTACCTCTCCCTCGGTGTCGGCTACACCTGGTTTGATGAGGACGTTCGTGCGGGAACCAATGATGTGCAGCTCTACGCTGGCGGTGGATTGATGTACCACTTCAACGATGCCTGGGCACTCCGCTCCGATGCACAGGTGCCTGTCGTGGGTGGAAACACCGAATTCAACCTGATGGTCAGTGTCGGCATCAATTATCGGCCGAATACCGAACTGCCCCCCGATTTCCGACTCAGCGGTGTGCCCAGCAATCTCGACACCGACGGGGACGGACTCACCGATGGCCGCGAACGCGAAATCGGCACCGACCCTCTGAATCCTGACACCGATGCCGACGGACTGACGGACGGTGAGGAAGTGCTCAAGTACTTCACCAATCCCCTCAATCCCGACACGGACGCCGACGGACTCAAGGACGGCGAAGAAGTCAAGGTTTACCGTACCGATCCCCTCAACCCCGACACCGACGGCGACGGACTCAAGGACGGCGAAGAAGTCCACACATACAAAACCGATCCCCTCAACCCCGACACCGACGCCGACGGCCTCAAGGACGGTGCTGAAGTACACACCTACAAAACGGAACCCCTGAATCCCGACACCGACATGGATCGTCTCACCGATGGTGATGAAGTTCTGACCTACAAAACCAATCCCCTGGTGCCCGACACCGACAAGGGTGGCGTTGACGACGGACATGAGGTTCTGATCGACAAAACCAACCCGCTCGATCCCGCCGATGACTTCCTCCGCTACGAAATCCGCGTGGAGTTCGATGTGGATAAAGCCACGATTCGCAAGATCGAAGTCGAAGATCTCAACCGGGTTGTGGCCATGATGCAGAGCGTCCCCACTTCCATTGCGGTCATTGAAGGTCACGCGGACAGACGTAAAACCTCCAAGCGCGATCACAACATGCGTTTGTCGCAGCGCCGCGCCGAAGCCGTCCGCGAGTTCCTGATGTCGCACGGATCCATTGCGGGCAGCCGTTTGACGGCAAAAGGCCACGGCTTCGACATGCCGCGCGCTCCCAATGACACCGAAGAGAACATGCAGCGGAACCGCCGCGTGGAAATCTACATCAATCGGAACAGCCCCGCGGCTCCCTGAGCCCCGCAGGCGGAGACCTCCGCCCGAAACAAAACCGAAAGAGCGGACCTTGTGTCCGCTCTTTCATTTGTACGGGATCGGAAATCCCGGCATTTGGGGATTGCGGTTCCGGGCGGGGGGCGTCAAATATGACCTTATGAAAATTGAATTCAGTCCCCGACAAAGCCATCTGATCTCCCAGGCCATCACCGGTCTTGCCTTGTTGACCCTCTGTGCCCTCGTCGTGGCAGGTCTCCGCTTGATCCTGCTCTTTCTCGCCACGTTTTCCGCGGTGTTTCTCCCGCTGGCAACGGCGGGCATTCTGAGCCTGTTGCTGCGTCCCGTCTACCAATTCCTCTGTCAGCGTTGGAAACTGCCGTCGAGCGTTGCGGTGATTGTATTGTTTGCGTTGCTGCTCGTGCCGCTGACGATGCTGGTGTGGAGTTTTGGGGGGCTGGCCCTCAGCCAAATCAATCAGTTGGTGCAGAACACGCCGGAAATGATCGCCGCACTGCGCGCGGAAATGGCGGTTCGGGCCCCGGCCCTCCGCGACCTTCTCGACAAGGTCGGCGGGGAGGAGGCGATCCGCGAATGGCTGGGACGCAACAGTTCCGCGATTTACAGCCTTGCCAGCGGGGGGGCGCAGAGTTTGTTCGGCATTTTGGGCGCGTTCGGCGTTCTGCTGAACTGGGCCGTTATGCCCGTGTACCTGATTTTCTTTCTGACGGCCCCGCCGTTCCGCCTCGAACAGTTCCGTCAGTTTCTGCCCTTTCTTCCGGAGGAAACCCGCAACGATGTTCTGTTCCTGCTGAGCCAGTTTGTGGAGATTGTTGTGACCTTTTTCCGCGGTCAATTGAGCATCGCCATGGCGCAAGGCGTGCTGATGGCCCTGGGCTTCAGTCTTTGCGGACTCAACTATGGATTTGTCCTCGGCATTCTTTTCGGTTTGCTGAACATGGTTCCATATCTTGGCAATTTTATCGCGTTGTCGATCATGATCCCTCTGGCCGCGTTGCAGCCTGGGGGAGGGCTGGGGCTCGTAATCGCCGTTCTGGTCGTTCTGGCCGTGACCCAGGCCGTCGAAAGTTACATCCTGACCCCGCGCATTCTCGGGGACAAAACCGGACTCCATCCCATGGCGGTTGTGTTTGCCATGTTTTTCTGGGGCAGGGCCATTGGCGGCGTTTTCGGTTTAATCCTGGCCATTCCGCTCACGGCCTTTCTGGTGGTCTTCTGGCGTCTGGCCCGGGAGAAATATCTGCCGAAAACCGATGTTCAGATGTGAGCGGCGAGGTGGGTCCACAAAAAAGCCCCGCCGGGTTGCGGCGGGGCTTTCGGGGGTCGGGTTGGAGGCCCGGAACGATTACATCATTCCGTCCATGCCACCCATTCCGCCCATTCCACCCATGCCACCGCCACCACCGCCGCCGCCGGCTTCCTTCTTCTCGGGCAGATCGGTGATCATGCACTCGGTCGTCAGGAGCAGGGAGGCAATGGACGCGGCGTTCTGCAGGGCAAAACGGGTCACCTTGGCGGGGTCGATGATCCCGGCTTTCACCAGGTCGCCGTATTCGCCGGTCGCAACGTCATAGCCATGGTTGGCTTTGCCGGCTTTGACCTTCTCGACGACGATCGCGCCTTCGCCGCCGGCGTTGGCCACGAGCTGACGCAGCGGGGCTTCGCAGGCTTTGCGGATGATGTCGACACCAATGGCTTCTTCACCGGTCAATTTGAGGGCGTCGAGAGCCGACTGGGCGCGGATGAGGGCGGTGCCGCCACCGGCGACAATGCCTTCTTCCACCGCAGCGCGGGTCGCGTGCAGCGCGTCTTCCACGCGGGCTTTCTTTTCCTTCATTTCGGTTTCGGTGGCCGCACCGACGTTAATCACCGCGACACCGCCGGCGAGTTTGGCCAGGCGTTCCTGGAGTTTCTCGCGGTCGTAGTCGGAGGAGGTTTCGTCGATCTGGCGTTTGATCTGGCTGATGCGGCCCTGGATGGACTCCGTGGTGCCTGCACCTTCCACGATCGTGGTGCTTTCTTTGTCGATGGAGACGCGTTTGGCGGTGCCAAGGTCATCCATGGTGACATTTTCGAGTTTGATGCCAAGGTCTTCGGTGATGCAGCGTCCGCCCGTGAGGACGGCGATGTCTTCGAGCATGGCTTTGCGGCGGTCGCCGAAGCCGGGGGCTTTCACCGCAGCCGCATTCAGGGTGCCGCGCAGTTTGTTCACCACGAGGGTGGCCAGCGCTTCGCCTTCGACGTCTTCCGCGATGATGAGCAGGGGACGGCCGCTCTGAGCGACTTTCTGCAGCAGGGGCAGGAGGTCCTGGAGGTTGGAAATCTTCTTTTCGAAGATCAGGATCGAGGGGTTGTCCATGATCACTTCCATCGTGTCCGCATTGGTCACCATGTAGGGGGAGAGGTAGCCCTTGTCGAACTGCATGCCTTCGACGACGTCGAGGGTGGTTTCGATGGACTTGGCTTCTTCCACGGTGATGGTGCCGTCTTTGCCGACTTTTTCCATCGCGTCCGCGATGATCTGGCCGATGGTGGTGTCGCCGTTCGCGGAAATGGTCGCAACCTGTGCGATTTCAGCGGATTCTTTGACAGCTTTGGCCTGGGACTTGACGGCGGCGACGACGGCTTCCACCGCTTTGTCGATACCGCGTTTGATGCCCATGGGGTTGGCGCCGGCGGTGACGTTTTTCAGACCTTCGCGATAGATCGCGTGGGCCAGAACGGTCGCGGTCGTGGTGCCGTCACCGGCCACGTCGGAGGTCTTGCTCGCGACTTCGCGGACCATCTGGGCACCCATGTTTTCGAAGGGGTTTTCCAGTTCGATTTCTTTGGCGACGGACACGCCGTCTTTGGTCACGGTGGGGGAACCGAATTTTTTGTCGATCACCACGTTGCGGCCTTTGGGGCCCATGGTGACGGCAACGGCGCGGCTGAGTTTCTGGACGCCGGCGAGCACGAGTTGGCGGGCTTCGGTGTCAAATACGAGTTGTTTGGCTGACATGTGTGTTAGCTCCTTTTTGGGTGGTTATAAATTACTTGTTGACGACGCCGAGAATGTCGTCCTGGCGGAGAATCTGGTAGGTTTCGCCGTCGAACTTGATCTCGTTTCCGCCGTATTTGGGCAGGAGAATGGTGTCGCCGACTTTGACGTGGAAAACGATGTCATTGCCGTTGCTGTCTTTGCCGCCAGTGCCAATGGCCTTGACGACGCCCTGCTGGGGCTTTTCTTTGGCTGAATCGGGGATAATGATTCCGCCGACTTTCTGTTCATCTTCCTTGGACGGTTTGACCAGCACGCGGTCTCCGAGAGGTTGGAATTTCATCTGCATGTACTCCTTGTTGGGTTGGGTTGACAAAAATGCCGACGCGTTTCGCGGCGGCGTTTGGAAAAGCTTAGTTCACGACTTCGGCATCGATAATATCGTCGCCGTCGTCCTTTTTGGGGTTGGACGCATTGCTGCTGTCGCTGCTCTGAGCGCCGCCCGCGTTGGGCTGGGCGTAGAGGGCTTCGCCGATGGCCTGGGCGGCCTGCTGCAGGTCCGCCATCGCTTTTTTGGTGCGCTCGGTGTCTTTGGATTCGACCGCTTTCTTGAGGTCGGCGATTTTCTCTTCGACCTTGGCCTTGGCGTCGGCGGGAACCTTGTCGCCATTTTCCTTGAGCAGTTTTTCCATCTGGAAGACCATGGCGTCGCCTTGGTTGTGGACTTCAGCGGCTTCTTTGCGGGTGGCATCTTCGGAGGCGTGTTCTTCGGCATCGCGGACCATGCGCTGAATATCTTTTTCATCGAGACCGCTGGAGGCCTGGATGGTGATTTTCTGCTCTTTGCCGGTGCCAAGGTCCTTGGCGTTGACGTGCAGGATGCCGTTGGCGTCGATGTCGAAGGTCACTTCGATCTGCGGGCGACCGCGCGGAGCCGGGGCAATACCGTCGAGGCTGAAGAGGCCGATGGTCTTGTTGTCGCTGGCCATTTTGCGCTCGCCCTGCAGGACACGGATGTCCACCTGCGGCTGGTTGTCGGCGGCGGTCGAAAAGATTTCCGACTTCTTGGTGGGAATCGTGGTGTTGCGTTCGATGAGCGGCGTGGCGATGCCGCCCATGGTTTCAATGCCGAGGGTCAGCGGGGTCACGTCGAGCAAGAGCACATCCTTGACTTCGCCCTTGAGAACGCCGCCCTGAATGGAGGCGCCGATAGCGACCACTTCGTCGGGGTTCACACCCTTGTGCGGCTCTTTGCCGAAGAAGGCTTTGACGCGTTCCTGCACCTTGGGCATGCGGGTCGAACCGCCCACGAGAACCACTTCCTGGATTTTGGCGAGGCTGACGCCGGAATCCTTGAGGCAGTTCGTAACCGGGGTGATGGAGCGCTCGATCAGAACGTCCACGAGCTGTTCCAGCTTGGCGCGGGAGAGGGTGACGTTCAGGTGTTTCGGGCCCGAGGCGTCGGCGGTGATGAAGGGCAGATTGATGTCGTAGGACATGGAGCTGGAGAGGGCGATTTTGGCCTTCTCGGCTTCTTCTTTCAGACGCTGCAGGGCCATCGGATCTTTGGTCAGGTCGATGCCGTTTTCTTTTTTGAAGCTGTCGTTGAGGAACTGGATGATGATCTGATCGAAGTCGTCGCCGCCCAGGTGGGTGTCGCCGTTCGTGGCTTTCACTTCGAACACGCCGTCGCCGATTTCGAGAACGGAGATGTCGAAAGTGCCGCCGCCCAAGTCGTACACGGCGATGTTTTCTTCGGCTTTTTTGTCGAGACCGTAGGCCAGCGAAGCGGCGGTGGGCTCGTTGATGATGCGCAGCACTTCGAGGCCGGCAATGCGGCCGGCGTCTTTGGTGGCCTGGCGCTGGCTGTCGTTAAAATAGGCCGGAACAGTGATCACGGCCTGGGTGATTTTTTCGCCGAGATAGGCTTCCGCATCGGCTTTCAGCTTCTGCAGAATCATCGCGGAAATTTCGGGCGGAGAATAGGTGCGTCCCGAGGCTTCGATCTGCGCATCGCCATTGGCGGCTTTGGAGACCTTGTAGGGGACGTATTTCAGTTCCGCGCTCACTTCGTCGTGGCGACGGCCCATGAACCGTTTCACCGAGGAAATGGTGTTCTGGGGATTGGTGACCGCCTGGCGTTTTGCGGCCTGGCCGACCAGACGTTCGCCGTCTTTGGTGAACGCGACAACGGAAGGGGTGGTGCGCGCGCCTTCGGCATTGGGGATGACGACGGGTTCGCCGCCCTCCATAATGGCCATACAGGAGTTGGTCGTTCCTAAATCGATACCTAGAACCTTGGACATGGTGTTTTTCCTTTACTCGGTGTGAGGTTACTGATGATGAGTACACCGAACAAAGCAGAGCCCGTGCCAAGTGAAGATTTATTTACTTAAACTGTTTACGATAAATGATTAGTAAATATTTAGTTCTATGCGGAGACTGAAAGTGTGACAGAGAATAGCGTCAGGATGGCGCACTGCGACACGCAGAACCGCGCCACGTCTCACGGAATGAACAAACAGCGTATGACAGACTCATTCCGTCGCACCCAACATCCTTCGCTAGACGCGCAGCCCCAATCGACGCAGCCGATCGTCCACGAGTTGGCCATATACAGCCTTAGGATTCAAGCTGCAACTCCCCGCCCAAAGGGCTATGCACCTTCAGCCGCAT
>CAZCFM010000107.1:0-12953 GCA_964497855.1 uncultured Verrucomicrobiota bacterium | reverse complement strand
GGAACCAGTTCGCTGGGCATTTGGAATGTGTCGCGTTGCCTGCTGCACGCAATGGCGGAAGCCCCGGACCCCGGCTGGGACATCGTGGTCTCGCTGCACCCCGACGAGCGACCTCTTCTTTCTCCCCCGGTTCTTCCGCCGTGGATTCGGCTCCACGATGTCCGCGGCCCCCGGCTCTGGCTCGATCATGTGTGGTGTCCCCTCTGGTCCTGGCGCAAGAAGGTCACAGCCGTGTTTTTCCCCAAGGGCTGGATGCCCGCATGGATGCCCCGGCGCATCCAAAGCTGGGTGCTTCTGCACGATGCGATGAACGATTATTATGCGAGGGTTCACCCCGGCCATTTCCCCAAACGCAAAACCGACTATTTTCGCAGGCTCTTGCGACATTCCTACCGGAACGCCGATCGGGTTTTCGTCAATTCGCTCTTCACCGCCCGTGAAGTGCAACGCGTCTGCGGGGGCGCCAGAGAGGTCCGCGTATTGCCACTTGCCGATCCCTTGCCGCCCCCTGGCCGACTCCCGCCCCGCCCGGAGCGCCGGGGCCTTCTCGTGCTCGCCTCGCCCCTTCCGCACAAATGCACTCCTCTCGCCTTGGAATTCGTGCAGCGCTGGCGTGAACACAGTGGATTCTCCGAGCCCATCCTCGTCGCAGGACACCCCGCGCCCCCCGCGGACAACAACGGAGCGATCCGCTACCTCGGGCGTTTGAGCGACGCCGCGCTTTCCCAAACCTATGCCGACGTCCGCGCCCTCGTGGATCTCAGCGAAATGGAGGGCTTCGGATTGCCCCTGCGGGAAGCCTACGCCCGCGGCACCCCCGTCGTCTTTCGCGACGCCCATGCCTTCCGCGATGCCATGGGACCCACCGCCCCCGGCGCCTGGGACGGCAAAGACGACGCATCCTTTGCCAAGGCCCTGCGGGACGTCCTCGAGCTGAACGACCCCGACATTCTGCGCCTGGCCCAACACCTCCACACCCACGCCAACTGGTGCGACGCCCTGAAACCGTTCTGGGAAAACACGGAGGGAGCCCAACCATGAAGGTTCTACTCCATGAAATGTTTTCGTATGGTCACAGTCAACATAGTCTGCGACTTCTGCTGACCTCAACCCGATTCAAGGCCCTGACCCAAAATCCCGACCTGCACATCACCCTGCTCGTATCGGAGCGTTTGGCGGATGTGTTGCGTGCGGAACTCGCCGCACAGGCCCAAAACGTTGAAACGCGAACCTTCCCCACGCTTGAAAACAGTTCTTCCTGGCGCGTTCGATGGCAGGGCGGGCAGAAACTACGCGAGGAACTCCGCCGCAGCCGATACGACCGACTCATCGTACTCTCGGGGGATTTATTAGGAGTATTTGCGCCGTGGATCCATGCGGCTTCCCCCCGAACGGAGGCGTGGTATCAGGTTTATCGATGCATGTTTGCCTACCGGGAAGCCGGATATCCCATGGCGGGATACAACGGCAGACGGTTCTGGGGGCCCTGGCTTAAAAATCTCGTCACGCTCCTCTATCGGAAACTGGGGTTCCTAAAAGGCTTTCTGCTGGAGGATGAGGGTGCCATGCGTTGGTGCGACCGCCGCGGCATCCCCTGCATGCGCATTTTCACCCCCGGACTTGGAGAGCAATTTCCGCCCCGCGTCCCGGCCCCCCGCATCCGCTTCACCCTTTTCGGCGTGTTGTCCGCAGCCAAACACGTCCCGGAGGTGCTTGAGGCATGGGGATTGTTGCCGGAGGAACTCCGAAAAGGAGCCACGTTGCGGATTTGCGGCAAAATCATGGACCGCGACCGGGAGGCCATCCAAACGGCGTACGAACGGGTCCGCGATGAATCGATACACATGGAGGACCGTTTTTTGGAGGATACTGAAATCACGGATCTTCTTTCGCGCAGCGACGTGCTGATCAACCTTTACACCCCCGAACATGTGGGATGCAGCGCAGTCCTCGTGCAGGCGGCCCTTCTGGGGGTGCCGGTGATCGTTACCCACCGTGGTTGGGTCGGACATGTGACCCGCCGCTTCGGACTGGGCGTTGCGCTGGAAGAGTCCCGGCCCGCCGCCATCGCAGAAACCTTGACGACCGCAATCCGGGATTCAGTGCCATTTGATGCTCAGGGAGCGGAAACGTTTTCCACGCCGTATCGGGGTGAGGCTTATGCCCGGAGTTTGTGCCGGGCCCTGTTGGGAGGGCGTGATGACTAACCCGCCCACCCTCAGCGTGCTCATTGTCAACCTGAACGGCGGTAACATGCTCCGAGCTTGCGTGGAGGCCTTGCTGCGTCAGACCCTCGCGCCTACGGAAGTCATTGTTGTGGACAATGGCTCCACGGACCAGTCGTGGGATCTTTCTGTCTTCAAGGAACAGACACATTATTCACTCATCCGCCTGGACCGGAATGCCGGTTTTTCCGAAGCGAACAACATTGCCTACGCCGCCTCCAGTGGCGAGTATATTGTCCTGCTGAACAACGATGTTGAACTGGAGGAACACTGGCTTGAAAAAATGACTGCGGCCGCAGCCCCGGATTCCATCGGCAGCGTGGCTTGCCACTTGCGTCAAAAACAGCAAGCGCAGCTCATCGACAGCGTTGGTTTTGACCTCTATTTTAACGGTTCGACCCAGACGGCCTATGGTTTGAGGGCGGAGTCGCTCGATCCGACCACTGTTCGCCCTTTTGGACCGGTGGCCTCGGCCGCGCTCTACAAGCGAAAAGCGATCGAGACGACAGGAACCCTGTTCCATGAGCCGTATTTCGCCTATTACGAAGACACCGACCTCGCCATGCGGCTGCGATTGCGGGGCTGGGACGTCGCGTATGCCCATGAAGCCATCGGATGGCACGTGGGTTCCGCCACGGGCAAACGGAAAAGTGCCTTTCATGGGTACCACCTCCGGCGGAATATTGAGTACCTCTTCTGGGTGAATTTCTCCCTGCGGCATCAGCTGCTGTATTTTCTGCCGTTTGTCTTATGTGAAACCCTCGCCGGCCTTGAAATGTTGTGTCGGGGGACCGGCCTCGCGTTCCTCCGCGCGAAACGCGACGCACTTCGACACTTGTCGTGGATCCGTCAGGAAAGAAGGCGCATTTCCCAGAAGGCTCACCCCCGGGAACGCCTTGAAATGGAAAAGCGATGTAAAGGCATCCTCCCGTATTTTCTGGGCAAGTTTCTACTGCCCAAGCCTGTGAAACCCCTTGCGTCAGGACGTGTGTCATGAGCACGGCAAAACTGTTGGCCCTCACATCCGCAATCACCCTCGTTCTCTGCCTTCTGGTGGCGTTTCTTCTGAAGTCCGGACTGCCGATGATGCTGCCGACCCTGATCGTGATCCCCCTCGGCATCTTTTTTCTCAATCACCAGAAAGCGATGTATGCGCTGATGATTATGACCATGTTCAGCGGCCTCTATATCCCGGGTTTGCCGGATGGTTTCGGGATTCAGACGCTGCTGGCGGCCGCCTATTTGGGCGTATGTATCCTGAACATGGCGATGACGAAGGCGGGTCACGCAAAATCCTCGGGCTTCAACTGGCTGCTGTTGTTCACCCTTCATATGGTACTCGTGGTTGTCTTGCATGGCTCCGGGTTCCGCTTTCTGGGAAGTTCAGACTGGGGCGGTCTCCGCTATGTACAAATCTTCATTGCCCTTTTGTTAATGCTGAACGCCCGACGCATTGTCTTCACGCATCAGGAGTGGCGAAAGATACTCATCGGAACCCTGATCTTCGCGTTTCTGCCCTTCGCGGCCGAGCTCCTGTTCCTGATTAGCGGCGGACGCATCTACCACCAATACTATTTTATACGCCTGGACGCCGGAACGATCCTCTCCTATTTTTCGGAGCAGGGCGGCGGGGAATTGATCCGGTTCCAGTCGGGAAACCGCCTGGGCGGACTGCTGGTCCTGTTTTCACTCATCGAATATGTCATCCTCCCCCGCCGAAAATGGATTGCCATCCCGTTTTACCTCTTCGGATTCCTGCTGGTGGGTTTTTCAGGGCACCGTTCCGGCTTTTTGGATATCCTCATTTTATCGACGTTCGCCGTCATTATCACCCCCGGCAAATTGAAATGGACTTCCCGCATTCTCGCTCTGGGTATAGCCGCCTCGATTCTGTTGGCGGGTCTCTATCTGGGTGCCGAAAAACTGCCCCTGAGTTTCCAGCGCATGGTGTCTTTCCTGCCAGGCATTCAGGTTCATCCTCAAGCCGTAGCCGATGCGCAGTTCTCGGGCGAGTGGCGCCTCCAGTTGTGGGGCGAGGCCATCGATATGATCCGCCGTGAACCGGAAATCCTGCTGTTTGGCCGGGGGTACACCTACTCGAGCGCCGAATACGACGCCTTGACCTATGGGTCCGAGGGTGAATACACCTACTGGTGGGCCTACATCACACTGGTTTTCCACCAGGGAATTCTCAGCCTTATCATCGGAACCGGTTTGGTGGGGCTCTTTCTGTTTGTCATGCTGACCCTTAACATCTGCATCAACCATTTTCGATATATGCGGAGTTCCTGGAAAGATAGCACTCTTCATAAAATCCATATTTTTCTTGGGTTTTATTTTCTGTTACAAACACTGAAGTACTATGTCTTTTTCGGCGATCTTCATTTCTCTCTGCCGATTCTGGCTTACTGGTACCTGATTCTGGAAGGGCTGGTTGTTTCAGAGCAGCCGTCGAAAACCGATGAAAATCCGCAGCTCCCCCCCGCCGGAACAAACGGAAAATCCTCCCTTCATCCCCGAATCGGTTGGAACCCCTGATGAACCGCCTTCAAACTTTTATTTTGATCACGTTGGTCAGCGCGGGTCTCTGTGGGCTTGTGGCTTTATTTATTAACGCCGGCCTCCCTATTCTCCTTCTCAGCCTGGTGGCTATACCCCTTGGTATTATTCTCCTGAATTATCAGCGCCTTCTCTATGCGCTGGTGCTGATGACTATGTTCAGCGGTATTTATATTCCAGGGCTTCCCGAAGGCTTCAGCGTGCAGACGCTGTTCTCTATTTTTTACCTGGTCGTCTGCCTGCTGAATTTCGCCATTACCCGAAAAATGCCTGACAAAATCTCCATACACGGGTGGATTCTTGTTCTGCTGATTCAGATTTTCCTCGTCATCGTCCTCAATGGCAGCGGTTTCCGTTTTCTCGGTAGCTCCGACTGGGGAGGGTTACGCTATATCCAGATCATTTTGGCCCTGTTGCTCATGCAACAAGCGCGCCGCATTGTGTATTCGCACAACGAATGGAAAAAAATAATGATAGGGACCATGGCTTTTTCCTTGGTTCCATTTGCCGCGGAACTTGTGTATCTCTTCAGCCAGGGCCGAATCTATGGCCAATATTATTTCGTTCGTTTTGATGTCGGAACCGCCATCGCCCACATGTCGGAAGGCACGGGAGGTCAACTCATCCGCCTCCAGTCCGGCAATCGGGCGGGTGGCCTTTTGATCCTGTTCGGATTGCTGTTGTATCTGACACTTCCGCGCCAAAGATGGATTTCGGTCTGCGCATTCACTGGGGGATTTCTTCTCGTCGGATTCTCCGGACATCGCTCCGGTTTTATTGACATTCTCACCATGACTACCTTTACCCTGATCATCGCCGAAGGTCGCTGGTCCTGGAAATGGAAACTCTATGCCGTGGGCTTCTTGGGGATTCTGGCGCTGATCCTCGTTTATGTCTTCACCCCGGTTCTTCCCTTCAGCTTCCAACGGATGTTTTCATTTCTACCCGGAATTCGCGTCGATCCAGAGGTGTTTGCGGATGCCTCGTTCTCCGCGGAATGGCGCATGCAACTCTGGGCAGAAACCTGGAATATGATCAAAAACAGTCCGAAGACCTTCTGGATAGGCCAGGGCTTCACGTATCCCAGCGCGGAGTTTGAAGCCCTTGGCTACGGCAGTCCGGGGGAATACACGTATTGGTGGGCCTATATCACAAAAGTTTATCATCAGGGGATCCTGAGTCTGATCGTCGGCACCGGGATTGTGGGCCTCTTCCTGTTTGCGGGCATGACGGTCAGCGCAGGACTGTACCATCTCCGACATACGCGATCACGCTGGACCGACAACGCACTTCGTCAGGCACATCTTCTGCTGTCGACGTACCTGCTCCTCCAAACCGTTAAATATTTCCTTTTTTTCGGGGAGTTCTATTATTCCCTCCCGATTCTGGCCTACTGGTTTCTTCTCGTCGAAGGTCTGGTCGCAACTGAAAAACATTCCACCGCGCAAGATGTCCAAGCCAAGATCTCACCAAACTTCGGTGCTGTTTTCAAGCCCCCGCGCAGGTCTCTGGCCACGTCCGCCTACCTTCCTCGGTGAAAAAACGCGTCCAACTGCAGGGTTTCGCCGTGCCGGGGGTGTGTGAAAACGGTTTCCACCCCCACAAGCTGAAAAGACTGGGCGGCCATGCTCGCCAGTATTTCAGGAAAAAGGAATCCCCCTTCATACAAGGGCACCAGGGATACCTCCAGTTGCACGGAGTCAATGTGGCGAAGACTCTCACGAGCCCCCTCCAACACCCATCGTTCATAGCCCTGCGTATCGATCTTGAGCAGGATGGAATGGTTTTCAGCCTGAAGTTCGGAAAAAATGCTGTCCAATCGCCGCACACGGATGCTTTCCGTGCCCACATAACACGAATCCGGCTCACAGACTTTGTGGGTTTCGAGCATGTTTAACAGGGAGCTGCTTTGCGTGTTTTGGGAGACGTGGATGGGGCGTTCCGCATCCACATCCCCAAGGGCCTCGTTCCGGGCCTCCCATCTCGGATCCGGGCGGGTTTTACGTTCCAGAATCCGATAGGTTTCGTGGAGAGGCTCAAAGGATAAGATGCGCCCCGCATACCCAAAACTGCGAAGTTCCTCTCCAAAATCACCAATATTGGCCCCCACATCCAACACCAGATCAATGCCGTAGGCGTCCAGCAGCGCTTTCCGCTGTGCCACCGGACTTTTCACCGGGTTGAATTTAATGAGGTCATATCCCAGACGCCGCAGATATTTTTTGATAAAAAGGGTGGTTCGCATGGAAAAAAGAGATGAGAGATTATGGTTGTTGCGTCAGGGCCTTGCGCAGGGCTTCGGTCACCGTCTCCGCCGGGATGTCGGTGATGCATCGGGGTTGTTCGAATGGGCAAATCCAGTTGCACATTTGGCAGGAGGGACGGGTGTAAAGCCATATCTGATCGGGCCGCGTTTGCCAAGGGGCGAAGTGCCCCCACTGCCCTGCCGCCAGAATAAACACGCCCGGACGATCAAACACAATGGCAAAATGAGCTGGAGCGGAATCCATCGACACCACCGCGCGCGCGTGTTGAATCCAGCGCATCAACTCCGTCAGCGACTGAGGATGCAGTTTCTCCACCTGGGTCAGATCCGGGATTCGCGACAGCAGATCCTCCATGATCTCCGCCTCCTCCGGAAGCCCCGCGACCTTGATTTCGTTGGCCCCCAGTTCCGAGCGGGTGCCCTGCAGAGCCTCCGCCAGTTTATCGACGGGATAGTTCCGCAGTCGGCTCCGCGTGGCCGGAAAAACAAGCACATAGGGGCGCTCCTGTGGAGCAGAGGAAGCGAACCGGATATCGGGGGAAACGTTCAGCCCCTGACGGCCTAGGAAAGCCTCGAGCAAAACCCGATGCGCCTGGACTTCCAAGGGCAACGCATCCGGATTGTCCGCAGGGTAGGGAACAACACAGGTAAATGGAAAAAAGGCCGTGCCCTTGGGCAGGAGAGTCGAAATCGGGCTGTCCCCGCAACAGAAACTTTCACGAGGATTCAGCCAGTTGAGAATCACGTGGTCAAACCCGTTGCGCACATGGCGGAAACAGAGAAGGGTTTCCACCTTATTTTCGCGGGCGAAACGGCGCAGGGAGGCCACGCGTTTCCAGGAGCGCAGGAGTCCAGGGTCGTAGGCCCCGCTCATTGCCACCACCTCCAGTTCGGGAAACTGCTGTTTGGCGAAATCCACCACTGCTGGCGCGGTGATCAGCACCCACTTCCGCGATCCCCCCGCAGCGAACAAAGTCCGCAGGGCACCACTGAACAGAATAAAATCACCAATGGCGTCTGGTTTGTAGAGAATGGATATCCTGCGGGCCTCCTTTCGTTTCCTCGGTCCGCTTCGGAACAGCGTTCGCTGCACAAGAGTATACATCCAATTACGTATCTGTGCTTTCATGCCTGCGACAGTGCGGGTTGCTTGGCAAGGAGGTCCACATAGGTCTGCATCACCTGCTCCCGTTTCCGGGAGAGGGATTCCGAGAGACTCTCCCGCTGGCGCAAGATCTCCGCCAGCTCCTGTGCCAGGCGGTCCGGCGTTGCCTCCGGCGCAAACAGTGTGCAAATCCCGATCTGTTGGGTCATCAACATCCGGGTATCGGTCCCGATGGCAATGCCGGGAATCCCCAGACCGGAAAGGCCTACCGCCGCATGGAGACGATTTGTGACCGCCGCAACGGCCCCTTGGCAGCCCTCAAAATATGCCTGGGGTGAATCGGGACGAAACGCCTCGAATTCCGGCCACTGGGTTCGGGCAAAATCCAACTCCTGCTGGCTGTGGCACACAAAACGCATTCGAAATGTCTTTCGATGGGTTTGAATGAGATGATC
The DNA here is from genome assembly GCA_964497855.1 of uncultured Verrucomicrobiota bacterium. Lineage (GTDB taxonomy): Bacteria > Verrucomicrobiota > Kiritimatiellia > SS1-B-03-39 > UBA6053 > CAYLNG01. Next base: position 4,343 of record CAZCFM010000107.1, on the reverse strand, counting down.
CACCGATTGTTTCCAATCGTCGGCTCGGATATTCTGTTGGTAGTCAAAATGTCCGGCGCGGGGCATGACGTTCAACAGCAGGACCTCCCCGGCGGGCGCCGGGGTCGGCACATGAAAGCGGCCTGCCAGAAAGGCGGGACAGGGAATAACGGGTATATCCCTGCCGGAGGCTTCCCCCAGCAGGCGCGCGGCAAGCGGATCCCGCACCGTCAGGAGCTGGGAAAGCTCTACCATACGACGCGCAAAGGTCCGGTCCTCCCCCTCCAAGCGTTCCGGGGGTTTCAGCCAGGAATAACAGGAACCTCCGCCCAGGTTAAAGAGAGGCGCACGGCGGTGCGGGTGGGCGGCGAAGGAGGACCAGAAAGGTCCGGCCCATTCGGAACGGCAGGCACCTTGCCATAAAATCGGTGTGCCCGATTGAATTACCAGGTGCGCCTCGAAAAATCGATTGCCGGGAATGCGCCCCAACAGGCGGGCAAGAGGTCGCCACCCTCGCAGGTTCCGTTTGGCCAGGGGTTCCACCCAACGGATGGGATGCCCTTTCGGATAAAAGGTCCAAGGCTGGTGTTTGTTGTACACCGTCACGTTGTAGGGGAACGCGGGGTGGAGGGTGTGGAGCACCGACAAAATCCCATCGCGGATGAATTCATCACCTATATTCGTTTGCAGGGTCGAGAGAATGTGGAGGGAGGTTTTCATCTATGGGAAAAGTCTTATACGGTAAACAAGCCGCAGGGCAAGTACGGTCATCAGTGTGGCGGTCCCTCCGGCAAAAAACCAAACCGCGATGGGGTACGAGGGCAAAGCGATGTGCAGAAGATGTTCTAGTGGAAGCGCCACGCAGAAACAAACTGCGACCGGGAAGAGCTGGGAAAGCCCATCCCACCAGGAGGAGACTCCAAAGGCCTGTTTCAGCACCACCACACGTGAAAGAATCGAGCTGGGGAGGAAGAGGAGTTTTCCAAGCGCGGCGCCGAGAATGCCATACGCAGGAATGAGCACGACCGAACCTCCAGCCACAAATGCAAAGCTCAGGAAAGAGAACAGGGCTCCCAGATGGAAGGCCCCACGCCCCAGCAATAGATTATGCGGGACGATCGTGGTGGCATAGAACGCATTTACAATCGCCAGCCACCGGAAACTTTCAACGAGGTCAGCGGGGAGATCGTCGCCCAGCCATCGCTGCAAAATCAACCTGGCCGGAAAAAACAACACAAGGCTGATCACGCATCCAATAAACGTTGAGATCACCATGCCCTTCCGGAAAACCCTCCAGCGCTGATCGTGGTTTTTCTCTGGAATACCGGCGAATTTGGGAAAAAGAAAACTCAACGCCCGGGCCAGAACTCCATGGGCAAGCTGTGTCAGCTGCATACATGCTGCGTAATAACCAGTGACCGCAGGACCCATCAGGCTCGCCACCATCAGTCGGTCAACCTGGGAAAACAACACCGAAAAAACTCCTTGGAGTCCACCATAAACCCCGACTTGGAAGATTTCGCGAAGGGTTCGGAGGTCGCCCTGCGGCATGATCCAGCGAAGGCTGCCCACCTGACGGACCACCAGGCCCACACTGGCAAGAATGCTGACGCAGAAAACCAGTGCCTGCAACAACAGCATTCCCTCGATTCCCTGCCTCAACCAGGCCATCAGCGCAATGCCCACCAGAATAAGAATGTTGCCCACCAGACGCAGACCCGATTCGAGGTCATAGCGCTCGAATCCCCGCAGAATGGCATCCAGCAAGGATTGCAGGAGTTGTGAGGAGACCGCCAAGGCCAACAACAGGCGCATGCTCAGGTCGAGGCTGCCGTTCAAGAGTGACCCGGCATTCATCCACTCCAGCAGAAAGGGGGAAGTCCAAAAAACCAAAGCGAACAGCAGGACGTTGATGCATCCATACAGTGTCCAAGATACCCCCAGGATTCTCAGTACGCCCTTCCGGTCATCTTTTCCAACGTAGCGTGCGACAAACAGGGTCGTTGCGGGTGCAATCCCGAGATCCGCCATGCCGGTCAATGCAATCAAACTCTGGACGATCATCCACAAGCCAAAGCCGTCCGCACCCAGTTCTTTCAGGAGAAAAGGGGTCACCAGCAGCTGAAGCGCCGGCCTCGACAAAAATGCGACAGCACTCATGCCGGCATTCCTGCGGTCGTTTTGGCTCATGAACTCACCTGCATGGGAAAATGTCCTGCTCAGCGCCTACTTTGTGGCGAGGGTGATGAAGTTAGTGTGCGCCCGTTTGCATATCACCTGGCCAAACCCAATCTGTGAAAGTTCCAGCTTCATGCGATCCATCGTCCATCCAAACTTATGGCAAAAATACTGTGGAAACTGCTTCCTGGACTGATCCATCTCTGCGTCCCGTCCCTGGGGAATGTCCTGCCCGCCAAAGAGCAACGTGAGTTTCCTCTCCATCGGCATCCGCCAGTGGCGGATGATGTGGGCCGCGTCTGGCACACGAATTTCCGCAGTTCCCCCAGGCCTCAGGAGCGTGTGGAAATCCTGCAGCAGGGCAACCGCCTCCCAGTGATAGTGATGCTCCACGATGTCATTGGCGAGAATGTGGTCAACACTTCCCGCCGCGAAGTGACAGGTAAGCCGATCGGTGCTGATATCAATCACCCGGTCCACACGGGGCAGACGGGTGCTGCCATCAATATTGACAAAGCCTTCTCGATAATCTGTTCCGCAACCAACGTTTAGTTTCATGAATTGTCTCTCGGGTAGTGTAGAGGGTGTGAAGATAAAGCTGTCATTTTAGAATGTTGAATTCACCAGCGCCGCCCGCATGAATTTTCTAAACTCATCATGCGCTAAAGAACAATGTCGACCCACCCTTTTTGACCGTTAGGCAAAAGCCAATACCCCTTGAACAATTCTTTTGAATGTAAAATACCATCCGTAAGATTTTTTTTAGGGAATCGTTCGTCGAGTTGTCCGCTGGCGCTGATCATTTCATCTTTTAAAATATTTTTGTTTGTGTCTACGATTTGAATCTCAGAAAACCCTCCTCCGCTTCCGTGCCACTCAACAATTTCGATGCGAATTTTATCATATTGAAGATTCGGCAAATCAAATCGTGTGACTTCGGCACGGTTCTCACGCCATTTGGTCTCTTGATTTTCGAGTTTCCAGACACTTTTATCCTTAAAAGTCAGGAGAATATTCACGGTTTTCGTGCCGCGGTTTTTCGCATCCCCGTTGTGCTGATTGTACAGGACAAGCTGCCGTTTTGTTCCGCCCGGAAGTAGGGTGTCTTCGTTGGGTGCGGCAGTGGGGATCTCGGCTGGCAACTGTGCGATCTCCGCAGCCAGAGCATCCCTCCAGGTTTTCCACGCTATGGCATCGTCCAGTTGATTGGCTTCGACGCTGCGACGCATCATGACGTTGGCTCCCTCCTGATAACGGCTGAGGATGGGGCGACGGATACGCGTGTAGTCGTTTTCGATGTTTTGTTTCCGGGTCTGCTGCCATTCGAGGGCGGCCAAAACCTTGGGGTTTTTGACGTCCTCCACGCTGCCTGCGGGATCCTCCTCAAGGCGCTTCAGGACCACCTTGGCTTCGAGGGCTCCTTCGGGATCGTTTTCCTGAAGGAGTTGGAGAGCAAGACGTTCGACATTTTCCTTGTGCGCCTGCAAGAGTCGGTTTCCCTGGTGCTGGTACTGCAGTTTCGCCGCCTCCAGCTCGTCCTGCATCCGGACTTTGGCGGCATCCAGAGTGGGCACATCGCTGGCCAATGCGTTACCCAAAGTGGCGCAGGCGAGAAGCAGAAAGGGGATCATGTAGGATTTCATGGCGTGTTCATAAATTAACCATGACTCGCATATCAATAAATCGGTTAAAACACAAGGACTGTATTTCCTCCCTTTCCTTCACAAAACCGGAGTCCTTTTGCACGCTATGCTGGGCTTCTTACCCTTTTTTGGGAAAAATTATAGGGAAGAAAAAATACTAAACCTATTGGGATTTCAAACCGGCGTATACCCGCGCGTAGGCCTGTTGTCTTGCCCAATTACCGACGGGGGGATGAGGCTCCCAATTTGACGCAAAAAGAAAGCGTTTTCGGGGCTGAATGTTGCGGGGGGGGGCATCCCCGTGGGAGGCATGTACAGGTGACACAGACATTTGTCTGTGAAGGGTCCTGTACCTCGAGCGTCCATAGCTCCTGCTGAAACACGCTGGCATTGGACTTCGTTGCTTGATGACGTCTCACAGACAGGAATGTCGGTGTCACCTTTATGCGGACACCATTCGTGGAGGTCTCCCCATCCATAACCTTTTCGCTTGTGCTGTTGCGTGTGGGCGTCTATCGAAGGGGCATGAAGATGTTTTTGCGC
>CAZCFM010000106.1:0-12958 GCA_964497855.1 uncultured Verrucomicrobiota bacterium | reverse complement strand
CAAAACGATCAAAGGCGGCTGGGTGGGAATGAAGTCGCTGCGGCAGGTGACGTGAGGTCCGAAAAAGGCACTAAGCGTTTGGTTCGGAGTACCACAACGGAGGCCTTCGGTCGGTTACAAGCAGAATGAGGTTGCCAGACTTAATCAAAATCTGCAAAGGTGTATTGCTTCCGGAGTGAAGTTTCCCAGACGGGAGGAAAAGATTTTCTTCTCCAACCATAATCACGAGTGAAAAAACCATGAATATTTCCCTGCTTAGAGAGTTGTGTGAAGCCCGGGGGGTACCGGGTCAAGAAGCCGCTATACGCCGCATCGTCCGTCGGGAACTCTGCCAATTGACGGACGAACTTCGTGTGGACGCGATGGGCAATCTCTACGCGACCTTCCCGGGGGAAAGCGATGCGCGTATCATGATTGCGGCGCACATGGATGAGATCGGATTCATCATCAAATACATCGACGAGAAGGGATTTCTACGCCTGCAGCCTCTTGGTGGTTTTGACCCTCGCCAGCTTTTTGCCCAGCGCGTGCTGGTGAACAAGATCGACGGATCGGTCGCTCCGGGCGTGTTGTGTTACTCCACAAAGCCGCCCCATTTACTCAGCAAACCGGATGACAAAGGGCCGGAACTAGAACAGTTTTTTGTGGATACAGGCATGAAGGTGGATGACGTCAAGGCTTCGTTCGAAATCGGCGGGATGGTGACCTTGGACCGTGGGTTCACCGAATGCGGTGATGCGTTTGCCGCCAAGAGCGTGGATAATCGCGTTGGAGTTTTTGTGATGATTGAGGCTCTGCGCAAAATGCCCAAGTGTCAGTTTACCGTTGTCGCCGTTGCCACCACGCAAGAGGAAATCGGACTGCGGGGAGCAACGACGGCCGCGTTCCAGGTCCAGCCTCAAATTGGGATTGCGCTTGATACCACGATTGCCGCCGATCATCCCGGCAGCAGTGTCGACGCCCAAGTGACGTCCATGGGTGGAGGCGTGGGGATTAAAATCATGGACGGATCGCTGATCAGTCATCCGCTGCTTGTCCAACACATGCGGGATTTGGCGAGGAAGAACAACATTCCCCATCAAATGGAAATTCTTCCGCGGGGCGGAACCGATGGCGGTGCATTGCAGCGTTCAGGGCCAGGCTGCGCCGGAATCACCCTAAGTGTTCCCACCCGCTACATCCACACTGTCAACGAAATGGTTCACGCCCACGACGTGCAAGCTGCCATCGACTTACTGGCACTCTATCTGGGTCATGCACAAACCGGACAGTACGAGGGTCTGGAAATTTAGCCGTACGATGATTGGGCGAAAGTGTTCTGGATGCGTTAGCCCGCGTCTAGTCAGGGCAACCCACACGTCCCAACATTTAATATTGCAACTGTTGCAATAAACATTTACGCATGAATTTAATATTGCAGCTGTTGTAATAATGGCTAAATGTAACGCTAGTTGGCTTTCGCTTGCTTTTGGATTCCTGCGAGATAGGCGCTGTGAAACCTGATTCCCCTGGAGATTCTGAGCCCATGAAGATTGTGATTGTTGGCAAAGGCGGCCGTGAACACGCCCTGGCCCGTGCTTTGGCGGATTCCCCCTCGAACCCCACGCTGTTTGCCTGTCCCGGCAGCGAAGGGATGGCTTCCCTGGCCACGCCCCTGCCCGGCCTTCCCACGATTGCCGACTTGATTTCGTGGATGACGCGCGAGAACGTCGATCTGTGCGTCGCTGGCGAAGAATCTTGGCTGGCTCAGGGCCTTGCCGATGCTTGTGAAGCCGCCGGCATCCCCTGTTTCGGACCTTTCCAGCAGGCCGCTCAACTCGAAAGCAGTAAAATTTTCGCCAAGGAATTCATGATCCGCCACGGGATTCCCACCGGTGGCTTTACGATTACCGATTCCGCCGATTCCTGCCGCGCCGCGATCCGATCCTATCCGGCCGTCCTCAAATACAATGGTTTGGCTGCCGGCAAGGGGGTGGCCGTGTGCGCGAACGCAGCCGAAGCCGATACCTTCATCGATATGGTGTTCAGCCGCAAGGAATTCGGGGAAGACCGGGTTTTTGTCGAGGAGTTTCTTGAAGGCAAAGAGGTGTCGATCATTTGCGCCGTTTCTGGAGGCGACTATCTCTATTTCACCCCCGCACGGGACTACAAACGTCTGGCCGAGAACGATGTGGGCCCCAACACGGGCGGCATGGGCGCGGTGGCGTCGCGCCGTCTGTTGCCTCCGGACCTGATTGAACAAATTGAACGCGACATCCTCCGTCCCTGCGTTGCCGGCTTGGAAAAAGACCGACTCCGCTACAAGGGATTTCTGTATTTCGGGATCATTCTCACGCAGGACGGCCCCAAGGTGCTCGAATTCAACTGCCGTTTCGGCGACCCAGAGGCGCAGGCTGTTTTGCCGATTGTTGAAGGCGACTTTGCCGGTTTTCTGTTGGAGGCAGCTTTGGGAAAACTGCAGCCCTCCCTCATCCGTTTTCACGAAGGCTGGAGCATGACGGTGGTCGTGGCCTCCCACGATTACCCGCGCAAAAGCTCATCCGGAGACCGCATCCACGGGCTGGAAACGATTCAAACGGGCCGCGTGTACCACGCAGGCACCCGCAAGACAACTGACGGTGGATTTGAGACAAACGGGGGCCGTATTCTCAGTGTTTCCCACACCGGGAACCGTCTTTCTGAGGCACGACAGGCGGCCTACGCCGAGCTCGCCAAGCTCCGTTTTGACGGTGCCCGTTTTCGGAAAGACATTGGCACCCTTCACTTCGAAGATCAAGACTGAGGACCTTCAGCCGCCCGTCCGTCGTTTGCGCCACTCCCGCGGGGTGAGGCCCGTATGTGTCCGGAATGCCTGGTTGAAGCGCGACAGCGTGGAGAAGCCGGTGCGGGCCGCGATGTCCGCCACCCGGTCCGGCGTCGTGGACAACTGGGAGCAGGCCTGATTCAGGCGGGTTTCGCACAAAAATTCGCGGAAACGCAGGCCTGTACTCTGGTGAAACAATCGGCTCAGGTGTTCGGAACTGATCCCGCAGCGGGCGGCCACATCCTGCAGGCGAATGGGGTCCGCATGGTGTTCGCGCACCCACTCGCAGGCCTGACGCACGGAAACGGGCAGAGTGCGCGGACCTGGATCCGGGGCCGTGACTTCCTCCAAATGACGATGCAATTCCGCTGCGGCTTTGGCCAACCATCGCCCCCAAATCTCCCCCTGTGGCCGCGTGCAAACCGGAGTTTCTTCCCAGGCCTGTCGCCACTGCGGCCATGAAACCCCGCCCCCCTGCTTGGCCTGTTCTTTCCAAACCCCTTCCGTCTCTTCCAACCCACCCTTTGGTTCCCGACCCGCCGACAACAGCCAAAAGCCCACCGTCCGCCCGTCCATGTGCATCCTGCACCCGATTTCGAGAAGTCCGCAGGCCCGCGAAAGCCCTGCGTTTTCGCCTTGTTCCAGACGGGCCAACAGCTCCTGACGGGCCCGCTGCAAGACCTGCCCCCCCGCCGATGTTGTTTCGATGACCCGCCGCCAACTCATCGCCGATTGCCGCGGCCAGGACATCCTCAGCGTGCCCAGGGCATCCAAAATCAACACCTCCATACCGCTCACAAGATAAAACTCCTGCATGTGCGTCCGTAAAAAATCGGAACGCAACACTCGGTTCAACAACGCTTTTGATAGAGTGTCGGGCATCTCATACGTCACATATCTTCTTTTGATATCAAAATACAGTCAGTAATTTCATTTCCTGCGCTATTTTCAGATTTCGAATTGTGATAATTTGCATCCGCATTGCCCCTAACCCCCTCCCCGGACAAACCATGAGTGAAAAAAACTACCTCCCGAACCTGCATCTCCCCCCCGCTGCCGCCGATGTGTTGGCTGGCGCAAAATCCGTAACACTGGCCACCTCGGCCGCACAGCTCATCGAACTGTCGGTGCGCGATGCGGGTCCCGACGGCTGGCATGTGGTCTCCTACGATGTGCCCGGCAAAGGAAAGGTCGATGAAGTCCGCGTCTGCCGCGTGAAGAACGGCATCAGTGCCAATTACTTTGAGCCCTACATGCGCCGCCGTGATCCGGACTGCATGGTGATCGGCGACAAGCAGCCGACGGACAAACCGACCTTTCAGGATCGTTTCGGACAGAATTTTGACGCGCTGCGCGCCGAGACCTTCGCCTGGCTCAAGACGCAGGACCTGGCCTGTTTCGCCTTCACGGCGGGCATGCCCGGCAAAGGCACGGACGCGCTGGTGATCGCCCCGTCAAACGCCGGATTTTTCGCCTTGGGTCTGGCGATGTTGCAGGGCATGATCGCCCCGGAGGTTCTGCCGGCGGACTTTTCGCCCAAAGCCATCATCTACGTCGCCCCGCCCTTCCGTCACACCCACCTCAACGGCAAACAGATGGTCGTCCACAACCGCCTGCCGGGCATGCATGAGCTGTTCAGCTACAACCTTTACCCCGGCCCCAGCGCCAAAAAAGGCATTTACGGCGTTTTGCTGACCCTCGGCGAAAAGGAGGAGTGGATCACCATGCACTGTTCCGCCGCGCAGATCATCACTCCCTACGACAACCGCATCGGCATTTCCCACGAGGGCGCCAGCGGTGGCGGCAAGAGCGAAATGCTGGAACTGCCGCACCGCGAGCAGGACGGTTCCCTGCTGCTCGGCCGCAACATCGTCACCCAGGAAACCCGCCACATCACCATTCCCCAGTGCTGCCATATTCGTCCGGTGACCGACGACATGGCGCTGTGCCACCCCAGCCTCAACAAAGGCAACGGCAAGCTGACGCTGATGGATGCGGAAGACGCCTGGTTTGTGCGCGTCAACCACATCGAGCGCTACGGCGTGGATCCGCATCTGGAAAAACTGACCATCAACCCGGCCAAGCCTCTGTTGTTCCTCAACATCGATGCGCAGCCCGGCGGCACCGCCCTCATTTGGGAACACATTCAGGACGCGCCCGGCAAGTCCTGCCCCAACCCGCGCGTGATCATCCCCTGCGAAATCGTGCCCGAAATCCACCGCGGCACGCTGGACGTGGACATCCGCTCCTTCGGCGTCCGCTGCCCGCCCTGCACCCGGGAAAAACCCACCTACGGCATCCTGGGCATGTTCCATCTGCTCCCGCCCGCGCTGGCCTGGCTCTGGCGTCTGGTCGCTCCCCGCGGTCATGCCAACCCGAGCATCGTGGCCTCCGAAGGCATGTCCAGCGAAGGCGTTGGCTCCTACTGGCCCTTTGCCACGGGACGCCGCGTCGATCAGGCCAACCTGATTCTGAAGCAGATTCTCGACACCCCGCGCGTGAAATACATCCTCGTGCCCAACCAGCACATCGGCGCATGGGAAGTCAGTTTCATGCCGCAGTGGGTGACCCGTGAATACCTCGCCCGTCGCGGCGGTGCGAACTTCCACAGCGGACAGGTCAAGCCCTGCCGTTGCCCGCTGCTGGGATGGTCGCCGAGTTCCATCGTCGTCGAAGGCCGTCCGATTGGATCCTGGTTCTTCAACGTCGAAAAACAGCCGGAAGTGGGCGTCGAAGCCTACGACGTCGGCGCGCGACTGCTGCGCGACTTCTTCAAGCAGGAGCTGTCGCAGTTCCTCGAACCCGACCTGTTGCCCCTCGGCAAACAGATCATCGAATGCTGCCTGCGCGGTGGCAGTCTCGACGAATACTGCGCCCTCATCCCGCACGAAACCCTCGTGCAGGACGAATAAGCGCCGGAGCAGAACAACCGAACGAAACCGCGAAGGGGAGAAATCTCCTTCGCGGTTTTGTTTTCAGCGCGGCAACATGCCGGCCTGTTGACGGAAGGCCCCGGGTGTGAGGCCAAAGGCGCGGCGGAAGGCTTTGCAGAGATGATTGGCGTCGGCGAAACCCGTCGCGGCCGCCAACGCGTCGAGCGTGTCATTGGATTGCATCAGCAGGCGTTTCACTTCATGCAGTCGAACATCGCGCATGGTGTCCGCCGGCGTACAGCCGGTGCGGCGCCGGAACTCATGGCTGTAGAGGCTGCGCGACTTGCCTTCGCTGCGGGCGAGTTCATCCACCGTGGGCGGACGCGACAGACGCTGAAGGACTTTAGCGCGAAGAGCCTGGAGGATGACCTGCCGCTCGCCGTCGGGATAGCGCTGCTGGAGGGAGGATTCTTCGATGTGCAGCATCCAATCGAACAGCGCGCGCTCTTCGGCAAAGGGTTCGGCCACAGGCGGCGCCATCAACAGCTCCAGAACGCGCATGGCCTTGAGGGCCGCGAGATGGCTGTGCGCTTCGCCCAAACGCAGCACGGGTCCAATGGAGTTCCGCAGGCGTTCGACCACATAGGGATGCGAAACCGATAAGTAAAAAAATGACCATTGGGGCGACGAAGCGGGCAGGCGATAGCGGTGGGTGGAGGGAACGCAAACCAGAAAGGAGTCTCCGGGATTTTGCGGATGGAATTTACCTTCCTGCAACAGCTCGCCTTCCCCCGCGAGGGTGTGCTGATACACCAAATAGGGCCTGGAACCTGTCGAAATGCGCTTGACGCCGTCCCAGTCGTAGTTGTCCCTGGGGACGCGCGTCTCCCGGCCGCCCGACACGTGTTGGCCGGAGACGGCGCGGTTTCCTTCGGGCAATCGTTTGAGAATGTCGGGAAGTCCTGCTTTCACAAATCGACTATACTCTCATCAACAATCCCATATGCGCAAGCCGAATCGATGGGGTATTCTTGACGGCCAACCCCTTCCCAGGATTCGTATGCCCATCAAAATCGCCATGATCGGAGCCGGTTCCATCGGCTTTACCCGCCGCCTCGTTCAGGATATCCTCGCCGTGCCGGAGCTGGCCGACAGCACGTTCTCGCTGATGGATATTTCCAAAGAGAATCTGGATCGCGTCACGCAACTCGTCAAACGCGACATCAAAGAGAACAAACTCCCCGCGAAGGTTCTGGCCACCACCCAGCGCCGCAAGGCTCTGGAAGACGCAGACTACATTCTGTGCACGATACGCCAGGGAGGGCTGGAGGCTTTCCACAGCGACATCGAAATTCCACTCAAGTACGGCGTGGACCAGTGCGTGGGCGACACGCTCTGCGCCGGCGGTCTGATGTATGCGCAGCGGACCATCCCGGCCCTGCTGGACATTTGCGCCGACATCCGCGCGGTGTCGAAGCCCGGCGCCTTGTTCATGAACTACGCGAATCCGATGGCCATGAACACCTGGGCCTGCAATCTGCATGGCGGCGTGCGCACGGTCGGGCTCTGCCACGGCGTGCAGGGAGCGCACTGGCAAATCACACACGTCATCGAAATGTGGGCCCGCCGTGAGGGCCTCATCGCGAAGGACGAAAGGATCGATCGCCGGGACGTGGATGTGGTGGCTGCCGGTCTGAACCACCAGACTTGGTTCCTGCAGGCGAAATGGCGGGGGCGGGATTTTGTGCCGATGCTGCCCGAGCTGTTTCCGCAGCATGAACTGTTCGCCCGCACGGAAAAGGTGCGCATCGATGTGTTGCAGCGTTTCGGCTACTACAGCACCGAATCCAACGGACACCTGAGCGAGTACCTGCCCTGGTACCGCAAACGCACCGGCGAAATCAAAAAATGGATTGACCTCTCCTCCTGGATCAACGGCGAAACGGGAGGCTACCTGCGCGTGTGCGAAGAGGGCCGCAACTGGTTCGACGTCGATTTCCCGCAGTGGCTGAAAGATCCCGCGCCCGTGATTTCGCCGGAGAAACGCAGCGAGGAACATGGCTCCTACATCATCGAGGCCCTGGAGACGGGGCGAATCTACCGTGGCCACTTCAATGTCATGAACACCGGCATCCTCACGAACCTGCCGGAAGGCTGTGTCATTGAAGTGCCCGGCTACGTGGACGGCACGGGCATGAACATTCCCGTGGTGGGCGACCTGCCGCCGGCCTGCGCGGCCACCTGTTCGGCGTCGGCCTGGGTGCAGAAAATGGGCATGGAGGCCACCGTTCATGGCGACGTGACCCTGCTGAAACAGGCGATGCTGCACGACCCTCTCTGCGCCGCCGTCTGCAATCCCGAAGAAATCTGGCAAATGACCGACGAGATGCTGGTGGCGCAGGCCGCCTGGCTTCCACAGTACGCCGAACAGATCCCCGCTGCGAAAAAACGACTCGCCGCACACGACAAAGCGGGCACCCGTGTCAAACTCCGAAACACCCGCGGCGCGGCGCGGCTGCGAACCCGCACGGTCGGTGAAATGAAATCCAACGCCAAAGCCGCGCGGGCGAACGCTCAGGCCGCGGACAAGGGCAAAATGACCAAAGGCTGACGCGAAACCGGTTTTCCGAGCTTCGGAAAGAGCCCCCCGCCGCCTTTCCGACACTCGGAAAACCTTTCGCATTGATTTTCCACGCCCGCAGCATAGCGGGGGAGACCATGAAAGGTCCCCTCCGCGAAACCGTGATCCTCGACGCCGCCGGCGTTGCCGGGGCCATCCGTACCCTCGCAGCGCGCATTCTGGACGTCCATGGCAACGACCCCATTGCCTTTGTGGGCATTCACACGAGGGGCGTCGTCCTGGCCAACCGCCTGGTGGCCGAACTCCGCACATCGCGCGGCGACATCGAGCAGGGCACGATCGACATCGCCCTCTACCGCGACGACCTGAGCAACCTCGCCGCGATGCCCCGCATCCAGGCTTCCGACATTCCTTTCGACGTCGAGGGTGCCTCCATCATTCTCTGCGACGACGTCCTCTTCACCGGACGCACCATCCGCGCGGCCATGAACGTGCTGCTCGACTACGGCCGCCCCCGCCGCATCGAACTCGCCGTGCTCGCCGACCGCGGCCACCGCGAACTTCCCATCGCCGCCACCTGGACCGGCGTCGCGATCCCCACCCGCCGCAAGGACTACCTCCGCGTCCACTTCCGCGAGACCGACGGACGCGAGGACATCATCCACCTCAGCCCGGAGGCCGCGTGAAATCTCCCCGCAAAGACCTGCTCAGCATCGACGATCTGAGCGCCGAAGAGGTTCTGCAAATCCTCGACACCGCCAAGCCCTTCAAAGACCTTTTCACCCGCTCCGTCAAAAAAGTCCCCACCCTCCGCGGCAAAACCGTTCTCACTCTTTTCTACGAACCCTCCACCCGCACCCGCACCAGCTTCGAAATCGCCGCCAAGCGCCTCTCCGCCGACGTCACCAACATCAGCGTCGCCACCTCCAGCGTCGTCAAGGGCGAATCCATACTCGACACCATCGACACGCTGCAGGCGATGCAGGTGGACTACATGATCGTGCGCCACGGGGCCAGCGGTGTTCCCGAATACATCGCCCGCCACACCAAGGCCTCGGTGATCAACGCCGGCGATGGCAACCACGCGCATCCCACGCAGGCCCTGCTCGACGCCTTCACCTTCCGCGAGGTGATCCCCGATCTGCCTGGTAAACGCATCGTCGTTGCCGGGGACATCCTGCACTCGCGTGTCGCCCGCTCCGTCTTCAGCATCATGCACATGCTCGGTCTCGAAGTCGCCGCCTTCGGCCCCGCCACGCTCATTCCCGGCAGCATTCCCGACTACGTCAAGGTCTTCACCCGCTTCGACGAGATCCTCGAGTGGCGGCCGCACGTGCTCTACCTCCTGCGCCTCCAGCTTGAGCGGCAGCAGGCCAACTTCTTCCCCAGCATGAGGGAATACCACTCCATCTACGGCGTCACCGCCGAGCGTTTCCGCGCCATCCGCGAACAGGGCATGTACATCATGCATCCCGGACCGGTCAACCGCGGCGTCGAACTCGTGGACGATGTCATGACCTACGAACGCACCCTCATCAATACGCAGGTTGAAAACGGCATCGCCACCCGCATGGCGGTTCTGTATCATCTGACCCCGCAAGTCCAGGGCCGCTCGCTGGAGGATCCCGCATGAAAACCCGCTTCTTCCAACAGGCCGGCGTCGTGCACGCCGGACAGGCCCGGCCGGAGATCCTCGACGTTTTCGTGGAGGACGGCGAGATCCGCGCCCTCGCGCCCTCCCTCACGCCACCGCCGGACGCCGAAATCGTCGATGCCCGCGGCCTCGTTCTGCTGCCCGCGCTTTGTGATGTGCATGTGCATTTGCGCGAGCCTGGACGTGAAGACTGCGAAACGATTGCCAGCGGCACCGAGGCCGCGATCGCCGGCGGTTTCACCCGCATTCTCGCCATGCCCAACACCGATCCGCCCATCGACACCGGCGGCATGGTCGCGTTTGTGCAGAGCATGGCCCGCGCCCAGGCCCGCATCCCCGTATCCGTCGCGGGCTGCCTCACGCAGGGACGCCAGGGCGGCAAACTCGCCGAGATTGCCGACATGGCCGCCAAAGGGGCGGTGATGGTGACCGACGCCAACCACGCGCTGCAGGATGCCTACGTCCTGCGCCGAGCCCTCGAATACTGCCGTCACTTCGATGTGGTCGTGGGCATTTATCCCGACACCCCCGCGCTCTCCGCCTCCGGCGTCATGCACGAGGGACGCGAATCGTTCCGCCTCGGACTGCCCGGCATTCCCGCGATGGCCGAGGAAATCGGCGTCGAGCGCGACCTGCGCGTGGCCGCCGCCACCGGCGGACGAATTCACATTCAGAACGTCTCCACCGCCGGGGCCGTCGCCAGCATCCGCCGCTTCAAGGACCAGGGCGTTCAGGTCACCGCCGAAGTCACGCCGCATCATCTGCTGCTCGATCACAGCCAGCTCAAAGGCTACAACACAAACTTTAAAATGATGCCCCCGCTGCGCAGCGAAAGCGACCGCGCCGCGCTGCTGCAGGGCCTTCGCGACGGGACGATCGACATGATTGCGACCGGCCACGCGCCCCACACCGACTACGAAAAGAACCTCGATTTCATCCGCGCGCCCTTCGGCATTCTCGGCCTCGAAACCGCGCTCGTTGCCCTGCATCACCACCTCATCCTGACGGGAGCCTTCGACTGGGGCCTGCTCGTCGAACGCTTCTCCCACGCCCCGCGCCGTCTGCTCAAAGCCTCGCCGCATCCCATCGCCGTCGGCAAACCCTTCGAAGCCGTTCTCTTCGATCCGCAGGGCACAACGTCCATCACCCGCGACAGCCTGCGCTCCAAAAGTTTCAACACGCCCTGGCTGGGCGAAACCTTCCGCGGTGCCGTCCGCAACGTGTACCTCGGCACCCGCGCCCTGCTGGGATAAAAAGAAATGTCACCAGCGGGCGGCGTGGGGGATGAAGCGGGCGCTGCTGTCTTCGAGGCCGCCGTAACGGCTGCGGGCAAGCCACTGGCGGCGGTGGATTTCGATGAGGTCCACCATGCGGGCGGCTAGAGCCTTGCGGGCGTCTTGGGTGAGCTGGGTGCGGCGGACAATCGCGCGGTCGACGGTCCAGCGCGAGAGGTCGAGGGCAAAAACGCACTCCTCCGCCAGCAAAGCGGGCAGACCGGCAGGAAGGTCGACGCGCAGGGCGTCTAGGCGCTCGCCGACTTCGCGCCAGGCGGCGATGTCGCCGTTGCCCTGGGGCTCGAAGAGGTTGGTTTCCATTTCGCGCCAGAGGGCGGTGGCGTTGTGGACGGGGCGTTTTGCGGGCAAGTTGCCGTGCCAGTCGGGGCGTTCGCCGCGGCAGATTTCGGCGTCCACGTTGCCGAGGCGGGTGAGCCAGGGACCGAGGGCGGCGCTGCCAAAGGCGTGGAGGCCGAGGGCGCTGTCGTCGTAGGCACCGGGGCCGGCCCAGGCGGCGCTGGCGGCGTCGGCAAAGCCGGCGAGGGTGATGGGCCAGGGCTGGCGGTGGCCGCCGTCTCCCCAGGCGGTGCAGAGGAAGCCGGCGGCGCCGGGGGTGCGGGCGGCGTGGTCGAGGATGGCGCGGCGGTTCCACGTGCGGCCAGTGGCGGAGTTCCAGCAACTGGTGCCGGGGGCGACCCAGACCTCGCGTCCGACGGCGCGGTGGGCGGCGGCGCGGGTGTGGAGGTCGTCGAGGTCCTCATAGCCCCAGACGAGGGCTACGAGGTCGCGGGGGAGGCCGTCGTCCTCATTGGGGTGGGGGTCGCACCAATACTGGGGGCGCTTGCCGAGGGCGCGGGCCTTGTCGGCGACGCGGGAGACGTGGCGGGAGAAGACCCGTCCCTTGCCCTCGGCCTCGCAGGCGGCGCGGCTGCGGCCGCGTCCGAGGTCCCAGGGTTCATCGCAGCCGATGTTGGCGAAGGGGCCGGAGCAGAGGGGGAGCTGCTGGCGGAGGAGGTCCTCGATGAGGGCGGGCACGCGTTCGTCGAGGGGACAGAGGGTGTTGGGGCGCACGTACCAGTCACCGTTGACCATCTGGCCGCCGGCGGATTCGGCGAGGGGGGCGTAGCGGGGGTGCTTGATCCAGCGTTCGAAGTGGCCGAGGCAGTTCTGGTTGGCGTTGAGGCTGACCCCCTTGCGGAGGCAATAGGCGTCCAGGGCGGCGAGTTCCTCGAGGGTGAGGGGGGAGGCACCTCGCCAGGCGTCCTCGTGGCCGGTGTAGGCGAGAGTGTGTTCGACGTAGAGCTGGAGGTGGTTCATCTTCCAGGAGGCGAGCTGGTCCACCAATTCGAAGAGGGAGGGCATGGTGGGGACGCGGTCGCGGCTGATGTCGAGCATAACGCCGCGGTGGGCGAAGAGGGGGGAGTCGTCGATCTCCAGGGCGGGAACCTGCGGGTGTTTGCGGAGCTGGGCGAGGGTGGCGCGGGCGCAGTGCAGCCCGCATTCGTTGCGGGCGAAGATGCGGATGCCGGCGGGAGAGATTTCGAGGCGGTAGGCTTCGTCGCCGGGCAGGCGGACGGCGGCGGGGCCGAGGGTTTCCAACACGGGGAGGGTCTCGAGGGAAAGGAGCTCACCGGTGAGTTTCAGGTGGCGGGGTTTCGGCAGGAGGTGGAGAGCGGGGGGCATGGGTCTGCTTTTACGGGGCGGGGGCCAGGATGCAATTGAAAAGAACCCACCACATGCCACACAGGGGTCGCACGTAGTTTGTCATTTCAC
>CAZCFM010000105.1:0-13106 GCA_964497855.1 uncultured Verrucomicrobiota bacterium | reverse complement strand
TGGCTCCAGGATCATCGCAACAATGCGTGGACTTCGCGCAGAAAATCCGGCGAGCTGTAAGGTTTTGCGACAAAGCGGTCGGCCAGACCCGGCACCTGTTCCGACAAACTCGTCTGCGAGCTGAGCCCGCTCGTGGCCAGAATGCGGGTTTTTGGATACTGTTTCCGCAGTTCGCTCATCAGTTGAATGCCATCCATGACCGGCATCATCAGATCGGTGACCACCAGCGCAATCTGCCCGCACTGGGGACGGAACAGGTCCAGAGCCTCCGCGCCATTGGCGGCCAGTAACACCTTGTAACCGCTGGCCTCC
Organism: uncultured Verrucomicrobiota bacterium; assembly: GCA_964497855.1. Classification (GTDB taxonomy): domain Bacteria; phylum Verrucomicrobiota; class Kiritimatiellia; order SS1-B-03-39; family UBA6053; genus CAYLNG01. The sequence goes on along the minus strand of CAZCFM010000105.1, from coordinate 12,794 downwards.
AGAGTTTTCCGTGTAATCTCGCGTATGGACTCTTCGTCATCCACCACCAGAATCAACTGACCCTCGCCCCGGGGAACGGGAGCAACGGCAGACCCATCCTTGCGCTGTGGCGCATCGGTGGCGACAGGCAGGTACACGCAGAAGGTGCTCCCCTGACCGGGTTCGCTGCTGAAGTGGATAAAGCCCCCGTGGCTTTTGAGAATGGCGAGAGAGGTCGATAGCCCGAGTCCCGTGCCTTTGCCCCGGGGTTTGGTGCTGAAAAAGGGCTCAAAGATCCGCAGGGCGTCTTCCGCTCGGATGCCCGAGCCACTGTCGCTCACAACGATGAGCACATAGCGTCCGGGCCGGGCGGGGGCCCCGAGGGTTGCGGGCGGGGGAATCGTGAGGTCTGTCATCCCCGCGGCAACACGCAAGGTCCCTCCATTCTCCATGGCGTCGCGGGCATTGACACACAGGTTCAGCAACACCTGGTGCACCTGCGTGGGATCCCCGCTGATGCAGGCCAGATCCGGTTCCAGATGGAATGTGAGATGAATGTTTTTGGGAAAGGTTTCCGTGAGAATCCGCTTCAAATCCCCCAACAGAAACAGCAGGTTCACCTGAATCTTCTGGCCCTCCATTCCCCGGGCAAAGGACAACAACTGCCGGATCATGTCCGAACCCCGCAGAATGCTTTTCTCCATCATGCCGAGCATCGCGAGTCGCTGCTCATCCTCTTCGTTGTCCTTGAGCATGCCCAGCGACATCAACACGGGCGACAGGACATTGTTCAGGTCGTGGCCGATTCCTCCGGCAAGCGTCCCGATGGCCTCCATCCGCTGGGAACGCAACAACTGGTTTTCCAGGGCCTTGTATTCGCTCAGATCCACATCCAGACAGAACAGTTCGGAGGCGCGCCCCGGGCGTTGGACCAGACTGTGACTCGAATACACGGGAACAACGCTGCCATCCTTGCGCTTCAGTTTCAGCTCGGCACTGGGCAGCGGATGTCCCTCCATCGCCGCTTTTACCGCGCTTCGAACCTCCGCCTGCATCTCCTCCGGGATGATCAGCTCGTACAGATTCCGGCCCATGGCCTCTTCACGGGTGTAGCCATACACTTTTTCCGACGCGCTGTTCCAAAACACCACCGTTCCGTCCGCCAGATATCCCTGCACGGACACACTGGGAATATTCTCCAGCATATGATGAAAACGCTCTTCACTCTCCCGCAACAGTTCCGAGGTCTCATGGCGATCGAGGGCCGCCCCGATCGCCGCGGCGGTTCCCCGCAACATGCTGTGCTCCACCGCCGTCCATGGATAATCGATCCGGCAGTTGTCAAAACCGATAAAACCGCGGAGACCCCGATTCCCGTACACGGCCGTGATCAGCATCGAAACGATGCCCTGCGGAAGCAGCATGGCCTGTTCGTCCGGGGGAAAGGTCCGAACCGGGCCTTCGTAAATGATGTTGGATTGCATGAAATGCAACAACCGGGGCACCTGGCTTTCCATGGGAACATTTTGCAGGTCGGGGTTGTTCAACTGCGTGGAAATTCCGGGAGCGGTCCACTCGCAGCGCTGGCTCGACAACCACGTCCCCGCCTCTCCCTCCTGACGCAAATCAAAAAAATACGCGCGGTCCTGCCTCGAACTTTCGCCGATCACCCGCAGGGCCTGTTCTATCGCCGGAAAGACGTTTGGCTGCGTGATCAGGAGCTGGACCGCCTCCGCCATTGTCTGCAACGCCCGAATTCCCTCTCCACCGGAAGAGGTTTTGACTGAAGGAATGGACGGTACGAAAGGATCCGACATGGCCCGCGAGGGTTTCAAACTCGGACGAAGTATCCGCAATTCAAGCGAAAAGCGCAATCACGAAAACAAGGCATCTTCCAATAGTAGGCACAGGACGTGATAGATGGGCAGATGATATTCCTGAATCCGGAACGTTTCGCGGGACGGCACGCGGATGCACACGTCGCAGAGTTCCCGCATCGCCCCGCCCGTTTCCCCGGTCATCCCCAGCGTGCGCAGACCCCGCGCCCGCGCCACGCGCAGCGCGTGCCCAACGTTGCGCGCGTTGCCCGACGTGGACAGTCCCAGCAGCGCGTCTCCCGCTTTTCCCAACCCCAAGGTCAACTGCGCGTAAATGTACTCCGCGTCCACATCGTTGGTGTAGGCGGTCGACAGCGCCGCGAACGCCGTCAGCGGAATCGCCGGCAGCGACTGTTGCAGCTTGGCGGCGAGGTCTTCCCCCAGCGCGGCGCGGTCGGCGGAGGGCAGGGGACGCTTGGACTGGAAGCCCTTGAGCAGCTCGCCCGAGATGTGGTCCGCATCCGAGGCGCTTCCGCCATTGCCGCAGAGCAGCAGTTTGTTTCCGCCGCGGTACACGCCAAGCAGCAGCTCATAGGCCGCGAGAACATCGGGCACGCAGACCTCAAGCTGGGGATAATTTTGGAGGAGAAGTGTGATGCGGGGTGACATGGGATTCCTTGGAAAGGGTTGGTTTTGTCTAGTCGAACGCGGGGGCCATCGCGGCGCGAATCTTCCGCATGGCCTCTTCCGCCCGGGTCGCCGGCGTGCCGGACTCGCCGTAGAGAATGGAGCGCGACGCGTTGATCAGCAGCGGGGCCTTGCGCCGGGTCAGGTCCAGCCGCGACAGGTCGCCGCCCTGCGCGCCAAGTCCCGGCACCAACAAGGGAAGGTCCTTCACGCGCGACAACACATCGTCCGACACGTTGGTGAGCCCGACCACCAGACCCACGCTTCCCGGCAAGCCCTTCGCACGCTCCGCGTAGTCCTGAATCAGTTCAAAAACATAACGGTCCCCCACCTTCTGCAACTCAATGTCCGCCGCGCCCGGATTCGAGGTCACCGCCAGCAGGTACACCCCGTGACGGGAGCTTTGCAGGAACGGCTCGATGCTGTCCAGGCCCATAAACCCATTCAAGGTCACCGCATCCACGTGCCAGCGACCGAAAAAAGCCTCCGCGTATTGTTTCATCGTCTCCGGAATATCGCTGCGTTTCACGTCCAGCACCACCGGAATGTCTTTCGGCACATCGCGCAGACAGCGTTCCAGCACCGCAACCCCCTCCGCGCCAAAAGCCTCGAAATAGGCGATATTGGGTTTGAAGGCCGCCGCGTAGGGGGAGGTTTCCTCAATAATTCCGCGCACAAAGGCGTCTAAACCTCCATCGAGCTGTTGCGCACGCGGGTCGATGCCCACGCAGAGATTGGACTGGATGGCGGAAATGCGGGAGGAGAGTTTTTCGAGATAGGTCATGGGGAAGAAGGGCTCGGGTTCGGTCTTCTCCCGTAGCCGGAACCCGACACACTTTCAATGAAGAAGAGTGTCCAATGCACCCAAGGGAAATGCAGGTGAACCAAGCATAGGGGAAGATGCTCAGAAGTGGTAGAGTATAGCCAGTTCCACTTCCACGGCAAAGTCTTCACGGGCAATGGGACTGTCTTGAGAAAACGCTGTCTCCATTGGATGGCCAGGGCCGGATCCACTTCAAATTCAACTTCGTCCGAACCCGCGTAGGCGGTTTCGTATTCAACCCCCGCGCCAATCGCAATGCCCCAGCCCGAGCCTCGGGTGAAGTCCGGGGTAAAGGGCAGGGGGAAAAGAGGAGCCCCCTCTTCAGCCTGAAGCGCCGTTAGATGGAGGGCGGACAGCGCCGCGACAATCGTCGTTATCTGTTGTAGTTTTCTCGGGACCGGTTTTTTAACCACGGATGGACAGATAAACACTGATAGTTAGCGCATTTCGGTTTAATTTTTCTGTCGAGAAGTATCAGTGGGCATCAGTTCATCAGTGGTTGAATAAATCGACATGCCCTAAACGCGGAACACGGGCACGTTTTTCAATGGTATTTTTGAGGTTGGGGGCTCAGCTGCGGCGACGGAAGGAGTGGCGGTGGATGGGTTTGCTGTCGCGCCAGACCAACTCAAAGTCGCTGACTTCGTCCTCGTGGGGGAGATAGGGCTCGGCGTCGCGCCAGCGGGGGTCGCGGCGGAGCAGGTCCATGACGTCGTCGAAATAGGGGGCGTGGTCGGTGGCGAAGTGGACGATGCCCTCCGGGGCGAGGGTGCGGTCGAGCACATCAATAAAATCCACGTCGAAGAGGCGGTGTCCCTGGTGTTTGGCCTTGGGCCAGGGGTCGGGGAAATAAATGAAACACACATCCATCCAGGCGGGGGGCATGAGGTATTTCATGGCGTAATAGCCCTCCATGCGCAGCAGGCGGATGTTGTCGAGCCCGGCCCGCTCGGCTTTTCGGTCGATCTTGCGCACGCGGCGGAGTTTGCGCTCGATGCCGAGGAGCCGCGTGTCCGGGTTGCGGGCGGCGTGGGAGAGGATAAAACGTCCCTTGCCGCAGCCGAGGTCGACCACGCGGGGGCCGTTCTGGCGCCAGACGCCGTCGAGGGTCATGGGGTTGAGCCAGTCCTCAGGCATCAGCCGCAGGGTCAGGTCGGGGGGGAGCGCGGGAATGCTTCTCACGGGGTCGGCTCCTGGAAATAGGTCCGGATGCCGCGGACATCGGCTTCAATCCGCGCGCGCAACACCCCCATGTCGGCGATCGGAGTGGCGGGACGCCGGTAATCGTGCAGGGCCACCTCGAGGTCTTGTCCGTACAGGTCGCCCTGGAAATCCAGCAGGTGAACCTCCACCAGGGCCGGGGACGCGGTGAGGTATCCCGCCGCGTTCCAGGGGGTGTTGCCGAGGGTCACGCGCATGGCGTAGACGCCGGGCGGGGGCAACAGTTCCTGGAGGGGCAGGAAATTGGCGGTCGGAAAGCCCAGTTCGCGTCCGAATTTCTTGCCGTCACGCACGCGGCCTTGAAGGACGTAGGGGCGTCCGAGCATCGCCGTTGCCGCCGCGAGGTCGCCGCGTTCGAGGGCGTTGCGGATGCGGGTGCTGGAGATGCGTTCGTTGTCCCAGAGGGTGTCGGAGGCGGTCTCCACGTGCCAGCCCTTTTGGGCGGCGACCTGGCGCAGCAGGGCCACATCCCCGCGTCCGGCGCGTCCAAAATGCCAGTTGGGACCGGTGACAACGCCGCGGAGTCCGGGAAGGTGGGCGGCGAGGCGGTCGAGGAAGTCGCGGGGTTCCTGCGCGGCGAGTTCCGGTGTGAAGGGGAGGCGGAGCTGGAGGTCGACGGCGAGCAGGTCGTGGATTTGTTGTTCGGTGCAGAGCAGGGGCGGCGCAGCGTCGGGGCGCAGGACGCGGGCGGGATGCGGATGGAAACGGAGCACGCCCACGCGGGCGTTGAGCCGTTCGGCCAGCGTCCGGGCGGTGTCGACGACATGGCGGTGGCCGCGGTGGATGCCGTCGAACGCGCCGATCGCCAGCACGAGAGGGGCGGCGGGTTCCGGAAAGTGCTCGAGGGCTTCGATCAGAGGTGCGGACATGATACACTCCGCGTTTACACGAGGGGAAGCGGCAGCAGGCGGGGCAGCAGGGCCTCCAGCTCCATGCTGCGCAAGGCGTCGATGCTCAGGGCTTCGTCCACGCGGTAGGTTCCGGAAACGGTGCGTCGCAGCGAACTCAGATGGGCGCCACAGCCGAGAATCTGCCCGATGTCGTGGGCGAGGGTGCGCACGTAGAATCCCTTGCCGCAGCGGACGCGGAAAAACACCTGCGGGAGCCGGATGTCGAGGATGTCGAGCGCATGAATCTGCACGGGGCGGGCCTCGCGTTCGATCTCCTCGCCGCGGCGGGCAAGTTTGTAGAGGGGAACGCCGTCTTTTTTGAGGGCGGAAACCATGGGCGGCATCTGGAGGATTTCGCCGGTGAAGGGCGCAAAGGCGACGGCAATCTGCTCCGGCGAAAACGCGGGGACGTCTTTGGTTTCGAGGACCTGGCCCTCGGCGTCCTGCGTGTCGGTGGTCGTACCGAGGGTCAGTGCGCCTTCGTAGACTTTTTCGCCCTTCATCACGTCGTCGCTGCACTTGGTGCCGCGTCCCAGCAGCAGGACGAGCAGTCCGGTCGCCATTGGATCGAGTGTGCCGCCGTGGCCGACCTTGGCCAGGCGATAGCGGGAGCGCACAAAGCCGACGACATCGTGGGAGGTCCAGTCCGCCGGTTTGTCGACCAGAAGAAGTCCGTCGACTTCCGCGCCGCCGCGATTAGGACTTCGACGGCCCATGCGGAGGAACCTCGGGTGGAATGGGCAGGGTATCGAGGATGCGCAGCACGCGGCTGGCGCCGTCCAGGCTGTCATCGCCACAAAACTGCAAATGCGGGGTGAATTTGAGAATGACTTTTTCCGCGACCAGAGCCTGGAACTCTTTGCGGTGTTTGTTGAGCACGCGGACCACGTGGGCGGCGGTCGGAGCCTCCGGCGTGTCCTTCAACACGGTGATATTGACGCGGGCTTTGCGCAGATCGGGCGAACACATGACGTGCGACACCGTGACCCGCGCCAGATCCAGCGGCGGATCCGTCTGCACCCGGTAGAGACCGGAGGCGATCTCCCGTTGCAGGAGTTCGTTCACTCGTTCGAGGCGTTGGACGGACATCGGAGGCCTAGAGGTCCTGTTTCACGTTTTCGTTGATAAAGGCTTCGACCACGTCTCCCGCTTCAAAATCATCGAAATTCTCGAGGCGAATTCCGCATTCCTGGCCGTTGCCGACCTCGGAAACTTCATCCTGAAACCGTTTGAGGGTGGCGATGCCGCCTTTGTAAATGACGTCCTTGCCGCGAAAAACCCGGGCGCGGGCGCGGGCGCGCATGCGTCCGTCGGTGACGATGCAGCCGGCAACGTTTCCGCCCTTGGTGAGCTTGAAGAGGACGCGGATTTCGGCATGGCCGATCACGCGTTCCTGCACCACGGGCTTCAACAGACCCAACATGGCCGCTTTCACTTCGTCGATCAGTTCGTAAATGATGTCGTAGAGCTGAATGTCGACGCCTTTGGCCTTCGCGGCTTTCACGGCGGCGTTTTCCTGGTTGACGTTGAATCCGATGATGACGGCATTCGCCGCATGGGCGCGCAGAACATCGTTTTCGTTGATGGGGCCGACGCCGGTGCCGAGCATTTTCAAGCGGACTTTGTCGCTCTTGATGTCCATCAGCGCGGTCGCAATCGCCTCCTGGCTGCCCTTGACGTCGCTCTTGAGAATAATCCGCAACTCTTCCACTTCATCCATGCCGGCCTGTGCGAACAGATCGTCCAGCGTGAGACCGCGGGCGGGTCCCTGCAGGCTGCTGATCCGGTTGGATCCTTTCAGTTCGGCGCTGCGTTCGCGGGCCTCTTTTTCCGTTTTCACAATCTCAAAACGGTCGCCGGGGCTCGGCACATCGCTCAGGCCGATGATTTTAACGGCGTGGGAGGGTCCGGCGCTTTTCACGCGTTTGCCATTGGGATCGATCAACGCTTTGATTTTGCCGCAGGCTTCCCCGCACAACAACACATCGCCGACGTGCAGCAATCCTTCTGTCACCAGCACGCTGGCGGTGGGTCCCATGCCTTTTTCGAGTTCCGCCTCGACCACAAAACCGGAGGCCGAACCTGTTGGAATCGCCTTCAAATCAAGCACTTCTGCTTGGAGAAGAATCATCGAAAGCAGTTCGTCAATGCCCTGGCCGGTCACGGCGCTGACGGGCACGGTCACGGTGGAACCGCCCCAGTCTTCCGAGGGGATTTGATGCCGTTGCATATCCTGCTTGACGCGGTCGATGTTGGCCTTGGGCAAATCGATTTTGTTGATGGCGACCATCAGGGTGACCCCGGCGTCCTGGGCGTGTTTAATCGCCTCCAGAGTCTGCGGCTTGATGCTTTCCTCGGCGGAAATAATGATCACAACAATGTCGGTGACGGTGGCGCCGCGGGCGCGCATGGCCGAAAAGGCGGCGTGGCCGGGGGTGTCCAGGAAGGTGATTTCCCGTCCGTCCACCGAAACGGTGTAGGCGCCGATGTGCTGGGTGATCCCGCCGGCTTCGCCTGCCACGACATTGGCTTTGCGGATATTGTCCAAGAGCGAGGTTTTGCCATGGTCGACGTGACCCATAAACGTGACCACGGGGGGACGGGTGACCGCCGCCGAACCCACCACGGCCTGCGTGGCTGCGGGTTTGCTGGATTTTTCCTTTTTCTTTTTCTCTTTCTCTTTCAGCTCTTTGGGCTGAAAAACTGAGGACGTTGTTTTGGCATCCGCCTCAGGAAGGTTTGCCGTTGTTTCTTCCGAAACGTTTGCCTCGCTGCTGGGCGCAGGCGCCACCGGAACCGGCGGGGGAAGCGGCGCGGGCGGAGGGGGCTTGACTTTGGGCGCTTCCGTAATGACGACAAACCCTTGCGCTTCGGCCAGTTTGCGGGCAACGTCTTTGCTGATGCTTTGGTTGATGCTGGCGAAGACGTTCATTTTCATGAGCGCCGCAATCAGCACGTTCGGCTTCGCATCCAGACGGGCCGCGAGTTCTTTGATGACAATATCCCCAAAAATCTCCAGACGCGGCGGTCCGGCGGGTTCCGGAACCGCTTCCGGTTCCGGCGCTACCTCCACGATGCTCGGGACCTCTGCCACGACGGGCTCAGGCGCAGGCGGAGAAACGTCCGCCTCCTCTGCCGAATCCTCGTTTTCCCCTTCTTCCTCCGCACCGGCGGCAATTTTGAGGGTACGCACCTGGGCAGGCGTCAGCGCGGCAAAATGGTTTTGGACCACAATCCCTTCCATTTCAACCAATTCCATCAATTCCTTGATGGGAATTTTCAGCTCTTTAGCAAGTTCAAATACCCTCATACGTTTTACTCAACCCTTCCAAATTTCTTTTCATATGCCACTTCGGCCGCCGACTTGATAGCCGCGGCCGCTTTGGCGTCGATCACGTCCCCATCCACCAGGTCGGTGGCCTCGGCGGCAATAATGCCCTCCAAGGTGAGGAATCCGTTCTGCACCAGGGCAACCGCCTGGGCCTCGCTGATACCGGACACGGCCGCCAGCGTCTCGATGGCCAAGGCCACCTTCTCTTCAAAATTCATGGCCGACTCTTCGCGGCTGATGTCGATCTTCCATCCCGTCAGCTTGGCGGTCAAACGGGCATTTTGCCCTTTTTTGCCAATGGCCAGGGAGAGCTGATCCGGGCGAACTTTCACCCGCAGGGTCTGCGCCCGCTCATCTACTTCGAGGGAGGCCAACTCCGCCGGCTGCAACGCATTGGTGACAAACACTTTGATGTCCGCGTTCCAGCGAATGATGTCGATTTTTTCGCCGCCCAGCTCGCGGCAAATATTTTTGACGCGAATGCCGCGCATGCCCACGCAGGCTCCGACCGGATCGACTTTCGGATCCGCGCACCAGACCGCCACTTTGCTGCGGAAACCGGCTTCGCGGGCGATGCCTTTGATTTCGACCGCACCTTCGGCGATTTCCGCGACCTCCAATTCGAAGAGCCGCCGGACGAAGCCGGGATGGCTGCGGGAGAGCAGGATTTCCGGACCCGAGGGTTTGTTGGAAACACTGACCACGTAACAGCGAATGCGGTCGTTGATGTTGTAATCTTCCGAATTCACGCGCTCGCGGGCAGGCAAAACACCTTCGCCCACGCCGAGATCGACGTAGATATCGTTGCGTTCAAAGCGGCGAATCGTCCCCGTGGCAATGTCCCCGGCCCGGTCTTTGTGCGCATTGAAAATCTTGCCCTTTTCCGCATTGCGGATGTGGTGAAGAATGGCCTGTTTGGCCGTCTGCGCGGCAATGCGGCCAAAATTCTGCGGGTCCACCTGGCGTTCAATCACGTCGCCAAGTTGCGCGTTCGGGTCGAGGGCCTTCGCGTCCAGCAGCGAAATTTCGGTGTCGTCCGCCGGGAAGCCTCCCACCACCAGCGATTTGGCAAAAGCGTTGACGCGCAAGGTTTTGCGGTCCACATTCACCCGCAGTTCGTTGCGGGCATTGATACTTTTGCGCGAGGCAGTTACCAGGGCGTTTTCGAGCGCCTGGATCAGGGTCTCGCGGTCGATGCCCTTTTCCCGCTCGTAGTAGTCGATCACGGCTTGCAGTTCGGCATTCATGGTGTCACCTTCGTTGGATCTTGGAAATTGGTTTTTCGGGATGCCACCCGACAAAAAAGAGTGGATCAAAGACCCACTCCCGATGGATGTACGGATGGCAACGAGGCGGGGACGTTACCCGGAAATCCTGAAAAGGTCAATCCCGTTTTACCCTTAAGTATAGATCAATTCGGGGATGCGCCCCGCAATGTCTGCAAAAAACAATTGCCAAAGGCTTTCGCATCTCCTAAGAGGGCGTTCCCCACACACGGGGCGGTAGCTCAGCTGGGAGAGCGTCGCGTTCGCAATGCGAAGGTCGAGGGTTCGATCCCCTTCCGCTCCACCATTTCCCTTCCCCCGTCTTTCCGGCAGCCCCGGATCGACGGGTTTTTTCTGTCCGTTTTTCGCTTCACCCCGCCTGCAATTTGTTTTAACGATTCTTTTTCAACCTTTTCCCCTGTGAAACCTATGCCTAATCCCGCCACCCTGCTGTACACCCAGACCGATGAAGCTCCGGCCCTCGCCACCTATTCCCTGCTTCCCATCGTCCAGGCCTTCGCCCGCGCCGCCGGCATCGCCGTGGAAACCCGCGATATCTCGCTCGCCGGCCGCATTCTCGCCCAGTTTCCCGATCTTCTTTCCGTCGACAAGCGCGTTCCCGACCATCTGGCCGAACTCGGTGCCCTGACCCTGAAACCGGAGGCGAACATCATCAAGCTGCCCAACATCAGCGCCTCCATGCCCCAGCTCAAGGCCGCCATCGCCGAATTGCAGGCGCAGGGTTTCCCCATTCCCGACTATCCCGACGCCCCGTCAACGGAACGCGAAAAAGACATCAAGAGCCGATACGACAAGGTCAAGGGCAGCGCCGTCAATCCCGTGCTGCGCGAAGGCAACTCCGACCGCCGCGCGCCCAAGGCCGTCAAGGAATACGCCCGCAAACATCCCCACCGCATGGGGGCCTGGTCGGCGGCCTCGAAGACCCGCGTGGCCACCATGGGCGCCGACGACTTTTTCTCGAACGAAAAATCCATCACCCTTCCCTCCGCCGTGGAGGCCCGCATCGAGTTTGTCGACGCCGCCGGAAACGTGAAGGTGCTGCTCGCGAAACTGCCGCTGCAGGCGGGGGAAATCCTCGACGCCACGCTCATGCGCAAGGAGGCGCTCTGCCGCTTCCTCGAAACGCAAATGCAGGCCGCGAAGGCCGAGGGCATCCTCTTTTCGCTGCACCTGAAGGCCACGATGATGAAAGTGTCCGACCCCATCCTCTTTGGCCACGCCGTCAAGGTGTATTTCAAGGACTTCTGCGCCCGCCACGCCGAGCTCCTGCGGGAACGCGGCGTGGACCTCAACAACGGCCTCGGCGATCTCGTCGCCAAACTCGCCCAGCTCCCCGCCGACACCCGCGCCGCGCTCGAAGCCGAACTCGCCGCCGCGCTCGAGGCCGGTCCCGAAGTGGCCATGGTCAACTCCGACAAAGGCATCACCAACCTGCACGTGCCCAGCGATGTGATTGTCGACGCCTCGATGCCCGCGATGATCCGCGACGGCGGGAAGATGTGGGACAAACAGGGCAAAACCAAGGACACCCTCGCGGTGATCCCTGACAGTTGCTACGCGGGCGTCTACCAGGCCGTCATCGACTTTTGCAAGGCCCATGGCGCGCTCGATCCCCGGACCATGGGCTCCGTCCCCAACGTCGGCCTCATGGCGCAGGCCGCTGAGGAATACGGTTCACACAACAAAACCTTCGAAATCCCCGCCGCCGGCCGCGTCCGCGTGGTCGCCGGAACCGAGGTCCTGCTGGAGCACGAGGTCTGCGCGGGCGACATCTGGCGCGCCTGCCAGACCAAGGACGCCCCCGTGCGCGACTGGGTCAAACTCGCCGTCACCCGCGCCCGCGCCAGCCAGACGCCCGCCGTGTTCTGGCTCGACGAGGCCCGCGCCCACGACGCGCAGATTCTCGCCAAGGTTCAGCGGTATCTTCAGGACCACAATACCGAAGGCCTCGACCTCCGCGTGCTGCCTCCCGCCGCCGCCTGCAGCTTCACCCTCGAACGCATCGTGCAGGGTCTCGACACGATTTCCGTGACCGGCAACGTGCTGCGCGACTACCTCACCGACCTCTTCCCCATCCTCGAAGTCGGCACCAGCGCCAAAATGTTGTCCATCGTTCCGCTCATGAATGGCGGCGGACTTTTTGAAACCGGGGCCGGCGGCTCCGCGCCCAAACACGTACAGCAGTTCCTGGAGGAAAACTACCTCCGCTGGGACTCCCTCGGCGAGTTTTTCGCCCTCGCCGTTTCCTTCGAACACCTCGCCGGCGTCCTCTCCTCGCCAAAGGCCGCGCTCCTGGGCAAAACCCTCGACGCCGCGACGGGCAAATTCCTCGAATACGACCGCTCGCCCGGCCGCGCCCTCGGCACCATCGACAACCGCGGCAGCCACTTCTACCTCGCGCTCTACTGGGCGCAGGAACTCGCCGCCCAGAACGAGGACGCCGGGCTCCAGGCCCGTTTCCGTCCCGTGGCGGACGCACTTGTCGCCCACGAAAAGCAGATTGTCGACGAACTCCTGCGCGTGCAGGGAAGCCCCGTGGACATCGGCGGCTACTATCGCCCCGACGAGGCAAAAGCGACGGCGGCCCTGCGCCCCAGCCCCACCCTCAACGCCATCATCGACGGGATTTAACCTCAGACTTCCTGGTCCTGACAGGTTTTTTCAGGAAAAACGGAAAAGGATTTGGCACAAACGCAGGGCGCTGAAGCCGGATTCAAGCCCCAAAGGGGCGAAGGCATCCCGGCGCATCGCGCCGGGTTC
>CAZCFM010000104.1:0-13200 GCA_964497855.1 uncultured Verrucomicrobiota bacterium | reverse complement strand
CGACTTAAACTCTTCCGGGGCCGATCCAGAACTCCTCAATTCTTCAGTGCTGGAAACGAGCATCGGGAGTGGACAAACGCTGGTTGGGGTACTATGTTCGTCCAACGCACTACGTCGGATCGTTGTAATCTCACCATGAATTCTTTCTCAGTTTTTCTAGGTTCCTGTCTGATTTCCCTGGTTCTCCATGGACAACCCCCGCCATTGACCACCCTGGGAGAAGATGGACTCCTCACCCTTCACCCGCCCTCTGTTCCCGAAGAACTGCGGAATCCGGTCACCCCGGAATACGAAGCCGGTTTCCGTTCGCGCAGCAATGACGTGTTGAAACGCTGGACCGGCGGCCCCACGGCCTGGAAAAAAGTCGACAACCGCCTGATTTTCGAAAGTGAAAAGTGGTCCTATCCCAACGCCATGCTGCATGTTCTTGCCGGCAACGTGGATCCAGGCATGGCCGTACTGCAGGCCCCGGACCAGCCCATGAATCCCGGAGAAAGCGACCACACCTTCGGCGTCGATCTCTACCCCGCCTTTACCCTGAAAGCCCAAACCCGGAAGTATTTCCAGTTTGGGCATCTGATGTCCCCGGAGTACCGCGAAACCTTTGAAAAAGCCATTTCGAAATGGACCCGCGATCATCCGGCCCAGGTCGCCCACCCGCTCTACCGACGTTTTGATCCCGATGCCCAAGGCTGGGGCCCCAACCGTTTTGGCCACCGCCAACTGGACCCCCGGCGCACAGACAACCTTTACCTGATGAGTGCTCAGGCCGTCTACCTTTTCGCCGAAGCCAGCGGCAACGAAGCCACCCGCCAAAAAGCCAAAGTGGAACTCTACGGCTACTTCTGGGCTCCCTATCACATCGGTCAGGGCGAATGGGACTCCACCACGTACCAGCCGCACAACATCTCGCCACTCCTCAATCTCTACGACTTCGCCAAAGACCCGGAAGTGCGCAGCGCCGCCAAAGTCGTCCTCGATCATTTCTTCACCTCCGCCGCGCTGAAAAACCATCGCAATACTTTTGCCGGAGCATCGAAGCGCGACTACAGTCAGACCAGCCAGCAGGGCGACGCCTCGATGAAGTTTTTCGGCCTCTATTTCCCACAGGCCGGCGCAGCTCTGCGGGAAGATCATGAACAGCTCTTCGCCATCGCCTCCGGGTATCGCCCCCCCGAGGCCGTGCTGGCCCTCGCCCGCCGCGATCTGGAACTTCCCGTGGAAATTCTGGCCACCAAACCTCTCTACGAAAATTGGAAACCGGGCCAATCCGATCGTCCTGGTTTTTTTGAAACCCTCTGGCTCGGACGGACCGTCACCGCAGGCAGCGTTGTCTCCGCACAACCTGACGGCGACATTCTACCCCTGCGCATCACCTTTAATCGCGGGGAAACCGGCACCAACAGCCTGTCCATCAATTCCCAACCCAAACTCAACGCGAAACACGCCGGCGATCAAATTGCCCAGTACGCCAATCGGATGATCTGGCTCCGCAAGGCCCACAACGAGCCCTTCACCTTCCAGCTCGCCCAGCCTGGCACCTGGCAAATCCGCGGCGAACGCTGGTTCCTCGATGGCGGAGACACCTGGTTTGCGATACATCCCATCCAGCTGGGCATGCCTGTCGTCCAGCCCAAATCCATTCAGGCCAAAGCGGCCTCCGACACCTACGTCGGCTTCGCCCTCGAACTTCAGGAAAAAGGGGGGCCCTTCGAGAACTTTGATGCGTTTGTCCACGCTGTGGAAACCAAGTCCACGCTTCAGATTGACGCCCTTAAAACCGGCCGCGTGTTGTTTCAGTCCTCCGATGGCAAAACACTGGAAATCCAGCACAATGCCGAAAACGATATCCCGACAGTGACGCGCGACGGGGTCACCCGCGACTGGAACAATCCCGAGGAGTGGGCGGTGTGGCGGACGATGGGACGCGACAGTCCCGTTGTCGATCTCGGCTGGAAAACAGGCACCTTGACCGTAAACGCCGGCGGCCATCACTTTGAAAGCACGTTCCGCATCCGCAGCGACAGCCCGCAACATCTTCGCCGCGAAGACCTCGAAGCCGCCAAGGAACTGACGGCGGAATCGAGCTTCATCAATCGCTAATCGACTGTGATCGTCCGGCGGGCGCATCCCCGAATGGGGGTACCGTTGCTGTTGTACGAATCGAAAAAAATATTTGTGATTTTTCGGAAAACTGCAGGTTCGACGGCTTCTCCAGAATGAACCCCAATCCTGGAGACCGTTATGAAACTGCTTCTGATCCGTATATTCTTCCTGATGGCGAGCCCCTGTTTCGGCGAAATGTTTCGACTGGGTCACTTTGATCTGGCCGGAGGGGTGCCCCCCACCCTTCCTGTGGAAGGTGCGAGAATTCGCCTCGAAATCGAGGATACCTGTGACCAAAACGAAAGCATTCCCTTGCGATGGGATGCGCAGGTGATTGGGTATATCCCAGCCCGTTTACAGCTCCAGATTCGCGAAATGCAGCTTCGAGGCGTGCAGCTGGAGCTGCGTGTGCTTCGCGTACACCCGAAACCAGCGCCCGGTGCCTATCTGGAAGTGGAACTGTGGGCCGCCAGCCCGGATGTCCGCCTCCTCATTCCCCTCATCGAAGCCGAAGAAGAGAAAGAAGCGGATTACGAAGAGGAATGGGAGGGTTGATGGGATGCGAAGCGAATCGGATCATGCACATCCGAGGCCGAAACATTCCAGCAGAGGACGCGCCGCATCCGGTCCTTGGAGTCGGAGCCCTTCGAGTGAAAAGCCCTTGGTGTGAATGGCCAGGACCTGGGCCGGGCTGTCCTGATAACGCGGACGTTCCGGGTCCACAACCACGCGGGCGGAACCCAGAGGTTTTCCAGAACGATCCTCGGCAAGGCCATCCGTGACATACCAGTCGAGCTCCAGGAGGCGGATGTTTTCCAGGGGCTGTTCCGCACAGCCTTCGATCCAAATGCGTCCGGGTCCACGGAACGAGCAATGACTGAGGGAGATGTTTCGGATGTGGCCAGGCGATTTTCCACTCCGGTAATCCCGGGCCATGGCATCAATCAGCACCGGCCAGGCGCTTTGGGTGTCAAAAACCAAATTCATCGCCCGCACGTTTTCCATCACCCCTCCATCTTTCAAATACAGCCCAAAGCCCACATCGCCGCAAAGCACGCAGTTGCTCATCACAATGTTTCGGAAATAGCCAAAACTTTCGGTGCCCAGTTTCAAACAGGCTTTTTCAGTCTCCAGAACGCAGTTGGTGACGACGGCGTCTTCATTGGCATCGCCCTGTGTGCTTTTAAAGACGATACAATCGTCACCGCAGACCAGATGGCAGTCGCTGATCAATAGATTGCGGCATCCGTCGGGGTCGATTCCATCGGTGTTTGGCCAGGTGCTGCGCATGGAGATGCCCCGAATAAAGATGTCCTGACAGCGGCGCAAATGAAGGGTCCACCATTTGGCACCAACAATCCGTATGGTTTCGATGCGGACCCTTCGGCAACCTTCCAAGTACACAAGGGCGGGACGGAACATGTCCTGGGCCGTTTTCCAGTCCGGCGTGTTCTCCGGATCGCCACCGCCATCGAGCACGCCGCTACCCGTGACGGCAATATCCGTTGCCTTCGTCGCCCAGAGGAAGGCACAGAGTTTGGAATTGGCGGTGACACTGGGGTCATTTGCTCCGACCGGCTTGTACAGGCAGGGATCATCGGAGGCACGCAAACGGGCTCCGTGCGCGAGATGGAGTTCCACGCCGGAACGCAGTTGGATGGAACCACAGATCCAGAGGCCGGAAGAAATCTCCACACGACCTCCGCCTTGGGCCGCACAGTCGTCAATGCGGGATTGCACTGCTGCCGTGAAGGCGTCAATAGCCATCTGTGATTCCATAACTAAGGTCTTTTGAATAGATCAATACCGGCGAACGACACCCACAACTTTTCCCGCGATGCGGAAGTCGGGCTGACGGGCATCCACAAAAAGATCTTTGTGGCGGTCGCTTTCCGGTTGCAGACGGTAACGTCCGCGGGATTCCTTAAAAATGCGTTTCACGGTGGATTCGCCTTCGATTTCCGCCACCACGATATCGCCATCCCGGAAATCTTTTCCGCGCTGGACAATAACGTAATCCCCATCCTGAATGCCGGCTTTTTCCATGCTGTCACCGGAAATCTGCACGGAAAAACGATCTTTCAGGCCAAAAAGCTGGGCGAAATTCAAGTGTCCGAGCAACTGTTGCTGGGCGAGAATGGGATGGCCCGCAGCGGCGCGACCCAGAATGGGAATGCCCTCTTCTTCATCCGCCAATTGTATCCCGCGGCTGACGTGGGGTTGACGGAGAATCCAGCCTTTGCGCTCAAGCATTCCCAGATGATCGGTGACGCCTTTGGGGGAGCGGATGCCAAAATGGTCAGCAATCTGACGGACCGTGGGAGGGCAGTGCAGGGTTTTGATGCACTCGCGGATGTATTCGTACACCTCACGCTGTTTTGAAGTCAGGGATTGTTTTTCAGTAGCCATGTTCAAGGCTATACGCACGTCCAGTGGACAGGTCAAGAAGAAAAAAGATCAGATGACGCGACTTTCTTTACGGCGGGCGTATTCGTCAACCATGCGTTGCATGGCCCCCTCTTCATATTCGCGGAGACCACTGAGGACCATGCGTTTTTCGCCGTAGCCGACGAGCTGTCCGTTTTCCAGAAAACGGAAGCGAAGGCTCGCGTTTCCGCGTTTTCCGTCCACATCCATGCTTGTGCCGGAGAGTTCGACCACGGGGCTGCGTATGTCCACACGGGCGAGGTCGATGGACATGCTTTCGTAGATGACCAGGGGCCGTTCAATGTTGATCATTACCTTGTGCTCCGCCATGAGGGGCTGGAGGATGTGGGGGAAATTGTGGCCTGAAAAGCGGACGTAGCTGCGGATAATTTCCGAAATGAGTCCGGTATCGTGCGTGGGGGTTCCCTCATAGTGGGCCAGCAGATAATCCTTTCCCCGTTCGTCCACGAGGCGCAACTGCCCTTCGTCCCCATTCTGAAAATGCAGCGGTACCCCGTCGGCCACCATTCCCGAAAAAATGAAATTCATGCGGGGATAGAGTCCAATTTCAAACAAGAGTACAGCAAACAACAAATCGCCAGGAACACAGAAGCGTTTGGCCTCCACATCGTGAATGGGGTTGTAATCGTCGGCAATCTGCTTGGCAAAAAGGCTGGCCTGCTGACGGGTGAAGCTCACTTTGCCGTCGTTCCATGTCGCGTAGGGTTCCAAAAGATTCATGGGGTAGCTCTATCCCCGATATGCACAATAAATCAACTGCAAACATGGGTCTCCATCATTTTCCGCCGACGGATCGGTAGATGCGCTGGATGTCGACAGGCCCCAGCGCCTGCTGGAAAATCATGAGTTCATCCAGTTCGCCGGGGAAGGATCCGGCATAGCCCTGGCCGATACGGAGGGGTTTGTCCGAAGCCTTGACCTCGGCATATGTTGAGGCTTCCGAGTGGACGGGCTGTCCGTTGCGGTACCAGATCACTTTGCGCGCGGCAGCATCGCGCACCAGCGCCAGATGGGTCCACTCCCCCACTTTCAGGCTTTTGTCCATATGGACCCCTTGGTAGGGTTCCGCATCGCGCCCGGCGATCCCATGGTAAAAATTCACATCGCCGTTGGTCTCGACGGTGAGGGTATATTCCCCGCCGTAGGATTTATTGACGGGATTGGTGCGGGCCCCTAATTTTGAAGGGCGTATCCAAAAGGCGATCGTGGTGGAGGCGTTGCTCTGAAGGCTTTTGCTGTTGGGGATAACAATTGAAGATTTCGCGCCGTCAAAAGAAGCCGCCCCTCCCCGCGGGCCTTGGGCGACCCATCCGAGGGAGCTTGCCTGTCCGTGATTCCGTTCACGGCTGCGGTCCAGAATCCGCCCGCGATCCTCGCGATCAAAAGAATAATATAAAACCAACGTGGCGTTGTAGGCGCTGAGGATTGGCAACTCCGGGCCAGCCTGCGCTGCGGTTTCCATTGATTCTGGCGGGGCGGTTTCCGCCACCAGCGTTTCCCATTCTGCTTTCCGGGAATCCGCGGCCCATTTTTTTCGCTCCTCCTGCACAAGGAGGGCCTCGTCAATCCGTCCTTCGCGGGTCAGGCGAATCTGCAATTGACCGAGGACCTCTTCAAATTGCTGCAATAAACGCAGCATCTTCTCTCCATGCTGGCGTTGCAGGTCCCGGTCCAGCCGCACCCAGGTCTCCTGGCCGCGGGCGAATTCGGGGTCTTCCACGTGGGGAGGGCCCAGCACAGACGGTCCGTTTTCAGCGAAATCCGCCACCACCTCCCGCAGCCGCAGCACGCGTTGCAGGTCTCCCGCCGCTGTGGCTTTCTGTATCTGGTTGCTGATGGCCCCCACGTACATCTCGTTCAGGTTCTGGCGTTGTTCGAGGTGTTGCCGCGCGTAGAGGGCATCCTGGGCCACCGCCACTTCGCGGAACGACTCCAGCTCCCCCGCCGGGAGGGGCCCGGCGAGTCCTCCCATGAAACCGACGAGCGCCAGAAGCCATCTTGCGGCAGCCCAACGATTCCTGGATCTTGTGGAGGGCACGACGATGGCCTCAGCTTTCAAAATCGATGACGCGGCGTTCGCGGACAACCTGGCGGATCAGCGCAGCCACCGCCTGGTGATCGGGGTGGACTTGGTAGGCTTCGAGGGCTTTCCAGTCGTCAAAGGTTGTCACCAGGGCGAGGTCAGAGGCCTGTTCCGCGGGCAACGCATTTACACCGACCCTCAGGGATCGTAGTTCGGGGATGCGGGCGGGAAGAGCTTCCAGTCCGGCGCGGATTTTTGCGATGGCCTGGCTTTGGGTCAGACCCGCGGCCTGTTCCTGAATTCTCCACAACACAATGTGCGTAATCACTGGGGAACTCCTTGTATTTGAATGTCGGCCTTGGGATCCGCAGGTTTGGAACCCGGGGGATTGTTGCCAAGGACGATCAAATCGGCCAGGATCCGGAGACCCTCGCGGAGGATCAAATCTTTCTCCGGCTGAATCTCATTGTTTTCCTCCTCGGCGGCGTCCTCCTCATCCTGCTCTTCCAGCATTCCGGAGGCTTTGTCTTCGATCCGATCCAGCTCGCGATCCGCCTTGGCCTGGGTCAAACGGTCTTCCAGGCGCAGCGAGACATTCCGGCGCTGGACGCGTTCTGCGAGGCGCTCCACCTGAGCTTGGTAGGTCAAAAACTTCTCATCGCCCGCGAGACGGGCCTCGGAGAGACGTCGGAGCTCTGTATTAATGGGCCGCATGTCGCTCACGGGCATAAAACGGGCCGGGTTTACCCAGGACCAGGGGAGAACGTTGTCGAGGTATTCCTCCCCAAGTTCCATCACATCGGTCGGGGTGCGGATGATGATATCCGGACTCACACCTTTGAGCTGGGTCGAGCGTCCATCAACCCGGTAAAAGGCGGCGGTGGTGACCTTCAGTGCGCCCAGAGTGCTGTCGCCCGGGTCCACCGGCAGAAGGGATTGCACCGAGCCCTTGCCGTGGGTTTTGGAATCGCCAACGATCACCGCGCGGCCGTAATCCTGGAGGGCGGCAGCCAGAATTTCGGAAGCGGAGGCACTCAAGCGGTTTACGAGCACGACGACAGGTTTATCAAAAACCACGCCGCGGGCCGGGTCGTTCAGCGGACGCACCGCGCGCTCGGATTTGACCTGCACAATGGGTCCCGCATCGATGAAATAACCGCTCATTTCCACGCAATCCTGCAGGCTGCCGCCGCCGTTGTTGCGCAGATCGAGCAAAAGGCCGTCCACATTTTCCTTGTTCAGTTCGAGCAGGAGCTTGCGAATATCGGCCGAGGAACTGCGGGCCGCCTCCGGATCGTCCCGTTTGCCGTTGAAGTCCGCATAGAAATCCGGAAGCAGAATAATGCCGAGGCGGAACGTTTTGTCGTTGTGCTTCAGCTCATGAACTGTGGAACGAGCCGCTTTCTCTTCGAGTTTGATTTCGGCGCGGATCAGGTCGATCACCCTCACTTCCGTACCGGTGGGGTCGCTGGCCGGGATCACGTGCAGAACGACTTTGCTGTCGATGGGGCCGCGAATGAGACGAACCGAGCGATACAAGGGCCAATAAAGAATATCGACGACTTCCTCATCGCCCTGCCCCACGGCGATGATTTTGTCGCCGGGTTTGAGACGTCCATCGCGCTCGGCCGGTCCGCCTTTGCTAAGGCGTTCGATTTTGGCCGCGCCCTCATCATACTGCAAGATCGCTCCAATGCCGATCAGCGAGAGACGCATCTGAATGTCGAAATCCTCCTCGGAACGGGGGGACATGTAACTGGAGTGGGTGTCGTAGGCCCGGGCCAGGCTGTTCAGGTACATTTGCAGGACGTATTCCGCGTCGTGCCCTTTGAGTATCCCCAAAAACTGGTCGTAGCGTTTGCGGATCGACTCTTCGGGCGTCAGGACAACGGCAGGCGGAGTGACGACGATTGGTTCCTCCGCTTTGGGGGCCTCCTCCGCTTTGGCCGCTCCATCCGGGGGCACCACGGCTTCAGGGGCTTCCGGGGCCGGGACGGGCGCTTCCTCGATTTCCCCATCTTTCGGGTCGACCGCCGCATTTTTGGCTTCATCCGCTGCCTTTTTGGCCTCTTCTTCCTTTGCGGTCTCCAGCTCGCGCATCTTGCGGCTGACGATGATTCCGAGGTATTCGTTTTTTACTTTTTTGCGCCAGAGATCGTCCCATTCCTCCTGGGATTCCGCCCAGGCGGCGTCTTTGCGTTTCCAGACGAAGTCCTCCTCCACATCCAAGTCGAAGCCTTTGTCCAACATAGACCGGACAAACTCGACGCGGTCCTCCGCCCGCTGCAGGAAAATGGCGAAGGCCGAAAAGGCAAAGTCCAGATTGCCATCCTTCAAGTTTTTCTCCAAATCCGCCGCCTGTTGACGCAGCAAGACGATGTCTTCGGCCATGAAGATGCTGCGGTCAAAGTCCAGAGCCCGCAGATAGTTGTCGAGCGTGCGGCGGCCCAGGCTTTCAGAAACGGGCTCATGGCTCATGTGGGTTTGTGGCAGCCCCCGCGCAACGAGTTGGGCAATGCGGCTGGATTTTTCATCCGGGGCAAGGGCTTCGGCGGCGCGAACAAAAAGCGAGAGCAGAAGAAAAGGAATCAGAAGGGAAACGAATTTCATGCGGATCCAAGGGTTGGAGAATAGACGTGTAAGACACCCGATGGAAACGAGATGTTCAAGGCGAATCGTTCAAGATTTTACGGAATGAGGATGGAAGGAACCTTTGGAGGTCCTGAAAAAGCCTACAGAGTCCCTGAAAGAGACTTCCTGTCTGGCGTTTTTTGGTTAAGAGAACGGCGTGTTCGCAGCTTCACCCTTTCCGGCTTCTGCCTTACCCCTTTGCATCTGGGAGGACCTGCCATGAGGCTGAGTCGCATTGGATATGGTCTGATGGGACTGTTTCTGATCCCCGCTGTGGCCGGGCTGGCCCGCGGTTTGTTCCGTCTGCTGGTTCTTGTCCAACTGCAATCCGGAGGAAGCCTGCTGTTGCTGCAATTTTTTCTTGGGGCTGGATTTTGGGCCCTCGTGTTTGCGTTTCTCTCCCGCCCGATGCGGAGCTACGTACTCGCCCACGAACTGAGCCACGCTCTCGCCGCACTGCTCTCCGGAGCCAAAGTCGGTCGCATCAAGGTGGGAGCCCGCGGCGGCAGTGTCGTCGTCTCCCGCAGCAGCCTCTGGATCGCTCTTGCCCCGTACCTCATTCCGTTTTACAGCCTCCTGCTGCTCGCCCTGCACGCCATCGCCCGCCTCTTTTGGGACCCGACGCCCTGGCTGCCCTGGCTCCCCTTCGCCCTCGGCCTCACCTGGTCCTTTCACCTCTCCTTCACCCTCTACGCCCTCTCCCTCGGACAAAGCGACATTCATCCCTACGGTGTCCTGGGAGCCTACCCGATTATTCTTCTTGGCAACCTGCTCCTGCTCGCCGCCGGCCTCGTTCTCGCCACCTCCGAGCCCCTCGCCGCCCTCCATATCCTCGCCACCGAACAACTCCGCGCCTACGGCACTGTGCTCAACTGGATGAGTCCTCCACCCCAAGGTTGAAGTTCCTTTCAGGCCGTCGTGTGCCGCAGGCGCGCGGCAAGCTGCGCCGAAGTCGGGTCGTCGGGCGGGGAACCCAGACAAAGCAGATCTCGCATTTTCACAAGATCGGCCCGATGCGTTTCGACGGCGCGTTTGAACGCGGCGCGGTTTTTCGTGAGATGCAAGGTGTAGGGGCGGCCTTTCTCCTCGGTGCGACAGTCGATGTCCAGGCGCTGATGATAGATCAGGGACGCGATCTGTTGACGGTCTCCCTGATTCGCGCGGTACGGACGGGTCTCCGCATGGGGATCTTGTAAAAACTCGCGGAGAAACACGACGTGGGATCCGCGCCCGTTGACCGGGGTCGCATCGCTCCAGTCCTTCGGGGGTTCCGGTGGAACCTCGGATCGCTCCAGTAAAAATCCTGCCGTGGCCTGCCACAACAGCCCGGGGACGCGCCCGGACGCAGCGGACTCCATGGCCGTCCGCCATGCCGTGAACAAAAGGAGGTCCGGGGCAAAGATCGCGGGATTTTGCCGAAGGGCCTCGATCAGTCGGACGGCATCTTCATAAAAACCTTCGCGCTCGAGAATCGTCAGAGCCTGCAGCAAGGTTTCCGGAGCAAGGCACAGAGAGGCGGGTTTGTGCTGCGAGGCACCAAACATAAACTCCTCCGGCGGCTGGCTCATCCGGTTTCGGAAGTCTTCATATCCGCCTCCACGATAGACGGCCCCCTGTTTCGCCTTGGGAATTCGACCACAAAGGTCCAGGAGAAGGGGCCGGAGAGCGGAAAGTCTGACCGGATGCGCCATTATAATTCTGGCAAGCAAATCGAGGGTATCCACCACCAGCAGATCGGCGTAACGTTCCACGAGCACCCGCAGGACGTCCAAGGAGGTCTTTTCCGGCAAGAGGGCAAAGGAGCGGGCCAGAGCCTCATTCCATTCGCCGTCAAATCCTTCCAGAACCGCGCGCCGCCAAAAGCCTTCCAGCTGTTCTGAAAAGCCCAGGGTCAGCACGGCCCCGCAAAATCCTTGAACCTCTTCCGATGTCCAGACCCCGGGGGCGGTGTCCAGAACAGCGTCCGCCAGTTCCATCAGTTCCCCGCGCTCCGTCTCATCCGCCACTCCCCGGTCCGCGCAATACGCCAGACGTCCGACGGAGGTGGAACGACCGCGCGCAAGAAGAATGGCGTTCGCGCTCCTTCGTGGCCAGAGCACCAGCGCGGCGCGGAGATAGGCCCGGTCATAGGAAGCGCCTTCGTTGCCGGTGTTGCCATGGAAGTTGATGTCGTCGGGCTCCTCGTCGTCCAGTTCGCCGGGGGGCAACAAATCTTCTTTGGGGTCAAAAGAGAGGCTGCCATAGTTGACGCATCGATCTTCGGGATCCCGCCAGGTTCGAAGTTCGGCGCTCATCTCCTCCGGCACCGCGTCATCCAAATCCATTTCGTCCGGTTCGTCGTCGTAGCCGTAACATCCCTCAAAGTAGCCGAACTCCGAAAGATGCACCATGGCGAGATAGATCTCGATGTTCGTTTCCCGGGCGGCAGCGCAAAGCACGCGCGCGAGCGTCCGGTCTTCCCCCTTGAGCTGAGCAAAAGAAAGAGAGGCCTCGGTGTACATATGCGAAAGCAAATACACAATTTTTGGTGAGTCACCCTCAGGACGTCCTGGAGCCTTTTGCCATTCGCGCAAGGCCGCGACGGCCGCCCGGATGGTCTTCCGTTCATCTCCTGGGGATTCAGGATGAGCCCCACTGTTGCGGATCAAATTATAGACGAGGCATACCCGATACCCCGATGTGACCGGCTCCACCTCGTGTTCGCAGTCCGCAAAAAAGGCCGCATAGCGGACTTCGGCGCTTTCCTGCGGACACAAGTCCAGCCGGACTTCCTCTCCCGCGTGGCGAACCAGCAGGTTTCCTCCCGTATGGACACAGGGGAGCGAGATGACCCAGGTGCCAAACATGCCCTCCGCCTTTTCCGTGTCCCGGTGCGCCGCAAAATGTCCACCCTCGCTGTAAATCAGAAGCTTGTAGAGTTCCGCCCGAATCTCGGTTCCCTGACAGCCCAGAGCGTCCCGGATCGTGTCCAGACCCCGCTCAAGGAATGCGTTCCAGCCCTTCCCGGAGAGGTGAAAGCGCTCCGGAGGAATCTGCCACACCTTGCGCACGCTTTCATCCAGAATCGTTTCCGTCCCGCGGCCAAAGGGCGCTTTATCCGCAAAAGACAACAGGTTGTGCAGCTGCGTATCTGGAACGGGAAACGAGATCGGTGCCGCGTCGCCGAAACGCAGGTTGGGCATCGGCACTTCCTCCTCGCCATAGGCGAAATACGCGCCGGGGCGGCGCAGCGCCGACAACGCGCTCACAAGACCACAGGGGTCTTCCGCATATTCAATGTCCATGTTTTCAGAACTCATGTGCATCCCGCTATCAAAACCGCCGCGTTTGGCGATGTGAAAACGAAAAAAGACAATAATTGGACACTGACAGCGTTTGAGGATTATGTAACATCAACACATCTATGGAGGACCATGATCTCGAAACCCTGCTTCAGACCTATCGCAATGGCGATACGGACGCGCTTGGACGGATCGTGGACCTCACCCGCCGTCCCCTGCACCGCTTTATTCAAGGCCTGGTCCGCGACCCCCACACCGCCGACGATGTCTTCCAAGACGTTTGGTTTCGCGCCGTCCGCGGCCTGCACCGCTACGAAAGCGACCGCCTGCTCTCCTGGCTCTTCCGCATCGCCCGCAACCGCGTCATCGACCTCTCCCGCAAAAAGAA
Organism: uncultured Verrucomicrobiota bacterium; assembly: GCA_964497855.1. Taxonomy (GTDB): domain Bacteria; phylum Verrucomicrobiota; class Kiritimatiellia; order SS1-B-03-39; family UBA6053; genus CAYLNG01. Next base: position 323 of record CAZCFM010000104.1, on the reverse strand, counting down.
ACCCGATGTCAGCCTTCAACAACCCATGGGCTCTGGCGAACAAGCCGTCGCATTGGAATCCTTTGTGGCGGAAACCCGTCCTGGCCCCGACCGCAACTCCAGCAACCGGGAACTGGCGCAGCGGATTCAGGCGGCGGTTGACACACTCCCGCCTGATCAACGCGAGGTATATCTGATGCGCAGCGAAGCCGACATCCCCTTCAAGCAGATCGCCGAACACCAAGGCGTCTCCATCAACACCGCCCTTGCCCGCATGCAGTACGCACTTCGCCGGCTGCGCGAGGCCCTGGCGGAAGACTATGAACATCTGAAATCCCTACCCG
>CAZCFM010000103.1:0-13486 GCA_964497855.1 uncultured Verrucomicrobiota bacterium | reverse complement strand
AATTCCAGAAGTGCGAGCATTTCAATCTGCGATGCTTCCCCAAAAAATGCCCCCTTAAACTGAGGTCTGTGACCCAGGTCGGCCCCTTCCACATGTCTTTTTGAAGGAAGTCCGGGCCGTCAGCCCCTGCCGGAAATCCGTTGGACCCTCCACGCCCGAGAAAGCGAACAGACGACCGCCAAACCAAGTGGCGGTTGACGCGGGAGGAAGCAACGAAAGAATGTGCATAGTGTCAGTTCATTTCCCACGCCACAATATTCCGCTTCGCGCGGCTGAACTCGATGCCGATGCAGTGGACCTCGCGTCCGGCGGTGCGGTGAGGTTCCGCGTAGCCCCTCGCGATGATTTGGGCGAGAGCCTTGCCTTCCGGGGCATCGTCCACGAGTTTGAACTCGAAGATGTAGGCCCGGTTTTCAAACAACACCGCCATGTCGAGGCGTCCGGCGTTGCTGGATTCCTCGACGCGGATGTCGAGGCCGAGAGAGGCGAAGAAGGCGTAGAAGACGGAGGCGTAGTAGCCTTCGTACTGCGCAATGGGGTTGTTCGTGTACCACTGGTGCGGGATGGAGGCGTAAAAGCCGGTCATCAGATCGCGGATGCCGTCGAGGTCGTTGGCTTCGATCAAATCGAAGAGTTTGGGAGTCCTCTGGGATACGCGGGCCTCGTGGGGTGTCCAATCCCGCATGAGGGTGCCGAGCAGGCTGGTTTCGACTTCCAGGTTGGGGTATCCAAGGATGTAACGGGTCTGTTCGCCCTGCCGTTTGGTGGAGAGGATGGTGAGATATCCGGTCTGGAAAAACAGGGCCTCCGTGGCGATGTTGCCAACCTCGAACTGGGAGAGCAGTTCGTAGCTGGCGATGGAACGCTTCAGTTCCGGAAGGAAGCTGGGGCGCTGACGCAGGACCTTGAGGAGGAAAGATGGACTGCCGGTTTCATACCAGTAGGAGCGGTATTCGCGGGAGCGGAAAAAAAGCAGGGCATCGAAGGGGTTGTACACCGCCTCGCCCGTCCAATTATACCCGTTATACCAGCGCCGCATTTTATCCCGATCCACGTTCACCACCTCGGGAGCGAAAACGGTATCCACATCCGCCTCGGTATATCCGCAAATCGCACTGAATTGCCTGTCCAGCGTTATATCCGTCAAATTATTCAGCTTGGAAAAAAGATTCACTTTGGAGAATTTGCTGACACCTGTGAGCAGTACAAATTCAAGAAACGGATCCAGTTCCTTGATGGCCGAATAGAACAGGCTCAAGGTGTCACGCATGCCACGGGCGATCTCCTCCTGTTCGATGTAGTCGAGAATGGGCTTGTCGTATTCGTCCACAAGAATCACCACCCGGAGGCCAATCTTTTCGTGCGCGGCACGGACGAGACGGGACAGAGAAATCTCTCCTTCCCGCGTCGAAGCTTCCCGCACCCCAAATCGCTCCGCCGCCTTCTCCAATTGTTCCTGAATCGAGTTTTCCAGGTGTTGCGGACTTTCCTTGACCCCTTCACCAAAGCTTAAACGAAGCACGGGATGCCTTTTTGACCAGTCCCAATGCTTCTCCGCGTGTAGGCCTTTGAACAGGTCCCGGTTGCCCTCGAACAGCTCTTTCAGCGTATCCACGAACAAACTTTTGCCAAAACGCCGGGGACGGGAGAGGAAGTAATACGATCCTTCCTTCACCAGACGGCAGGCAAAGGGGGTCTTATCCACATAATAGTAATCGTCTTCGCGGATTTTCGCGAAGTTCTGGATGCCGATGGGCAGTTTTTTGCGGAGAAGGGTGTCAGGCATGAATCCATGCTAGCACAGCCCCCTTCGTATGCAAGCCCTGGCGCTCCGTCCCATCCGTATCTCCTGCCGGATGCACGATTCTTGATTTTCATTGTACGATACCAGGGACCTGTCACGCTGTTGTTGTGTATTTGAAACATTCACCATGCTTTCCTGAGTAGCTTGAGTCCGTCTTACCGGCCACATGTTTCTCTGGATTGCGCGCAAGCAAGGAAAATTCATATGAGCGACGATATCCAGATTGCCAAACGCCTGGCGGAGGCGACCGTGAAACTGAAAGAGTCCCTGGCCCAGGTGATTGTGGGACAGGAGGACGTGGTGGAACAATTGCTGATCGGTCTTTTCGCCAACCAGCACTGCTTCATGGTGGGCGTGCCCGGCCTGGCCAAAACGCTGATGGTCTCCTCGCTCTCCAAACTGCTCGACATGCGCTTCAAGCGCATCCAGTTCACCCCCGACCTCATGCCCTCGGACATCACCGGCACCGATGTGATGCAGGAGGACCCGGAAAGCGGCCGGCGCGTCTTCGAATTCGCCCAGGGCCCCATTTTCACCAACATGCTGCTGGCCGATGAAATCAACCGCACCCCGCCGAAAACCCAGGCCGCGCTGCTGGAGGCGATGCAGGAGCGCCAGGTGACCGCCGGCAACCACACCTACACCCTCGCCAAACCGTTCTTCGTCCTGGCCACCCAGAATCCCATCGAGCAGGAAGGCACCTACCCGTTGCCGGAGGCGCAGTTGGACCGCTTCATGCTGAGCATCAACGTGGACTATCCCCAGCGTCACGAGGAGCTGGAAATCCTCCGCGCCACCACCGCCTCGCGCACGGTGAACCTGACCCCCATCCTGCACGCCGATGAAATTCTGGCCCTGCAGCAGGTGGTGCGCCGGGTTCCGGTGGGCGAACACGTCTTCGAATACACCCTCGATCTGGTGCGCCAGACGCGTCCGGGCGACAAGGCCTCGCCGGACTACGTGAAGCAGTGGCTGGATGTCGGCGCCGGCCCGCGCGCCGGACAGAACCTGGTGCTCGGGGCCAAGGCCCGCGCCCTCATGCATGGCCGCATGTACGCCACCTGCGACGACGTGGCGCATCTCGCCCTGCCCGTGCTGCGCCACCGCATGATCACCAACTTCAACGCCGAATCCGAAGGGGTGACGCCCGACGACGTGGTGAAACGCATCCTGGCCGCGACCCCGAAACGCAGCGAGTCCTGAGCCCATGTCCCCGTCCCGCTCAGCAAGCCAGGCCGAAGTCCAGCGCTTCCGTGAGTTCGAATTGCTGGCCCGCTCCGTCGTGGAGGGCTCCATCAGCGGCCGCCACCATTCGCCCTACAAGGGCTTTGCCATCGAATTCGAGGAACACCGCCAGTACGCGCCCGGCGACGACCTCAAACACCTCGACTGGAAAGTGCTCGGCAAACTGAGCCGCTACTACATCAAGCAGTACGAGGAAGACACCACCCTGCGCGCCTACCTCGTGGTGGATATCTCCGGCTCCATGCACTACACGTCCGCCGGACGCACGAAGCTGGAAACCGCCCGCATGGCCGCGCAGGTGCTCTCGTATCTGCTCATCCAGCAGCAGGACGCCGTGGGGCTGATGACCTGCGACAACCGCCTGCGCACCCACCTTCCGCCCCGCGCCACCAAGCCACAGTACAAACGCATTTCCGACGCCCTCGCCGCCGCCGACACCCGTGCCGACACCGGCCTCGGTCCCGTGCTGCACCAACTCGCCGACCGCATCAAACGCCGCGCCCTCATCGTCATCCTCTCCGATCTCTTCGACAAACCCGAAGACATTTGCCTGGCCCTCAACCATTTTGCCCACCGCCGCCACGAGGTCGCGGTCTTCCAGACCCTCGACCGCAAGGAGACGACCTTTCCCTTCACCGCGCCCACCGCTTTTGATCCCCTCGAAGGCGGCGAGCCGCTGCGCGCGGACCCCACGCGCGTTCGCCGCGCCTATCTCGAAAAATTCAACGCCCACCAGGAGCGCATCCGCCGCACCTGCTTCGACCGCCGCATCGATTTGGTGACCCTCTACACCGACGATCCCTTTGAAACGGTGATGGCCCGCTACCTCGCGGAAAGGACGCGCCGCACATGACCTTGCTCGCTCCCTGGTTTCTGCTGGCCCTGCCGCTCGCGGCGATTCCGCTGATTCTGCACCTGTTCAACAAACCCCGCTACCGCCGCGAACCCTGGGGCGCGATGATGTTCCTGGAGGAGGCGGTGAAAACGCGTTCCCGCTCCATTCAGATTCAGGAGTGGATTCTCCTCGCCCTGCGCACGCTGGCCCTGCTGCTGCTCGTGCTGGCCATGACCCGTCCCGCCCTGCAAGGGCGCCACGGCAGCGAATCCGGTCAGCCGACCACCCACGTGCTCCTCCTCGACGCCTCGTTGTCGATGATGCGCAGCGGCAAGGACGGAACCCTGTTCGACGAGGCCAAACGCAACGCCCTCGCCCTCGTGGACCAGATGCCCGCGCAGGACAACATGCTTATCATCCGCGCCGGGGCCCGCCCCGAAGCCCTTTTTCCGCGTCCGGTGTTCGACAAAGCTTTTCTGCGCGGACGCATCGAGCAACTCGCGCCCGGTCCGGAAAACGCCGACCTCAGCGCCGCTCTCGAACAGGCCGTCTGGCTGTTGGGTTTTTCGCCCCTGCCGCGCCACCGCATTCATGTGCTCGACGACGGCCAGCGCGGGGCCTGGCGTCCGGAAGCCGCCAGCGACTGGTCCCGCCTGTCACGCCGCGTCGCGGAGTTGCCCGCCATGCCCTCGCTCTACAGTCTGCCCAGCCGCGCGGAGGAGGGCGGCGTCCAACTCGCCGTCACCACCTTCGAGGCTCTCACGCCCTTGCCCGACATTTTCCAGCCGGTGGATTTTGAAGTCCAGGTGCGCAACGACAGCGCAGAGCCCCTGACCCGCCGCGTGCTCTTTTCGGTCAATGGCCACCGCCGCGACGCGCGCGAACTGCGCTTCGAACCCGGTGCCAACGCCCTGCGCTTCACCCATCATTTCCGCGAAATCGGCAGCCATCATGTCGAGGTGGATATCGGCGGAGACGACCTGCCCATCGACAACCGGGCGACGCTGGCCCTGGAAGTGATCCAGCGCATTCCTGTGCTCATCATCGAAGGACGCTCCTCGCCCCGCCGTCTGGAAAGCGACGGCGGCCTGCTGGCCCTCGCGCTGGAAGCCGGCCGGGGTGAAGATGGCGAAGCGCTTTTCCAGGTGGAACGCGTTTTGCAGCTGGACGCGGAGCGTCTGGAGCTGACGGATTTGCTGCAACACAAAACCCTCGTGCTCGCGAATGTGCCCGCCTTGTCCAGTCGTTTTGGTTCCCTGCTGCAACGCTATCTCGAATCCGGCGGCGGCATCCTGCTGGGTCTCGGCGAAGAAATCTCCCCCGCCAGTTACAACCGCTGGAACACGGAGGCCGGTGGCTGGGTGCCCGTGCGCGTGGGCGAATGGCGTGCGCATCCGGAACGTCCGCTGCCGCCAACCTTTCCCGCCGGACGCGCCAGCGAAGTGCTGCAAGGTTTCGAACTGTCGCGCACGCGTGTGCTCGACGAGGTGCAGGTGCGCGGCCACCGATGTGTCGAGCCGCTGGGCGACGGCATTGCCACAGGTCTGCTCGGCGACGATCTGCTGCTCTGGTTCGCGCTGCCCACGAAGGGACGCTGCGCGGTGTGGACGATTCCCTTCCGTCCCGGCGTCTCCAATTTCCCCACCGTTCCCGATTTTGTTCCGCTGATGCAGAACCTAGTCACCCGCCTCGCCGGGGGCGTCGTTCCCTCCGTGAATTTGCGACAGGGCGAAACCCTCAGCGTCCGCGTGGATCCCGCGCTTCTGCCTGCGGAGGCGCAACAGGCCACGGTGCTGGACCCCGGCGGACGCGAAAACCTCGTCCCCCTCTCCGGCGTCCGCAGCACCGGCGTTCTGGAATGGTCCGACACCCACAGCCCCGGCATTTACAGCATCCGCATTCCCGGCCATCCCACCCGCTTTGTCTCCGTCGCGCTGCCGGTGGAGGAATCCGATTTGCGCCCGCTGCAGAACGACGACCGCTCGAAACTCGCTGAAACCGTGGGTCTGCGTTTTGCCAACACCTGGGAGGAGCTGCAACGCGAAATCGCCCGCGAGACCGGGCTCAAAGATTTGTGGCGCGCCTTTCTGCTGAGCTGTCTGGCGTTTCTGATGCTGGAAGGATTTCTGTCCTGGAGGTTTTCACGATGAGCATTTTATGGACAGGTCTGTGGCCTTGGTGGCTGGTCGTTCCCGCAGGCGTTCTGCTCGTGGCCCTCAGCGTGTGGTTTTACCGCCGTCAACACGTGTCGAAACCCTGGCATTTGATCCTGCCGCTGCTGCGGGCACTGGCGCTGACTCTTCTCGTGCTGGCCTTGCTGCAACCCGTGCTCGCGCGCTTCTCCCGCGAAATCCAGCGCGGCGAAGTGCTGGTGCTGGTGGACGACAGCGGCTCCATGGGCGTGGCCGACCGCTACGAACCCGCGCAGGCCATTCAGATCGCCACGCGTCTGCGGCTCTTTCCTGCGCGCCTGCGTTTCGACGGATTTGCCGACGCCACGGACTGGAACCGAATCTGGCAAGACCTTCCCGGCGAAAAGCCAACGCCCGCCGATTTGCGTCGAGCGGCGGACGCGCTGGATAACTGGATGCGGGACACCCGCGCCCGCCTGGACCGCGTTGACTATCTGCGCGGAGAGGGCCCCGAGGGCTGGAAAGACTGGGCTGCCTCCATCGCTTCGCTGCAGGAAACGCTGCGCCGCGAAAAAAATCCAAGTGCCCCCGATCCGGCGTTGGTCGCAGAGCGCTGGACGCAGTTTGTCGCGTTGCAGGAATCGGCCGACCGCGCTCTCGCCGCGTCCAAAAAACCGGAAGTGGAAACCGCCCTCAAACAGCTCGGCGAATGGACCCGCCTCGATCTCGTCAAACGCCTCTGGGAAGACCGCGAAGACGGATTGCGGTCCCAGCTCGACGCCAAGGGCGCGGTGCGTGTCTTCGGCCTCGACTCGGGCGAACAGGCTTTTCCCGAACCCGACCTCGCCGGACTCAGCGGCGGTCATGCCACCTCGCCGCTGGGAGAAGCCCTGCGCGATGCCCTGCGCGGTCTCGGCGATGCGCCGATGACGGGGGTGGTGCTGATTTCCGATGGCAACATCAACGCCGGACTTTCGCTGGCGCAGTTTGTCGAAGGTCTGGAGGGCCGCGAACTTCCCTTCGTCGCCCTCGGCGTCGGCGAGGCGAAACCCGCCGAGGATTTGGTGCTGGAGCGGGTCATTGCCCCGGAAACAATTTTTGTCAATGACCGCCTCGCCCTGCGCTGCCTGATTTCGCGGCACGGTTTCACGGATGTGCCGCTGGAACTGCATGTGAGCCATGGCGGGACGGTGTTGCACACGCAAACAATTCCCCCCGGCAGCGAAGAGCTGTTGTGGGTCGATGTCGGTTTCCGCGAAACGGAAAAGGGCGAGCGCGAGTACCGCGTGGAGCTGCTGCCGAAGGAAAACGAATGGATCGAACGCAACAATCCCCGCGATGTGCGGGTCAATGTGCTGGAGGACAAAATCCGCGTGCTGCTGGTGGATGCCTGGCCGCGCTGGGAGACGCGGTATCTCGACATGATGCTTCAGCGCGACCCCAGGGTGGAGGTGCGCACCCTGTTTTATGGCTCCAGCGAAAGTGGCAAACTCCGCACCGGACCCGCGCTCTACCCGGAAACCCGCGAGGATCTGTTTGGCTTCGAAGTGGTGATTCTCGGCGATGTCGATCCCGCACAATTTTCTCGCGGACAACTCGAAGACCTGCGCGCCTTTGTCGAAGAGCGCGGCGGCACGCTGATCTGGATCGCCGGATCGCGCTACATGCCGCAGGCCTATCCGAATACCCCGCTCTGGGATCTGGCCCCCTTCCGCCTGAGCAGCGATCCCACGCCCGCGACGGACGTGGAACAGGTCTTCCGCCTGCAGCTCACCGACACGGGCAAACACGATCCCATGAGCCGCATTTCCAATGCCGACGAGGTCAGCCAGCGTCTCTGGGCGGAACTTCCCCCGCTGCCCTGGGTGCGCGGCGGACTCGGCGCTCTGCCAATGGCCGACCGCACCGCGGAAACCGTCGAAGGCGAAATCCCCGTGCTCATCAAATCGCACCGGGGTCTCGGACGCCTCGTGTACATCGGATCGGATTCGTTCTGGCGCTGGCGCGACCGGGCGCGATGGACCTATCATCAGCGGCTCTGGGGACAAATCATTCTCTGGTCGGTGCTGGAGCGCACCAGTGGTTCCGATCCGCTGGTGAAGCTCATGACCGACCGTCTGCACTACGCCACGGGCGAAGAGGTCGCCGTCCGCGCACGCCTGCTGCATCCGGAGGGCCGTCCTCTCCGCGCCGCGGATGCTTTTGTCGAAATCATCGACGAACGCGGGCAGCAGGTCCGCAAGCTGACCCTGCGCGAACTTTCCGGCGAAGGCGGTGCCTACGAGGCGCGCATCGAGGGGCTGCCAGAAGGGCGCTACACGCTGCGTCCGGTGGTCTTCGAGTTGCGCGATGAAAACGTGCAAGCGGAAATCAGCTTCCGCATCGGCGATCTTCCCACCAACGAGTATGTGCGTCTCGCTTACAACACCTCGGCGCTGCGCGAAGCCACAGCGCATCTGGCACCGGTCTGGAATCCCGGCGCCCTGCTGGAAAATCTGAAACCCCAACGTCTGGAAATCACCCGACGTGAAGACCGTGAACTTTGGAACCATCCGCTGTTTCTCCTGCTGGCTGTGGGCCTGCTGAGCACAGAGTGGTGGATCCGCCGCCGGAAATACCTCCCATGAAAACGACAAACGTTCTTCCACAGGATCCCGAAACCTCCACCCAACTTCATGCGGGCCTGCAGCGCTTTGAACAGCAATGGAAACGCCTGCAGCGCCGTCTCGGGGCGGGACGTTTTCTGCTCGCCGCCGTGGGGCTTTTGATTCTCGCTGCGGTCCTCGACGCGATGTGGAGTCCGGAAGGCGGCGCACGCACGGCGTTGTCGCTGTGTTTTTATCTTTCGCTGGCCGGCGCAGGCTGGTGGCTGTGGGCGAGACCGTTGCTGCGTCCGCTGTCGCTGGAAAAAATCGCGTGGATGATCGAGGACATTCATCCGGAGCTGAATGAAAAATTGATCAGCGCGGTGGAACTGGAAAAAGAGCGCGGTGGCGGCATGTCGCGGGAGATGATTCTGAGCACCATCGCCGACACGGAAGTGGATCTGGGACGCGTGGACCCGGTGCGCGAACTGGCGCCGCCCCGCTGGCTCAAAGTCCTGCCCGTCGCGGTGGGCGTGGTCCTGCTGCTGCTGATGGCGGTTCCCGGTTTGTATCTGCCCCTGCGCATCAAACGTATTATTCTGCCGGGCGTGCGGGACGCGGCGGTGACGACCTATGCCCTGCGCTGGAAAACCGAGCCCGCATCGCGCGTGACCGAAAACACAAATGTCCGCGTGACCGTGGAGCGCACGCGCGACACCGGCGAACAGGTTGTTCTCGAAGTGCAGGGGGACCAGAACCGCCGTATGTCGATGCGATGGAATGCGGAAGAGAAGGTGTTCGAGGGCGAGTTCACTGTGCCGAATCATCCACTGTGGGTGTTTGCGCGTTCGGGGGGAACGAGCACGCGCCGCATTCTCGTCGAACCGCGGTTGCGTCCCTGGATTGAAAAACTGACAATGGAAATCCATGCGCCGCCGCACACCGGAGTCCCTGTGCGTTTGTTGGATACGTGGCCGGGAGAGTTGGAGGTGGTGCAGGGTTCCCGCATTCGTCTTCAGGTTTCGGGCAACGCGCCGCTGGCGCAGGTGGAGGTGCAGACGGAACAGGAGAGCACCGACATTCCACTGAGCGAGGCGTCGATGGCCGCAGGCGACTGGCTTCCCGCGCAGGGCGGCGAGGTCAGCCTCCGCGTGCGGGACCGCGAAGGACTGGAACCCTTGGATTCGCCGCGCATGCAACTCCGGATTCGTCCCGATCTTCCGCCAAGCGTCGCGTGGGTCGCCCCCGCCGGCGATCTGTTACTGCGCGAAGGCGATCACCTGCCTTTGCAATGGAGTGCCGTGGATGATTTTGGCGTCACCGAAAGCCGCATCGAGATCCGCAAGAATCAGGACGCGCCTGTGCTCGCTGTGGTGTTGCCAAGCGAAGGCGTTTACACCTATGATTTTTCGGATTGGCGTCTGGGCGGTGGCGACCAGCTTCAGGTGCGCGTGTTGGCCGAGGATGCGTTGGGGCAGAGCGGAAGCTCATCCAGCCGGACTCTGCGCGTGGCCGGGGGGCTCGATCATCCGGCGGCGCAGGCCTATCTCCGCGACCTCGCCGCGTTGCGCGAACATCTTGCCGCCGCCGAACCCGACATCAAGGCGCTGGGGGAAGCCCGCGCGGGAATCGATGAGGCGGCCACATACGAAACGCCCAGCGCCCTCGAAAATCTGGAGTTCAACCGGGTGCGCCGAGCGCTGTTGGCGGAACGTCTGGATACGCGTCTGCAGCAGAACCGTCAGCAGATCGCGGCCTTGCGCAGTCATGCGTTTTTTGCGGCGGGGGAAGCGGCGCTGGACCTGTTGTCGAAATACATGGAACAGGAACGGGTGCGGCTGCACACCGACGATTCGGCCCTCGCGGTCAATGGCCCCGGGATTCTCGGAGTGCATGAGCTGGGCCTTCCGCTGCTAACGGAACTGGAAGTGCGCGCCAATTTCGCCCTGCCCGCGATGCAGGCGGAGAAACTGCGCGGCATGGTGACGATGGTGGCGCCGCGTACGGATGCCGCCTCGCGCAGGCTGCTCGAAGACTTGCGCCATCGCGCGGTGGTGTTCAGCCGGGTGTACGCGGCGGAGGAATCCGAACGTTTCGCCGCGCTGGATTTGCGAGCACCCGAGGGCGAACCCGCGCAGGGCCTGCAGCGCTGGGCCTGGACGGAGCGCGCCACCTTTGTGCGCGACCCCGGCGAAGCCTCCGCCGTGACCCGCCGCGATGACAGCATCCACTTTCCGAACATGCCCTCGCTTGGATTTGAACACGGGCGGCGGGTGTCCGTTCTCTGGATGGGCCGCGTGAAGATCGAACGCGCGGGAACCTACCGTTTTGAACTTGAGTCCGACGATGGTTCGCGTTTGGAGATGGGCGAACAGGTGGTGGTGAACAATGATGGGGACCACGCCATGCAGAAACGTTCCGGCGACGTGGCCCTGACACCTGGGTTGCATTCGTTTCGCGTGCTGTATTTTAATTCCAGTGCGGAAGGCGGAATATTCTTCCGCTGGCAGGTGCCGGGTCGTGAGGGCTTTGAAACCGTGCCGGCGGAGGTCCTGTTCGAGCCGGGCGATTTGGGGGCGACGGAGTTTCAGTCGCGCATGAACGTCCTGCAGGCCGACCTGCAACGGCAAGCCTCCGATCTGCGGGAGCTGGAGCGATGGATGGCGCGCATCCGCGAACGCCTGGAGCCCGGAGTCGGGGAGATTCCGGCCTTGCTGGCGAAAATCGAAGATGGAAAACTTCCACCGGAACTGGCCGCGCGCATCGCTGCCGAGGCGGAGGCTTTGCAACGTCTCGCGGAGACGGAGCAGGAACCCCGTCTGGAACGTCTGGCGGATGAACTGGAGCGTGCGGTGGAACGCGGGGATGTGGAGGCGATGAAGCAAACGCTGGAGGCCGTGGCGGCAGTGAAACGCGACCGTGAACAGCAGGACTGGGAGGAACGTCTGCGCGAGGAAACGCAACGCGCAGTGGCGTTGTTGCGCGAGGGGGAACAAGCCGCCACGCTGGAGCAGGAGCTTGAGCACCGCGCACAGGTGAACGAAGAGGCCAAACGTCTGCGCGAACTCGCGGAACTTCCAACACCGGAAGCTTTGGACCGCGATCATGAGCGAGCCGTGAAAGAGGCCGCGAGTCAGGTGAAACGGTTGGCCGAACTGATGGCGCAAGCAGAGGCCAATCCGGCGCAGACGCGGGCGGCCGCAGAGGCGGCACAAGAGAATCTCGAAAATCGTCTGGAGATTGCTGAAGAAATGTCGGCGGAGAATCTGATGTCCACGGAGGAGAGATTGCGTGCGGAACTTCCTGCGGCATCGGAGGAAATCGCGGCGCGTATCGAGGCCATGAAATCGGCCGATGCGGCGCTGGAGGCCTTGAGTCAGGAACAAAAGGCGATGGAGGCCTTGGTGCAGGCCTTGCGCGAGCCGCTGACCTTGCAGCGCGAGGAAAACCAGCGTATCCGTCCGGAGGATGTGCGCGATCAGCGTTTGGCGGAAGCCCTGGAACGCCAGTGGGAAGATCCGCAGGCGCTGCGCGAACTGCAACCGCTCGTGGCGGGGCAGGAGGCGGCGCGTCAGCAGGCCCTCACGCAGGGCGAAGAGGCGGCTTTGGCGAAGGCCGTTCGCGAAGCGACGAACGAGGTGTTGACTCCGGAAGAGGCGGCGGCGTTTGACCGCATGGAGCGTCTGGCCGAAGCCCGCGAACAGGTTGAGCGCCTGGCCCGCGAAGTGGAGGCTCTGCGGGATCGCCCGGTGCCGGAGCGTCTGGCGGAGGAGGTGGCCCGTGCCCAGGCGGCGCTGGCGGATCCAACGATGCCAGTGACGGATGCGGCCCCGCCGAGTCCGGAAGAGCGCACGCAATTGGAAAAAGCTCTCCAGCCGTTGCAGCCGATGGGGCAGCCCTTGGCGCTGGCGCGGATGCAGGAAGAGGCGGGGCGTGCGGATTCCGAGATTCGGAAATCGCTGGAGGAGGCGTTCCGCGATTCGGAAAAGATGCAGGAGAATTTGCAGCGCGTGGCGACGTCCGAAAGTGCCCGTCTGCAGGAGATGGCGCAGGCGCTGGAACGCCAGATTCAGGCGGAGAATGTGCAGGCCGCCGAACAAACGCGCGCGGCGATGGAGCGTCAGTTGGAGGAGTGGGCGAAGGCCGATCCACTGACGGAACGTCTGGCGCGGGAAGCGGCAGAGGCGCAGCCGACGGCGCAGACTCCGTCCGAGCAGATGGCCCAGGCTGCGGAGGCCTTGGAGCGCGCGGCGGCGTTTGAGAAGTCCGTCCCCGAGGCGTTGAAGGAGGCCAAAGAACGCGCGTCGGAGGGCGAGTTTGACCGGGCGGCTCGCGAGTTGGCGGCGGCCGGCGTGGAGCCCGCGTTGCAGGAGAAGGCGCGGGCGCTGGACGAGCAACGGGAGGCGTTGATGGAACAGGTGGCGCAGGATTCGTTGCGGGAGGGCCTCGATAAAAATGCGAGGGAACGTTTACAGGATATGGCCGAAGCGCTGGGCGATGGCGATCTCAAGAAAGCCCTGCAGCATGCGGAGAAGGCCGGTGCAGCCGCGGCGGAAAGTAAAAAAGAAGTGGCCGCCTTGCAGAAAGAGGCGCAGGAACTGGCGGCCTCGTTGGATCAGGCCGCGAAAGCTCCCGTGAATCCCCATGCGGATGCAGCCAAAGAACAAGTTGCCGACGCAGCCGCTGCGATGAAGGAAGCGGGCGGAAACGAAGCCGCCCAACGACCCGCGCAGGAAGCAGTCGCTCTCGCGGAGAAGGGGCAGATGCAACCCGCCGCCCAGAAAGCCCAACAAGCGGCCCAAGCCGCGCAGGCCGCTGAACAAGCCGCAGCGCAAGCCGGACAGCCTGCCCAAGCTGGACAACCCGCGCAAGCCGGACAGCCTGC
>CAZCFM010000102.1:10523-13503 GCA_964497855.1 uncultured Verrucomicrobiota bacterium | reverse complement strand
GATCAAGACCTGCAATAAAACGCTTGCGGACCTCGGGGTGGATGATAGTCGGGTATACTGCAATAATTTCTAATCCCCTGAAGACTCCATGACCCCCAGAGAACGCATCCTCGCCACCCTGAACCGCCAGCCCACCGACCGTCCACCCGTCGATGTGTGGCTTACACCCGAAGTCCTGCGCGATCTACAGGCCCATACCGGGGTGCGGGATGAACTCGCCCTGTATGACCATCTGGGCCTGGATAAACTGGTGTGGATTTTTCCCGGATACCATCAGGACAAATACGACCCCAACGACAGTCAGGGTACCGACCCCTGGGGCGTGCCCACCTTCAAGGTAAAATCGGGTGCCGCCGTCTATCAGGAATACGGCAAGGGTCCCCTCGCGGAAATGGAGGAGATTGAGGAATTGGCGGACTACCCCCTCTGGCCCGATCCCGCTGGATTCAATCTCCCCGCCGCCCGCGAACTGGCCGAACGCGCCCGGGAATTCGGTTTCGCCACCATCGGCCCCTGGGTGTCCCATTTTGAAATCTACTGCCACCTGCGCGGCATGGAGAACGCCCTCATGGACCTGGTGGCCGAACCGGAGTTTGTCGAAGCCGCTCTGGATCGGATTGAATCCATTCAAACACGGCTGCTGGAGCGTTGTTTTGAGGAGTTGGGCGATCTTCTGGACCTGGTTTTCATTTCCGACGATCTGGGCACTCAGGAAAGCCAGCTCATGTCCACCGCCGATTTTGAGCGGCACTTGAAACCCCGCATCGCCCGCTGGTGCGCGCTGGTGCATCAGCACGGGAAAAAGGTGCTTTTCCATACCGATGGCTCCTCACGGAATTTTCTGCCGCACCTCATCGAGGCCGGCGTGGATGTGCTGAATCCGATTCAACACATCTGCCCCGGCATGGATCGTTCCGCTCTCAAGCGTGACTTCGGCGACAAACTGCTTTTTCATGGCGGCGTCGAAAACCAACACATTCTGCCCCATGGCGGAGCCGACGATGTTCGCGCCGAAACCCGGACCTGTCTGGAAACCCTCGGGGCCGACGGCGGATACATCGTCTGCTCCTGTCACAACATCCAGGCGGGCACCCCCGTGGAATATATCCTCGCCATGATCGACGAGGCGAAACACCCTGCTTCTTCATGACTTTAGATACACCGATTGCCCTCAGCCCAAAACCAACAACCTCAGTAGCCCCGCATAGAATACCTCCAATGCCTGCCCGAACCTGAAACCTGGGATTCCTCATCCTTTTCTCCCTATGCCTGGTCTGGCAGGTCCATGCGGACAAGAGTGTCCGCACTCCGTTCCTCACTTCACCCTTCCACCTGAAAGTTCAACGACTCGCCGGGAGGATCTTGGAGGACGGTTTCTTCGGCTTGCGGCAGCGGAGTCGGGTAGTCGAGCGTGTAGTGCAGCCCCCGACTTTCTTTGCGGCGGCGGGCGCAGCGGATGACGAGTTCGGCGACGGTGGCGAGGTTGCGCAGCTCCAGAATGTCGGGCGTGAGCAGGTAATCGAGGTAGTATTCGCGGATTTCGTTGCGGAGGTTGCGGATGCGCCGGCGGGCGCGGTCGAGGCGCTTGTCGGTGCGCACGATGCCGACATAGTCCCACATGCAGGTGCGGACCTCGTTCCAGTTGTGTTCCACCACGACGGCTTCATCGCTGGCCACGGCATGGAAGGTTTGCCAATCGGGAATCATGTGGCGAGTGCGGGGCAGATCGGCATCGGCCTTGGGAATCGTGGTCGCAACGAGACGGGCGGACACAAGGCCTTCGAGCAGACTGTTGCTGGCGAGGCGGTTGGCGCCGTGCAGGCCTGTGCAGGCGGTTTCGCCGATCACGTAGAGGCCGGGCATGCGGGTGCTTCCGTCCACGTTCGCCTCGACGCCGCCGCAAAAATAATGCGCGGCGGGCACGACGGGAATGGCCTGTTTCGACATGTCGATGCCGAGTTCGAGGCAGCGGTCGTAGATGTTGGGGAAACGGTTGCGCAGGAAGTCGGCTGACTTGTGGGTGATGTCGAGAAAGACGCAGGGCGAGCCGCTGCGCTTGATTTCATGGTCGATGGCGCGGGCCACGATGTCGCGCGGAGCCAGGGAGCCGCGGGGGTCGAATTTCTCCACAAAACGTTCGCCGCGGGCATTGACGAGCACCCCGCCCTCCCCCCGCACGGCCTCGCTGATGAGGAAGGACTTGGCCTTGGCGTGGTAGAGGCAGGTCGGGTGGAACTGGACCATCTCCATGTTTTTCACGGGGAGACCGGCGCGCCAGGCCATGGCGATGCCGTCGCCCGTGGCCACGTCGGGATTGGAGGAATACAAATAGACTTTGCAGGCACCGCCGGTGGCGAGAATGGTGTGCCTGGCGCGGACGGCGAAAACCTCGTCACGGCGGGCATCGAGGAAATAACAGCCGATGCAGGTGTTGGGACCATTCTGTTTGAGCCAGCCGGTGGTCACCAGGTCGATGGCCATCGCGTTTTCGATGAGAGTGATGTTGGGATTCGCGAGCACGGCTTTGACGAGCTGGAGAATAATGGCGTGTCCGGTGATGTCGCCCGCGTGCAGAACGCGCCGATGACTGTGTCCGCCTTCGCGTCCCAGGTCGTAACCGGCGGCGGATTTGGGACTGCGCTCGAAGTGGACGCCAATGTCTTCAAGATCCTGAATCCCGGCGGGACCGCCCATGATCACGGCGCGGACGGCGTCCTCGTCGCAGAGCCCGCCCCCGGTGGACAGGGTGTCTTCGACGTGGGCCTCGAAACTGTCCTCCGGGTCCATCACACAGGAGATGCCGCCCTGCGCCCAGTTGCTGCTGGAGACGTCGGCGCTGCGCTTGGTGGCCAGAACCACCGGACCGTTTTTGGCGAGTTTGAGGGCCGCCATCATTCCAGCGATGCCAGAGCCGATCACAAGCACAGGAGTATCAAGGGTGCGCATCATGGGAGGAAGAGGGAGTGACGAGTGTGGAGTG
>CAZCFM010000102.1:0-10423 GCA_964497855.1 uncultured Verrucomicrobiota bacterium | reverse complement strand
GGAGTGACGAGTGTGGAGTGGGGAGGAAGTGACGAGTGACGAGTGTCGAATGACGAGTGTCGAATTGTGGTGGATTATTCGAAAATGACGGTTTTGTTGCCTGTTACAATCACGCGATCTTCTAAAACATAACGCAGGGCGCGGGCGAGGACGCGTTTTTCGACATCGCGCCCGTTGCGTGCCATTTCGCGGGGGCCGTGGCTGTGGGTCACGGGAATGACATCTTGCGCGATGATCGGACCCTCGTCAAGGTCCTCGCTGGCGAAATGGGCGGTGGCCCCGATGATTTTCACACCGCGTTCCCAGGCCTGGCGGTAGGGATTGGCCCCCACAAAGGCCGGCAGGAAGCTGTGGTGAATGTTGAGGATGCGGTTGCGGTGGCGGGCCACAAACTCCGGCGTCAGTACGCGCATGTACTTGGCCATCACAATCAGGTCCACCTGCGCCGCGTCGAAGATTGCCTCCACCTGCGCCTCGTGTTCTTCGCGCTCAAGGCCTTCGGCGGGTATGCAGTGAAACGGCACTTTGAAGGATTCCGTCAACTCGCGGAGGGTTTCGTGATTGGCGATCACGCCGCATATCTGCATGGGCAGGTCGCCAAAGGCAGCGCGGATCAGCAAGTCGCCCAGACAGTGGGGCTCCCGCGTGGCCATGAGCATGACCCGCTTGCGGGTTTCACCACAAAGCCGGACCTGCGCCTCGCGGGGAAGCTCGGCGCGCAGCACGCGGGCCAGCAGGTCTTCGTCTTCGATGCCGTCGATGGCCGTGCGCATAAAAAACAGATTGCGCTCGGCGTCGACGAATTCACCGTTTTCCACAATGTTTCCGCCATGGCGCTGCAACACACCGGTGACCCGGGCGATCAGACCTTTTTCATCCGGACAGGTGATGACAAGTACGAGGCGTGCCATGGGCGGATGTCAGCGGTTGATCCGCGCGGAGCCGCCCTTGGCGACGTGTTTGAGTTCGGCGAGGGTGATTTGCGAGGTGTCGCCGCGGGTGGTTTGCAACATGGCGCCGTGGGCGGTGCCGAGATTGACTGCCTCCTGCGGGGAAGCCCCACTCAGGAAGGCGTAGGCAAAGCCGCTGGCGAAGCCGTCGCCGCCGCCCACACGGTCCTCGATGTCCATGTTGTCGAAATCCGGGCCTTTGTAGAACTGGCCGTCTTCGCCCCAGTAGAGAATGGCCGACCAGTTGTTCACGCCGGCGCTGACGACTTCGCGGAGCGTGGTGCCGATGACCTTGAGATTGGGATAGTCTGCCGCGACGCGCCGGACCATCGCCTTGTAGGAATCGATGGGCAAGGCGCTCAGGTTGTGGTCCACGCCTTCGATGGTGTAGCCGAGCACGGCCTGGAAATCCTCTTCGTTGCCGATGAGGCAGTCGATGTGGTTCACCAGCGGTTTGGTCACGGCAATGGCCTCGGCGCTGCTCCAGAGTTTGGAACGGAAGTTGAGGTCGTAGCTGACGATGGTGCCGGTTTCCTTGGCGAGTTTGAGCACCTTGGACGCGATGGCGCGGGTGTTTTCGGAGAGACAGGTGAAGATGCCGCCGGTGTGCAGCCAGCGAACGCCGTCCTTGCGGAAAAGTTTGTCCCAGTCCACGTCCTCGGGTTTCATCTTCGAGGTGGCAGAATAGCCGCGGTCGTAGAGCGTGACACTGCCGCGGGGGCCGGCGCCGACTTCGGTGAAATTCAGGCCGATGCGGGCGTCGCGGCCCACACCGTCGTACTTCATCACCGGGGCGTAGGAGACATCGACGCCCATGCTGCGGGCGTGACGGCGGATGATGGCGCCGAGGGGGTTATCGACAAGTCCGCCCACCCAGCCCGTGCGCAGACCGAGGCGGGCCAGGGCGTAGGAGACGTTGTATTCTCCGCCGCCCACCCAGACTTCCAGGCTGTCGGCAAATTCGATGCGGCCGTGTCCGGGCGGGGACAAGCGGATCATGCATTCACCCAGACTGACCAAATCAAAGCGGCAATCGGCGGCGGAACGAAACGGCAGGGGCATAACGGTCTCCAGAAATGTGGGGGGTGTTGGGTTAACGATGTGCGTCCGCGAGCAGCTGCGCGCGCATGGACAATTCGGCGGCTTTGAACGCGTGGGCCTGGGTCATGGCGTTTTCGCTGCCATTCAGGATATCGAGAATGAATTTTCCAAAGAAGGGAAAACCAACCTTGCCAGCGCATTCGATGCACTGTTCGACCTGGTTGTTGACGAGGAAAATTTTATTGTTGCCCTCGTTACAAACGTCGATGTATTTGCGGACTTCGAGATACCCCTCGGTGCCGAGCACGAAACAGCGCCCGTCGCCCCAAGTGCGGCTGGCTTTGGGATTAAACCAGTCCATGCGGCAGTAGGCGGAGACACCGTTGTTCATGGTGAGGGAGGCTTCGCCGAAGTCCTCCAGTTCCGGGTATTCGGGATTGCCCTGATTGGATACACGGGCGAAGTTCACACTGCCGTCGGTGGCACCGCTGTAGGTGAGGAACTGCTCAAACTGATGCGAGCCGATGTCGGTGAGGATGCCGCCGTAGTTTTCCTTGCGGAAGAACCAGTCCGGACGGCTGGGCGCATTCAGGTTGTGGGGGGCGAGGTTGAGGACCTGCAGGACGCGTCCAATCGCGCCCTGAGCAATGAGTTCCCCGGCGAACCAGCCGGACTCGCTGAGTAGACGCTCGGAGTAGCAGACACCATATTTTTTACCGGTGCGACCAACGGCGGCGCGCGCGTTCTCGAGCTGGGACATCGAGGTGAACGGGGCCTTGTCGGTCAGGTAGTGTTTGCCTGCATCCATGGCCTGAATGCCGATGCCGCAGCGCAGGTTCGGGATCGCCGCGCTGGTGAGCAACTGGACCTCCGGGTCATCGAGAATTTCGCGGAAATCGCGGACCGCTTTTGCGCCCGGGTTCTCGGCGAGAACCTTCTGATACCGTTTTGGATCGCTGTCGTACACATACTTGAGCACGCCGCCGGCGGCCGCAAGTCCACCGATCTGGCCGTAAATGTGGCCGTGGTCAAAATGACTGGCAGCGAAAACAAAAGCTCCGGGATCGACCACTTTTTTCGTGGCTGCGGAGTGAGGGGCGTAGTTCATACCGTCGCGTGTGCTCATGAGAAGTCTCCGATTAGAAGGATTTGCTGAAGTCGTCCACGGCTTTGGCCACGGCGGGTTTGACATAGGTGCTGGTGGCGATTTTCCCCTTCAGCATTTTTTCGTAGGCGGGGGCGTCGATGGGCAGGGCCAGCGTCTGCCCGAGCAGTCCGGAGTGAATCATCGCGTTGGCCAGTTCGACGGAGTGGATGCCCTCTTCCGCACGGGCGATGAGTTCCTCGCCGTTGAGGACAGCCTTCACGAAGTTCTTGAGGATGCCGCGGTGCTGTTCGCCATCGCCGCCGTAGACCGGAATTTCCACATTCCAAATGGGGGGACGTTCGAAAGCACCCTCCGCCGTGACCAGGTGTTCGGAAACCAGGGCCTCATTGCGGGTGAAGACGATTTTCAGGTTCTCGATGACCACTTTGCCGCGGTCGCCAACCACTTCCAAACGGTTCGTGCCCGGGGCTTCTCCGGTGGTGGTGATGAACACCCCCGTGCAGCCGTTGTCGTATTCAAGATAAGCGGTGACATCGTCCTCCACTTCGATGTTGTGGAATTTGCCGATGCCGATGAAGGCGCGGACGCTCTTCGGCATGCCAAAGAGCCACTGCCAGAGGTCGAGCTGGTGCGGGCACTGGTTCAGCAGCACGCCGCCGCCTTCGCCAGCCCAGGTGGCGCGCCATCCGCCGGATTTGTAATAATTTTCTGTGCGGTACCAGTCGGTGATCGTCCATTGAATGCGGCGGAGTGCGCCCAGCTCGCCGGATTGAATGAGTTTGCGCAGTTTTTGGTAACAGGGGTTGGTGCGCTGATTGAACATGGCCGCGAACACCTGTTTTTCATTAGTGTGGGCGGCGATCAGGCGCTCGCAGTCGGCCTTGTGAACGGACAAGGGTTTTTCCACCAGCACATGCAGACCGGCTTTCAACGCGGCAATGCCCAGGATCGTGTGGTCGTAGTGCGGCGTCGCAATCAATACGGCATCCACCTTTCCCGAGGCCATCATCTCCAACGCATCGGAGTAGAGAGCATATTCAGCCGAATCGTAGTTTTTCAGTTTCTCCGGATTGCTGTCACACACGGCGGTGACAACCATGCCTGGAACATCGGTTTTGATACATTTCACATGGGCCGAACCCATGTTGCCAAGACCGATAACGCCCATGCGAACGACAGCTTCTTTACTCATAGTTACATCTTTGAAGTGAGGGTGGAGGATACATCGAAAGAGGGCTGCCATTTACCCAAAGAAAACGGGACTGTCCATCTTTCTTGAGGAAAAGATGAGAGTCCCGTCCGGGACGTACGGGACTACGGTTTCCCGTCCGGGACGTACGGGACTACCGCAGCAGAACAACCACATCCGCCATCGGAACTTGCTTCTGTTCCCCGCTGGCCATGTTTTTGACCTGTGCGGTTCCGGCCAGGACTTCGCTTTCGCCGAGAATCACCACATGAGCGGCATTCCAACGTCCGGCGGCCTTCATCTGCGCCTTCATGCTCTTTCCGGACAAATCCATGCGCACGCGCAGCCCCGCCGCGCGGAGCTGGGCCGCGAGGAGCAGATTCTTTTCCCGCGCGGCGTCGTTCATTGACACCAGCACCACCAGGGGCGGGATTCCGGTCGCGCAGGCGGCTTTGACGCTTTCCGGAAGGGCGAGAATCACACGTTCCATGCCGATGCCAAATCCGACACCCTCGACAGCGCTGCCCATGTCCATGCGGTAGCGTCCACCACCGGACAGTGCATCCTGTGCGCCGAGGGCCGTGGAGGTCACTTCCCAGATCGTGTGCTGGTAATAATCGAGGCCGCGCACGAGCAGCGGGTTGACCGTGTGGGCCACGCCGAGGGCGTCCAGGGTCGAGCGCACCTTGTCAAAATAGGCCAGCGATTCCGGAGCCATCCAGGTGGTGATGGGCGGGAGGTCGCGGACAATGGCCTTGCAGCCCTCGACTTTGCAATCGAGCACGCGCAGCACATTGCTGTCCATGCGCCGCTGACAGTCCTCGCAAAGACACGCGCGCTGCGGGGCGAGTGCGGCGCGGAGTCCTTCGAGAATGCGCGGGAAATCCTCGCTGGATCCACGAGTGTTGAGCTGGAAATTGACTTCGCCCAAGCCCCAGGCCTCGAAGAGAGCGGCCTGCAGAGCGATCACTTCCGCGTCCTGTTCCGGCGAGGCGGGGCCAATGCACTCCACACCGAGCTGGTGGAACTGGCGCTTGCGGCCAGCCTGCGGACGTTCGGCGCGGAACATGGGGCCCAGGTACCAGAGGCGGGCGTCCTGCATCTCCTGGGCGCGGGCAGCCACAAAACGCATCACCCCGGCCGTGCCCTCCGGACGCAGGCAGACCATCTTGCCCCCGCGGGTTTCGAAGGCGTACATCTGCTTCTGCACAATGTCACTCGTGTCGCCCAGCGAGTGCGTGTAGACCTCCACGGGTTCGACGACGGGCGTGCGGACTTCCCGGTAGTCGAAACGGGTCATCACCTCGCGGGCGCGGGCTTCTAGATGTTGCCACACCTCGATTTCGGGTGAAAACAGGTCGGACATTCCTTGCAATGGCTGGGGGGCGTTGGACATGGTGCCCGCGCTTTCATCATCTATGCGCGGGAATGCAAGCCTCATGTGGGAGGAATAGGGCCCTTGATCAACTCCCACAGAGAAAATAATCTGGTATAAGCTAAGTAACAACAAATGATAGAGCGTTAATCAAATTGTTATTGCCTATGCTGATAAAATTTGTAGATGCTGACTTTTATAGGTGAAATAAACCCATTCCAAATCGTTGTTGTTTCGGAAAGTAACAAAACCATCCTACATCCTCCTATGAAAACCTCTCAAAAACGAATGATCCAAGTGCTGGTTTTAGCAACCGCAGCCTCCGTGCTCCACCTTAACGCCGCAGCCACAGATTTGGGAGGCGCCGGCAACAGCGCCACCGGAACTGACAGCACGGCGGGCGGCACCAACAACAACGCCAGCGGCGACCGCTCCACCGCCATCGGCATCGGAAACACCGCGACCAACGACAACACCGTGGCGATCGGCTCCAGCAACGAAGCCACCCAAACCTGGACGATTGCAATCGGTTATCTGAACGAAGCCACCACCGTGCAGGGAACCGCCCTGGGAACGGCAAACCAGGCCTTCGGAGCCATATCCGTGGCCATCGGGGCCTCCAATGAGGCGTCGGGTTCTGACAGCACGGCCATTGGCTCTTTCAACAAGGCCACCGCCAACGAAACCACGGCACTGGGCAAGGACAACACAGCCTCTTTTCTCGAAAGTACAGCGCTGGGTAATGATAACACCGCATCGGAAGAGAGGAGCACGGCATTGGGTGCGGGCAACACAGCTTCTGGCATCGGAAGCACCTCCCTGGGTTCAAATAACAGGGCCGAAGGGAGTGGGAGCACGGCGGTGGGCACGGCGAACTTTGCCACGGGTAGCCGGAGTCTGGCCGTAGGCGCAAACAACAATTCCTCTGGTGTCGACAGCAGTGCCTTCGGCTCCTTCAACAAAGCCTTCGGGACAAACGCAGCGGCCCTTGGATATGACAACACCGCCTCCGGCACCGATTCCTCTGCCCTGGGTGTTCGCAACACCGCCAGCTTCACCGACGCCAGCGCAGTGGGATACTGGAACACGGCCTCTGGACAATATTCAACGGCGATGGGCCGTATCAATGAAGCCACAGGATCCTATAGCAATGCGTTTGGCAGCGGAAACGTTGCCTCCGGTGTGGCCAGTTTTGCGGCAGGACTTGACTCCACCGCTGCCGGAGAAGCCTCCATCGCCATCGGACGCAACGCGAACGCCGCCTCTGCGGGTTCCGTGGCCATCGGCGATGGCGCGGTCGCGTTGTCCTCCGTCGCGGTCGGCGCGGGCGCGCAGGCCACTGGCCTGACCACCACCGCCATCGGCGACAACGCCGTGGCCTCCGGTGACAACTCCGTCGCCCTCGGCAACGGCAGCGTCGCATCGCAGGCCAACACCGTCAGCGTCGGAGCTCCCGGCGCGGAACGCCGCATCACCAACGTCGCCGCCGGCGTGGATCCCACCGACGCGGCCAACGTCAGCCAGGTCACCGCCGTGCAGAATCAGGTCAACGCCAACAGCTACCGCATCGGACGCCTCAGCCGCCGTCTGGACGACCTCGAGCCCCGCGTCGCGGCCAACACCGCCGCCATCGGAGCCCTGGACAAACGCGTCACGGACATCAAAGGCAAAGCGTATAGCGGAACAGCCTCCGCATTGGCTTTGGCTCCCATTGTCCCCCCGCTCGAAGAGGGCCAGACTGCGCTGATGGGCGGCGTCGGCCACTACGAAGGCGAAAGCGCCGTCGGCGTGACCCTCACCCACCGTGTGGGCGGGAATGCCAAAGGCGTCTATCTCAATGGCGGGGTTGCGGTGACCTCCGAAAACACCGTTGGGACCCGCGCGATGATCGGCATCGTGTTTTGAAGTCCGTTTCCGACGTTCGGAAGAGTGGACACCCCGCTCTTCCGAACATAGGAATAACCATTAATTAATAAAATAGACATAGACATTCACAACAGAAACCGTTTAGAATCCCTATTGAGATTTCTTCCGTCAACCAACCACCTGGACAAACAAATGAACAACAACCTGATGACAAAACATTCTCCCCGCAAACAACGCTGGATGGCGATCCTTTTCGCCTGTTCGCTCAGCCTCTCCCTGCACGCCACTACCCTTGGCCCGGGTTCAGACGACTTGGCGGACGGCACCAACACCTCCATCGGCAATAACGCGGGCGCAGCCCAGCAAGCCGGAAACACCACCAACACCTTTGTGGGGTCCAGCACCGGGAACTCGACCGAAGGATCTGGCAACACCGCCGTGGGTGCCCAAAGCGGCGCCGCCGTGGTGGGCTCCAACAACAGCGCCCTGGGTCCGGCTGCCGGTGTGCAGGTGGAGGGCGACAACAACGTGTCGCTGGGCAGCGAGGCGGCCTTGACCCTCGTCGGCGATGAAAACGTGTCGATCGGACGCGGGGCGGGAGCCTTGAGTGAAGGCGACCAAAACATCTCCCTCGGACGAAGTTCCGCCTCCGGGCTTGCAGGCAACCGCAACATCTCCATCGGTTTTGATGCCAACAACTTTGCCGTGGCTGCGGACAACACCATTGCCATTGGCAGCAGCAGCCAGGCCAGCGCGGCGGATGCGATCGCGATTGGTCGGAACACTACGGCCTCGGGAATCCGCAGCATTGCCTTGGGCTATTCGGCCGATGCGACACAGGACTCCTCCACAGCGATTGGTGTTGGTGCCCAAGCCACCGGCGGTGAGTCCACGGCTCTCGGTATCGGCGTGAATGCAAGCGGGCTGTTCAGCACAGCTGTCGGACGCAGCAACAACGCCTCGCAAGAAGCCGCCAGCGCCTTCGGTGCATCCAACAACGCCGGGGGCACACGCAGCTCGGCCTTGGGGTATTTCAACACCACTTCGGCCGAAGCCGCCAGCGCCGTGGGATTCGAGAACACCGCATCCGGGGCCCGCAGTTCGGCGTTGGGCCACCTCAACACCGCCAGCGGTCCGGACACCAGCGCCGTTGGCCGCGGCAACACGGCAGGCAATGGCGCCAGCAGCGCCTTCGGCCTGCAAAACCAGGCCCTGAATTTGCGCAGTGTGGCCTTCGGCTCCAACAACACGGCTTCCGGGGACTACGCCAGCGCCATGGGCGAAGGAAACCTCGCCAGTGCAAATAGCAGCGTGGCCGTGGGACGCAACAACCGCGCCGAACTGGCCAACGCCATTGCGGTGGGCCTCGGAAACGTTGCCACTGGCACCGGATCCGTATCCATGGGCAGCAGCAATACGGCCAGCATCGACAGCTCAATCGCGCTGGGCATCTCCAACACCGTCGGCGGCATCCAGTCCACCGCCGTCGGGGGCGGCAACACCGCCAGTGCCAACACCAGTTTCGCGGCGGGCCACAGCAACGAGGTGACCGGCGACAGCGGGGCCGCCGTGGGCTACGGCAACACCGCCAGTGGCGACCAGGGCGCGGCTTTCGGCTTCGAGAACGATGCCATCGGCAACAACTCTTTTGCCGCGGGCCGCTCCAACCAGTCCATCGGCAACAGCAGCACCGCGCTGGGCCGCAACAACGAGACTTCCGGCAACAGCAGCGTCGCTCTTGGACGCGCCAACAGCGCGAACAGCCTCAACAGCATCGCGCTGGGCCGCGAAAACTTCGCCACGGCGGAGTCGGCAATTGCCTTCGGCACCGGCAACCAGGCGCAGGGCGTCGGCTCCATCGCCATCGGACGCAACGCGAACGCGGCGTCCGCGGGCTCCGTGGCCATCGGCGACGGCGCGGTCGCGTTGTCCTCCGTCGCGGTCGGCGCGGGCGCGCAGGCCACCGGCTTGACGACCACCGCCCTCGGCGACAACGCGGTGGCTTCCGGCGACAACTCCGTCGCCCTCGGCAACGGCAGCGTCGCATCGCAGGCCAACACCGTCAGCGTCGGAGCTCCCGGCGCGGAACGCCGCATCACCAACGTCGCCGCCGGCGTGGATCCCACCGACGCGGCCAACGTCAGCCAGGTCACCGCCGTGCAGAATCAGGTCAACGCCAACAGCTACCGCATCGGACGCCTCAGCCGCCGTCTGGACGACCTCGAGCCCCGCGTCGCGGCCAACACCGCCGCCATCGGAGCCCTGGACAAACGCGTGACGGACATCAAGGGCAAGGCCTACAGTGGTGTCGCCGCCGCCGCCACCCTCGACACCCTCGTGCCCCCCTCCGCTCCCGGCAAAACCACTCTGATGGGCGGCGTCGCCCACTACGAAGGCGAAAGCGCGGTCGGCGTCAACCTCACCCACCACGTGGGCGGACGCAAACTCGACGAAAAGAAAATCTACGTCAACGGCGGCGTCTCGGTCACCTCCGAAAGCACCGTCCTCACCCGCGCCATGGTCGGATTCGAGTTTTAAGCTTGTTTCCTCTCTCTGAACCTTCCAAAAGGACGGGCAGCTCGCCCGTCCTTTTCCATACGGACTTCCCCTATGACCTCTTCCGCCTCCCGTTGTTTTCGCCGCGCCGCCGCCCTCCTGTTGTGCGTCCTCCTGACCCCTCTTTCGGCGCTTGAACCACCCCTCGCCGCCGTCAGCTTCGAAGGCGATCTGCCCCTCTCCCTCCCAAAAGCCCGCAGGATTGTCGGGCTTCCGCCGGGAGTCCCTTTTGATCCCGCCGCCGCCCAGGCCGCCTCCGCGCGGCTGATGGAGGCCCTGCGCAACGAACACCATCCCCTCGCCCGCGTCCGCTGGAAAGCCGCGCCCGTGGTGGGCGG
>CAZCFM010000101.1:0-13553 GCA_964497855.1 uncultured Verrucomicrobiota bacterium | reverse complement strand
AAGACGGCGTGCCTCCCTCTAATCCTCAATTTGAAGACTTTGAAGAGCGGATGATATTGCACGTTCACATGCTTAGTCGTTCATCTTCACATCGACTTTGTAGAAGCGCAGGTTGACGTCGATGGGATTGGGGCGGTTGAGGTCGCCTTCGTCGAAAAATTCCACGGGGGGCTGGCTGGCGTCGATTTCGGCGATGGGGGTCCAGGTGGGGGCGGTCAGGCTGTCGTCGCTGTACCAGATGACGTAGGTGCGTCCGTCGAGCGCGGGGAAACGCAGCCAGACGCCGCGGGCACCGGGGGTGGTGACGGCTTCGGCGGGCGGAGCGCGGAACTGGGCGTTGGCGTCGGTCGGGTCCACCCCGGCGATGTAGGCCTCGAGAAGGGTGTTGACGCCGTTGGCGGCGGGGGAGGCGGGAGTGGCGATGGTGGGATGGCCGAAAAAGTCCTCTTCCCAGAGGTCGGGCAGTCCGTCGCTGTCGGAGTCGAATTTCGGTCCCGTTTCGAAGTCGAAACCGAGGGCGAAGGCGAAGGTGCCGGTCCCTTCGAGCTCGGTCTGATGGGTGAGGGACTGGTTGCGGCGTTGCCGCGTGCTGTAGCTTTGCCCGGCGGGAACATCGACGGCGCTTGCCACGTAGAGGGTGTTGGCGTGGCTGTAATCGACGCGCGCGGCGACCCGGTACTCCTGCGCGTCGCCCTGGCGCAGGGTCATGATGTCCGCGCTGTGCTCTTCGGCGCCGAGACGGGTCTGTCCGTGCACGAGCAATCCGAAGAGATCGGGCGAAAGGCCGTTGCGAACGAAGAGTTTTCCGCCGTTGAGGGTGGGATCGACCGTGTAGTTTACGAGCAGCTCTGAGGCCGTGTCGGCGAGGCTGATGGTTTTGACGATCTTGCCATCGGCGGAGGTCGCGGTCCATCCGTTGGGGGCGGCGGTGATCGTGTAGAGGGCGTTGACGTAGCTGCTGGTGCCCGCCCACCAGTCTTTGAGGCCGGAGCTGCGGAAGGCCTCGCTGTTGCTGGCGCCTTCGTGCTCCGTGTCGGATCCGGCGTAGCCGAGGGGATTGCCGACGACCTGGAAAACGCGTCCGGAGGCCGGGTGGCGCATCCAGGCGGCGGTCATGCGTCCGCCCGTGCGTTCGAGCACGGCGAAGAGGCGGCTGTTGGATATCAGGTATTCGGCTTCGCCGTCGAGATCGATGTCGAGCGTTTGTGTGACGGTGGTGGCGGGGGGCGACGAGGCCCACGCATCGACGCGGCTGTAGACGGCGGCGAGGCGGGTCTGGGCGTGGGCGTGTCGGGCGAAGGGGGCGAGGGCGCGGTAGGTGTTGTCGGGACTGATGTAGCTGCCATCGCTGAACTTGGCGAGGTTGACGCTGGGCTGGTCGTGGAAGGCGGTGACGAAGGTGGAGGCGTGGAGGACGCCGCCGGCGAGGCGGCGCAGATCGGGATGGCCGATGCCGGCCACCGCGTTCCAGGCCTCGGAGACAATGCCGCTGCCGATCGTCTGCATGCCGTAGGCGGAGGGAAGCGGCGTGCCGGGGCGCAGCTCGAAGACGGTGTTTTGCAGGCCCTGGCGCAGGCCGGGTTCGCCCACGTACCAGTTGTCGTAGTTTTCGCGGCTGGCGTAGTGGATCCATTCCTGTGCGGTTTTGGCGAGGGCGGGCGTGCCGCGGTCGATCTGCCACCAGTTGTCGCCGGAGCCGTCGCCGGTGAGATCGACGTTGCCGTCGGCGATGTCCTCGAGGGTGACAGGTTCGACCCAGGCGCGGTTGGCGCTCCAGCGCAGGAGGGCGTCGTAGGCGTCGGCGTCGGCTTCGTCCTGGAAGTCCTCCCAGCGGCTGTAGATGACAAGCACCTGGTCCTGGGTGCCGCTGCGGGCCATGCGGTTGAGCTGGCGGCGCAGGGCGAGGGCGGCGCCCTTGTCGTGCACGTCGAAACGGACGGTGGAGACCTGGTCGTTGATCGCGAAGGTGCCAGTGTTGTGCATGCGGTTGATGCGGAAACCGTCCTGTCCGAGGGCGGCCTCGCGTCCGAACCAGCGGCGCAGATGCACCATCTGGTCGACGAGGGTGAAGTCGAAGCCCATGGCGTTGATTTTGGCGAAGCTGTCGCCGTCGAGCACGCGTTCGGGAGGGAAGAAGACGCGGAGGCCGGAGAGGTCGACGCCGTAGATGGACTCAAGAACCTGCCGCGCGAGGGTAACGTTGTCTTGGTTGTAGGCGTTGCTGAAGTAGGCGGGGATATGATCGGAGAAGGTGGTGCCGAGCAGTTGGATCAGGCCCCCGCGCATCAGGGTGCCGAGGCGCGCGTTGAAGGCGGGTCCGTCGCGCCAGGGCTGGTTGGCGGCGGGATCGACGGAGGCCCATTGCAGCGCGGCGGCGAGGGTGGGCGTGATGTGCAGGTTCAGCGGCACGCCGAAGGTTTCGTGGGCGTCGATGGGGCGGTAATAGCCCGCGCCGGCGTTGTTGTTGATGAGGTCCTGGGCGTCCTGGCCGGGCAGGAGCTGCTGGTTGCCGTGCAGCACAAAGGCCACCTTCACGCGGCCGGGACGCGCCGCGCCGGGAATCCAGTTCCAGAGCACGCTGCCGGTGCCTTGGAGGCCCTGCTGCGCGGACCAGTGGTCTTCGGCGATGGAGTCGTTATAGATAGAGTCCCGGATATCGCTGCGCCCGCCGAGATCGCCCGCGCCCTGCGGACTGTTCTGCGTGCCGCTCTTGGTGGAGTACACCTGGAAACGCAGGTCGGCGGGGTTCAGGCCGAGCCAGCCCGCGTCGAGCAGGGCCTGGCGGTCGATGGCGAATTCCATGGCATCGAGTTCGGAGTTGTAATACGCGCCGTAGAAATAATCGGGACGGGCGGTCACGCCGTTGGCGGCGAGGTCCTGGCCGAAGGTGTCGGTGTTGGCGGCGGGATTGGTGTCCACGTAGACGGTGCCAAAGGACGACTCGTAGACGGCGGCGACGACGCGCCAGCGCATGTTGGTGAGGGTGTCCACGTCGTCGGGCAGGACGCGTTCGCCGAGTGGCGTTTCGGTGCTGCCGAAGTTGATGGCGACGTAGAGGTCGAGATTGCCCTGTTCGGCGAGGGCCTGGAGGTCGTGGAAGTCGATGCGGAAATAGAGGCGTCCGTCGCCGCCGGCGGAGGGAGCGCCGCCGTCGCGCGAATAAAACGCGGTGAGGTCGCGGGAGGAGTCCCAGCCGTCGTAGGCGGGGAAGATATCGCCGCCTTGGTGGTTGTTTCCGCCGCCCTCGTAGGCGTCGAGCGCGCGCAGATCGTCCCAGGTCCAGTCTGAAAATTCCTCATAGCGGACGACGCCTTTGACCGTGCCGATTTCGGGGCCGCGTCCTACGGTGATGCTGTCTTCGGGGGGGGCGACGCCGGTGACGGGAATGCGGGGGTCGGTGCCGGCGAGGAAGTGCATGGCGTTGGTGATGCCGTCGTTGGTGAGGTCTCCGGCAGGGCCGTTGCGGGGATCGCCGGCGAGGCCGCTGCGCCAGTTGAAGGAGCCGTCGTCGAGGGGATCGAGACCGTAGCGGACCTTCCAGCCGTCGGGGAGACCATCGCCGATGGTGTCGCGTTCGAGGGGATCGGTTTCGGTGATGAGCAGGCGGGGCCAGCCGCCGGTCTGGGCGCTGCCACTGCCGTCGGCCTTGAAGGCGGCGCGGAGGGCGGCGTAGTCGAGGGCACGGGAGCGGATGGGTGCGTAGGTGGTGCCGGACTGATGCCAGGCGGGAGGATTGAGGGTATCCCAGGCGAGGACGGAGCTGGAATTCGTCATGCGGTTGTAGACGAAGTGCGGGCTGGCGGGGTTCGTGTAATCGAGGGGCGTGAGGGTGCCGAGTTCGTCCTGCAGGAAGATGTCGACGCGTCCATTGCGGTTGAGGTCCTCCTGGCCGTCGGGGAGGCCATCGTTGTCGGAGTCGCCGCCGTTGGGGTCGGTTTCGAGAAGGGCGGCGTTGCCGGGCAGGGATTCGAGGTCGACGCGGGACGTGTTGTAGAAGGTGGGAATGTTGGGATGAACGAGGAGGGCGGTGACTTTGCCAGAGCCGTCGAGGAAGCCGATGTCCACGCGCCCGTTGCGGTTGAGGTCTTCTTCGGCGTCGCGGAGGCCGTCGTTGTCGGTGTCGCCGCGGGTGGGATCGGTCATGCTGCCGCCGATGAGGTCGGTGCGGGAGCGGTTGAAGTTGTAGCGGGGGTGTCCGGCGTTGTCGAGGGTGTTGAAGATGGGCGGGTCGAGGTCGGAGATGAAGTTGGGGAAGCCGTCGCCGTTGGTGTCGGTGCTTCGGTCAGTGGCGCTGCCGGCGAGGGGATTTTGCAGACCGGCCTGGAGGCCGTCGGGCAGTCCGCCGCCGTCGGTGGCGGGCATGAGGGGATTGGTGCGTCCGGTGATCCTCCAGAGATGCACATCGCCATTGGTCCAGGATTCGCTGTTGGTGGCGGGCAGGGGCGTCTGCTCGATTTCGAGGGTGTCGGGAATGCCGTCGTTGTCGGAGTCGCCGCTGCTGTCGGCGGCGGTCATTTCGCGGAAGACGACGGGAATGCTGCGGAAGTCTTCGGCGACGGGAACGGCGGGGGCGGTGTCGAGGCTGCCGTAGGCGTGGAAGACGTAGGTGCCGGGGGCGAGGATGTTCCACTGGAAGGACCAGATGCGCTGGGTGCCTTCTTCGACGAAGCCCTGGGGCACGATGGAGCCGCCGAGCAGGTCGACGAAATCGAGCCAGACGTTGTCGATGTCGGTGTCGGTGGAGACGAGGATGGAGTAGCGGCGGTCTTCGGGGGCGGGCGTGGCGACGTCGGGCAGGACGATTACGGTGGGGCGTCCGTTGGAGTCGAACTGTTCCGGGTCCATGACGAGCAGTTGCGCGGCCTCGTTGACGGGGAAGGCCTTGACCGTGCGGAAGGCGCGGAGGGTGACGCCGAGTCCGGTGACGTGGGTGACTTCGATCTGGTGCAGGTAGTCGGGGTCTCCGTTGAAGAGCTGCGGCAGGTTGAAGACGAGGGCGTGGTACTCGGCGGTTTCGTTGTAGGCGATGTTGTAGCCGCTCTTGCCCTGGGCGGTGTTGTTGATGCGAATGGTGAAGCGGTCGATGAGCTGCTCCATCGTCGTGCCGTCGGCGAGGGACTTGCTGAAATAGGCCTTCATCTGATAGCCTACGCCGACGGTGTCTCCGTCCTGCTGCGGCCAGGCGACGAAGAGGCGCTGGACCGGCGCGCTGGTGTTGACACCGCGCTCGAGGGTGGTGAAATGCCCGGCTGTGTCGGTCAGACCGAAGTCGGAGGAGGAGCTGAGTTCGACGAGGCGGACGCGGATCGTGGCCGTGCCAGTGGAAGGGATGTTGCGGTAGGTGAAACGCCATTCGCGGGGGAAAGCGCTTTGGATTTGCAGGCTGGCGCCCACTTCGTCGGCGCGGACCCAGGCGTTGTTGCCGTTGGCGATGCCGGTGGCGCTGTCGTCGTTGTCCGTATCGATGTCCTCGATGTTGAACCAGACTTCGGTGACGGTGGAATCCGTGCGCACGACGGTGCCGTACTCCTGCGAGGGAAGGGTGTCGTTTTCGGCGGGAAATTTGATTTCGCCGGTGGGGCGCTGGAGGTCGAGGTAGAAGGACTGCTTAAAGGTGTTGTAGATGGGGGCGCGGAAGTCGCGTTGAAGGAAAGCGCGGGCCTGGATGAAGTTCATGCCCTCGGAGAGGCCGGTTTCAAGGGTGGAGCTGGCCCAGTCGTTGTGGGGGAAGTGTTCGATGGTGGCGGCGTTGAAGCCCGCGATGCGCCAGACGCCCATCATGTTGGTCTTGCGGGCGACTTCCGCGGGTCCGGAGGGGAAGAGCACTTCCCAGGGGGCGTTGCCGCTGCCGTCCTGTCGGCGCGTGGCTCCGATCTTGTAGCGCAGCACCGTGCCCTCGGGCTGGGCCGGGATATCGCCCTGCCACCACTCGTTGATCGTTCCGCCGTTGTCCACGTTGACCCGCCAGTCCATGGCCACGACCTTCGTCGCGCCCAGACCTTCGCCGCCCGCGCCCTCGGGATACGTTTCGCCGTCGGTGGTATAATAGATGAACACGCGATTGACATCGAACTGGTTGCCGATCTTGACGTTCAGGGTCACGGGCTGATTCGCGAGTACCGGACTGCGCTGGGGGAGGTTCGCGGGATCGTCGGTGACCGCCGCCGGGTCGTGATAGACGAAGGCGGCGGTATGGGCACCGCTGAAGTCGTTCGTGGCCGTGGAGTCGTAGCGGGCGGAGGCCCCAAGGATCGTGTATTCGTAAGTTTCGGCGCCGGCGGAGCCGATCTGGTTGCGGACGCTGTTCTGGGCAGCAAATTTCTCAGGGCCGATGCGCTGCACGAACTGGGTATCTTCCCAGCCGAGAAAGTTGTCGTGGCTCAGGGCGGGGGCGCGGTCGCGGCGGCCCACATCCGTTGTGTTGCCGATGTCGAGATGGTCGTTGAGATCGACGCCGCCGTTAAGTTTCATCAGCACGTTGACGGCGGAGCCATCGACGCGGGCGCTGAAGGTGAGGTTGGTGCCGACGGTGATGCGGGGCACGGAGAGCTGGTAGCGGAAGTCCTCGGGCGTTTCGCCGTCGGGGTAGCCGCGGTTGGGGAGTCCGTAGGGGTTGAAGCCTTTGTCGCCGTTGGGGCCGTCGCGGCGGGTCACGCGCACACGCTCGGGCTCGGCTCCGTCCTGGAGGATGGAGATGGCGTCGCCGCCGGCGTTTTTCCAGAGGTTGGAGGCCTCCGGACTGCGCCAGGAGAAGGCGAAGTAGCCGCCGGGGGGGATGACGACGCTGCCGGAGGCGATCTGGGAGGCCCAGACGTAGAAGCCGCCGCCGTAGGTGGAGTAGTTGTAGAGATAGGAGTCGGGACCGCCGGGGGTGCTGGCAAATCCGGTTGACATGGCGCGTCCCAGGCCGGCGGCGTAGTTGTCGTTCATCATGAAGAGCAGAACGGTGGCGTCGGCGGTGGTAAGGCCGTTGTTGACGCTCCAGCCCTCACCGCGGCGGTCCTCGCGGGTGAAGGCGACGACATCGCTGTCGGCCCAGCGTCCGGACTGCGAGCCGCGGGCGAAGTGTTCGCGGATATAGGCCAGGTTCGGGAGGCGTCCGTCGGCGAACTGGCCGAGGAAGGCGGTGTTGGCGTGGCGGGGGAAGGCCCCGCCGCTGTCCTGGAGGGTGCCGGCTTTGAAGTAGCCGTCGGTGTAGACGATGGGCAGGCCTTCGCGGGTCATGGTGTAGGCGTATTGCAGTTCGCGGGCGCTGGAGTAGTCGCTGTCGTGGCTGTGGGGGAAGGTGACGCCGGTGTTCTGGTTGAAGGCGGGGTTTCCGCTGAAACCGGGCTGGTCCATGCCGCTCAAATTGCCCCAGGGCGAGCCCAGGATTCCGTTGAGTTTGTCGCGCAGGGGGGCGTCCTTGAGACGCATGCCGGCGTCGATGTAGGGCTGGAAGGCGGGGGGCTGGCCGAGGTGTTCGCCGAAGATCATCGCGTCGTCGCGGGGGAAGTTGATGTTGAAGAGGGTGTTGCGGTGGTTGTCCCAGTCGGAGAAGCCGCGGGTCAGGTTGAACTGCTGCTGGATGGCGCCGGTGTAGCCCGCGTTGCTGGAGTCCTTGCCCGCGCCTTGTGCGCCGAAAAAGTAAGAGGGCACGTGTTTGACCGCGTCGAGGCGCAGGCCGTCGGCGCGGGTCGTGTGCATGAGCCAGCGGACGGCGCGGATGAGGTACGCGTTGACGTCTTCGGTGTAGGCACCGGGGTTTTCGTCGATCATCTGCTGGGTGACGTTGCCGAAGCCGAGGTAGTTGCCCAGCGGATCGTAGGCGTAGTACTCGGGGTTGTTGGGGTGGCGGACGAAGGAGATGCCGGGGTGGTGGGAGCCCTCGGTGGGGCCGAAGTTGTGGTTCCATCCGCCGGCTCCGACCTCGTGGGCGATGTCGAGCAGGTCGGAAAGACCGAGGTGCATGACCTGCCATTCGTCGTTCCAGTCGCGGGTGTTGTCCCATTTACGGTAGAAGCCGTCCTCGGTGACGCGCAGGTGAAAATCCTCCGGACGCATGCCCGGATACACGCCGATGGGGGTGCTTTCGTTGTAGCCGGGCACGTCGAAGGCGCGGTGGTTCATGATAGTGTCGAAATAGACGCGGATGCCGAAGCGGTGGGCGGTGCGGACCATTTCGAGCAGTTCCTCCTGGGTGCCGTAGAAGGTGCGGACGGTATTGCGCTGGTCTTTGCTGCCGAGGTCAAAGGGGTCCCAGAGGTCGTAGCCGACGGAGAGACCGCCGCTGGCTTTGGTGGGTGGCGGCAGCCAGAGCGCGGTGTATCCGGCTTCTGCCAGTTCCGGCATCTTTTGGGTCAACGAGCGCCAAGGCATTTGGAAATATTGAAGGATGACTTCAGCGCGTGCAAAACCTGCCCCACAGAGGAGGTAGAGGAAAAAGCAAAGATTACGGCAGGATTGCATAGGGCGTCTCCAGAAAATTCAAACGTTCTAATAAAGCTACAGTGGAAAGCGATTTTTGTAAATGGGGAATCGATGAAAAAGAGACAAGCCGGGGACTCCGGGGTGAAGCACGGATGGGCACGAATGGGCTTGGGAGTGGGAGAGTGGGAGAACAGAACCACTGATTCACACAGATGAACACAGATGCGCTGGGGACCTGGGACAAGATGATGAAGACAGGCGACAGGATGATAAGGCCGTGACAGGATGATGAAGATAGGGACAGGATGATGAAGGTGGGGGACAGACCACCGTTTGACAGCCTGAAAAGGCGATCCGAATTCCGGATAATCGGCCCGGATCAGGAGTGTGGGCCTTTTTCCAGCCGCACTTTTTCAAGCGAATATTTTACATCCAGGAATGTTGAGACCTTGGGGATTTGCCCTTCGGGGGTGTGCAGCGCGGATTGTCGGTTGTTGCGGGCCAATTCATAGCCGGGATCGATGGCCAGCGCTTTGTCGTACCAGTCGAGGGCCTCTGCCTGGCGGCCCTGCATGGAGACGCAAATGCCGAGATTTCCATGGCACGCGACGGCTTTGGGGCCGTAGCGCAAGCTCTCCCGAAATCCAGCCTCCGCCGCCGCCCAGCGTTTTTCCTGCATCAGCGCGTATGCCGACGCAAAAGCGTCCTGCCCCCGCAAGTACGTCTCGATGTCTGTCCCTTCTGTTTTTTGGACAATATGCACGATGCGGCGCAATTCCGCCTTCGCGAGATCCACCTCGGATTCGCCGGGTGTGCCGAGTTCCAGCACTCTGCGGAAGGACCGGACCGCGCCAGCCACATCGGCAAGTTGTGCCTGGCAACACCCTTTGTTGTACAGCGCCTCGGTCAAGTAGGGATTCAGGCGGAGCGCCTCGTCGAAGTGTCGAAGGGCCTCTTCCTGATGATCGTCCATGGCATGAATCAAACCGATGCCGAAGTGGACGCCCGGCACCAAAGGGTGTTTTCTTCGAAGTGCCTCCAGTTCCAGCAGGAAGCCCACCCGCTTGCGGCTGCGTTGAGCCTCTTCGAGCAGCGCATTGACCTGGTCATTCACTTCGTCGTTCAACTCGAACAGAACCGGGGGATTGTCGGAATCCTCGTGTTTCCGCCGCTGTTCATAGGCGATGTTTTCCCCGTAGTGCGGGCAATCGCCACATTCGGGTCCTCGCAGGGAGGCACAACATTTCGAACAGATGTCCTGGTCCTCCGAGCGGTGGCAGCGACGTCGGGCCTTGGGGCCTTTGCACAGGGGGCATTTTGGAGTGGGCATGGCTTTTGATAGTCATATTTTCTGCGAATTCAAGACACTTGGGAACCATCCTGTCCCCCAAAGGATGGGGACATTTCACAAATGTCTGTGTCACATTGTTAGCAGCCGAAATCGTCGTGAAATTGCAACAGGCCCTGGCGGCGGAGGGTGTTGCGGTAGAGGCGGGGGTGGTGGTCGGGTCCGAAGAGGACGTGGGCGGCGCTGCGGGAGGGCGCGTTGAGGGCTTCGGCGGGGAGTTCCTTTAACAGGCGCTCGCTGACACTGCCGGGGTCGAGACAGGCCCGCCAGGGGAGCAGGGCATTCACCACGATGGCGGCGGCCCGCTCCGGACCCACCAGTCGGCGACCTTCGCCGGGGGCATCGCCCGGTTCGCGGACCTCCAGGCGGCGCAGGGCCCGTTTGACCCAGCCCTTGGCACTTTCGCCGGGATGGGGCAACAGGTCTTCTTCAATGGCGGGGCCTTCGACAAACCAGGCGGCGGCGGCGCGAATTCGCCGTCGTGGGTGGTTGTCGGGGCGACAATGATCCAGCCGCCAGTTTTCGGGTTGCAACAAAGCGCCTGCAAAGGTGTCGCGATGCCGGAACCAGTCCCCCCAGAGGGCACGGGGATTCATCCAGGGCCAGATACCGGGGCTGTCGTTGTCTGCGGGAAGGAGTCCGGCTACGCCCAGCAGAAGGGCGTGAGCGGTTTCCGGGTCGCCTTGTGCCAGATGGCGAAGTTCGTGCAGGGGCAGGCGACGTGCGCTTTCTTCGGCGATATCGGCGTTCTGTTTGTAGCCCAGGCCGCGAAGCATGGACTGGTAGAGGGCCTGGGAGGGGCCCACGGCCTGCATGGCGCGGGCCATGCGCAGGGTTTTGCGGCGGAGGCGTTCCTGGCCGGCGGCGTCGAGCAGGCGTCCTCGATCCGGTTCGTCCATGGATGCGCAGAGATTCCGCAGTTCATTTTGGCCTCCCTCGACCTCCCAGGGGTAGGCGGAAGTGTCGATGCTGTCGAAAAAAAAGTGCGAACGTGCGTCCAGCGCCGCTTTCATGGAAACTTCCTCACAAGCAGCGGGAAGGAGTTCCGAGGGCAAGCGCCCAGGTTCGTAGGTCACGTGCAGGCGCACATTCCCGTAGCGGGGGTCTTCGGCATGGCCGTGAAGCTTCCAGTCCATGGGACGGATATGGATTTCAATGTCACCGCAGACGCGGCGTCCGCCGACCTCCCATTCTCCGCCCATAAAATCCGGGCCACTTTCCTGATTCCAGCGTCCGCAGTGGAGGATGCGCAGGGCTTCGCCGCGGGCTGTCACCAAACCCTCCGGACGGAGACGGTCGTCGTACCACACGCAATGCAAATGCCGTTCCGTGAAGGGGTCGAGCACGGGTTCCGGCTCCCGCACACTGCTGCGGGCATGGGGCAAAATCTGATGGTACGATGCCGCAAGCGGAAAACAGGCACCCGAAGGAGATTCAAGATCCAAAACGAGAGGGGAGTCGTTCATACGCCCCCTTGAAGCTGGAACTTTTGCCGTTTTCCAAACAAAAAGGAATTTTTCTGCGTGTGACGTCTGGATGGGTCTTGGCTGCGGATCCAGGGGCCACCGCGATTGAGGATTGCGGTTTTGTTGCGCCTCATGGTAAAAGGCGAACATGGAAACACAGATTCCCCTTGCGGTTTTTCCCGGCGATGGCCATGGCCCCGAAGTGATTCGCAGCGCGATACGGGTGCTGGACGCTGCGGGTGAGGCCTTTGGATTTGGTTTTGACATCTCTGAGTTTCCCTGTTCCGGGGCGCAGTACATGGCGACGGGCGAGCTGCTTCCCAACGAGGTCCTTGCGCGGCTGGAGTCCTTTCCCGCGATCCTCTTTGGCGGTGTGGGGCATGTCCGCGCACCTGTCGGTCTCCTGAACCGCGAAATTCTGTTGCGCATCACCGAGCACCTCGATCTCTACATTTCCCTGCGCCCGGTTCGCCTCATGCCGGGTGTCAAAAGTTATCTGCGCAGCAAAGGCCCCAGGGAAATTGATTATGTCATTGTGCGCGAAACCTCCGGGGGCATGAATGGCAAACTCGGGGGCAGCATTCTGAAAAACACGCCCGATGAAATTGCGCAGGAGAGCATGATTTACAGCCGGCGGCAGGTGGAGCGCTGTCTGCGTTTCGCCTTTGAACTCGCCGGGCAGCCCGGACGTCGCGGGCAGCTCACCCTCAGCGGGAAGAGCAGTCTGTTGCGCCATGTGTACGAACTCTGGCACCGCGTGTTCGAGGAGATGGGGCGGGCGGAGTACCCGAAGATTCGGCGGCAATATTACGGGATCGACGACATTTGCATGCAGCTCGTGCGCGATCCCGAAACGTTTGATGTGATCGTGACGGGAAATTTGTTTGGCGATATTTTGGCCGACGTTGGCGCGGTGAGTCAGGGCGGCATCGCGTATGCGCCGGTGGGCAGCATTCATCCCGGAAAGACGGGCATGTTTGGTCCGATGCGGGCGAGTCCGGATTTTTACGAGGTGTCGGCCAATCAGGCTAATCCGATGGCGGCGATTGGGGCGGCGGCGATGCTGTTGCGGCACATCGGCCAAGCCGCGGCGGCGGCGCGGGTGGAGGAGGCGATGATGATGACGACGGCCACGGAGGTGATTGGAGAAGGCGCGATGTTGTCGCGCTTTTCGACCGTGGAAGTGGGCGAGATGGTGGCGAACCGGGTGCTGTAAATCAGTCTTTCTGCGGAAAGTCGTAGTGGGTTTCGAAGAGTTCGACGAGACGGGCGGCCTGGCCCTTTTCGTCGGGACCTTTCACTTCGATGTTCACTTCGGAACCGCAGGTGAGGCCGAGCATCATGAGGGACAACATGGAGCGCAGGTCGCTTTCTCCCTCACCGGGATGAACGACGCGCATATCGCCGGAATAATTGGCGACGTTTTTGATGATGTGTGCGGAGGGGCGGCAGTGTATTCCAGCTTCGTTCTGGATGACGGCCTTTGCAGTTGCAGCCATGGGACCAGTATGGAAAAGAAGGATTCTTCTGGCAATCACCATTTTTGCATTTAAACATAGCGTCATAATTAATTGCGTATAATAGGATCGTGTGTTATGGTGCGAAGCATGAAAGCACTTCGCATCACCGACTCCGAGAATATGATCATGGCGATTCAAGACGAGATTCGTCGGAATGACACGTCCAGGTATGATCACCGATTACACGGCGTGCTGCTGGTCGCCCAGGGGATGAGCTGCCCGCAGGTCGCCGCTCTGCTTGGCGACGCGCCGCGTACGGTGGTGAATTGGGTTCAGCATTTTGAGGCAGAGGGTCTTGGTGGACTACAAGAGGGAGAACGCCCGGGACGTCCCGCTCGCCTCACCTCAACTCAACTCGATAAAGTGGAAGAGGTATTGCGGGGAAGACCCGAGGACGTCGGACTCTCTACAGGCCTATGGGACGGGCCAACGCTATCGGCGTATCTTAAAAAGACCTTTGGCATCACGTTGAAAGTCAGGCAATGCCAGAGGCTGTTTCGCCAACTTGGGTTTCGCTTGCGTAAGCCACGGCCTGTGGTCGCAAGCGCGGACCCCGATCTTCAGAAGGCGCATAAAAAAACTCAAAAAACTGGCAAAAAGACAGGATATTGATCTTTGGGCATTGGACGAGGTTCATTTTCAACAACACGGATCGCGTTGCAGAATGTGGTTCCCGGCGGATTGCAAAGACCCGAAACTGCCACATGCCCCGACTCGAAAGAGCATTAGTTATTTTGGTGCAGTGCGCCTCAGAGACGGGAAGCTGGTGATGTCAAAACCCCGAGGGAACTTTGACGCGCAGACCTGTTG
>CAZCFM010000100.1:0-14009 GCA_964497855.1 uncultured Verrucomicrobiota bacterium | reverse complement strand
TGTCGGGGAAATCCGCCGCAGGAAAAAGTGGTGGGCACGGTGGGACTCGAACCCATACGACCGAGCGGAAAACCCCAACAAAAACGCATGGCGAAAAATAGTGAGTGACAAATCGGGACAAATCAGCGACTATTTACGCCACGTAATGACATAACCCGACACCTAGGAAAGACAATGCAAAAAGCCACCGCCAAAGCCAAAAGAGACGCCGAAAAAACCAAGTGGAAGCATCGCGGCATAATTATCCGCCGCACACCCTCTGCCTATCAGGTTGACGCAATGCGGAACGGGACCCGGACCCGGAAAAACTTCGAGACGCTGGAAGCGGCGCAAGCCCATATCGACACCCAGTATTCGGAGCGGGACCGTCTGGGGGCGGTTATCTTTGAACGGTTGACGCCAAAGCAGGCGGAGGACGCCATCGACGCCCTCCATGTCCTGACACAGGCCGGGCTGTCTGTCAGTCTCTTGGAACTGGCAAGGGCGCACGTTGCCGGAATGCGGAATGACACCCTGCCAACCGTTGCGGAAGTCTATGCCGCGTGCATCCGAGACTTGACCCACCCGAAAGGAGGAGGAGCCGCCGCGCGTCCTGCCACCATAGGCGACAAGGCAAAGCGATTGCGGACGTTCCTTGAAGCGTATGGGGATTGCTCGTTGAATCAGATCACGGCGGAAACCGTTGCCGTCTGGCTTGACGGGCTGGGGGTGCAGGGACGGAACCGCCGCAACTACGAGATCCAGGTGCAGAGCCTTTTCAACTTCGCCGCCGCTACCGTTGCCGGGTACACGAACGCCGCCGCATTATTTCCCCAGGTGCGCAAGGGCGAGATCAAACCCGCCGCAATCGTTACGGCGAAAACCGCGCGTGGGGTGCTGCACGCAATGGAGGCCAAGGACCCCCGCGCGGCATTGGCTGTTGCGCTGGGACTCTTCGCCGGGCTTCGCACGGATGAAATAGTGGGGAAAGGTGCGGAGGGGCTGAACTGGCAGGATATCGACTTTGCGGAGGGGAAAATCATTGTCCGGGCTGAACTCGCCAAAACCCGCAAGGCCCGGAGCGTCACCATATGCCCCGCCCTGTTGGAATGGCTGTTGCGCTACCGTCAAGCGGAGGGGCGAATCAGTTACCGGGAAAAGGCTGTCCGGGTACACCGTCAAGCCGCGTGCAAAGGGCTGGGGGTGCGCTGGCCCCACAATGGCGCAAGGCATTCCTTCGCCACCTATCACGCGCGTCTGAATGGACTACGCAACACGGCGGACGTGTTAGGCCACCGGGGAGGAATCGACATGCTGCAAGATCACTACGAGGGGCGCACGGTCACGAAAGCGGAAGCGGAGGCGTTTTTCCGCATCCTGCCCCGACAGGCGGAGGGCGGGAACGTCATCCAGTTGGAGGCCGCTGGTTGACCTGAAAAACAACCGAGGATCAAAATGATCTACGGTTATACACCGCCGCCCTGAAAATGGGCGGTTTTTCATGCCCTTGTGAAAAAAAAGCGATTTGCGCAACCTGCACAGAATCAAAGGAATGTAACACTATAAACCTGTATGCTTCAAAATAAATCGAAAATACACTTGCATTCGAGACGGTGGATTGTGTACCTCGACTCCAGAGACCGATGCTCTGGCCTAAAAAAAAGGCCCCCGGAGGTGAGATTCCGGGAGCTGGCAGTCTCATTTTACAACCAAGCTAAAGGATGAAACATTCATGACTACCGACCTACCCAGTAGGAGTGTTGCGACAAAAAGCAACACAAAAAAACAGATTCTTGTAGGTGTCGCCGCAATGGCGAGACGGGCAGGAGTGCAACGCGGGACCATTTACCGCTGGCAAGATAAAGGTTTACCCCTTCGCCGCTGTCCAGGGGGACGGCTTGCGATTGACGCGGATTCTTTTGATTCGTGGGTGCTGGGAAAGGAGGTATCAGAATGAACGCCCTCACACCGACCGCCCCCGTCTGGCTTGGAAGTCTGGCAGAGATTGCGGACTATGCCCGTCAATCACGGCGCA
This sequence comes from uncultured Verrucomicrobiota bacterium, assembly GCA_964497855.1. Classification (GTDB taxonomy): domain Bacteria; phylum Verrucomicrobiota; class Kiritimatiellia; order SS1-B-03-39; family UBA6053; genus CAYLNG01. The sequence continues at coordinate 11,995 of CAZCFM010000100.1, read as the reverse complement.
CTATACAAAGATGGATTGCCAAAGGGGATTTGCGCATCCGTCGCCTTTCCGCGAAATCCATCATCTGCAAAACATCGGACGTTGACGCCGCCATTCGCTCGATTGCCACCCGCTTCGAGGAGGGCACGATATGAGCGGCCCCAACAAAAGAAAACGCCGCCCCGGAAGGACGGCGAACCCGGCGAAAGGTATGGAGAAACGTATAGCCGCAAATCTCGCCACCGTCAAGCGGCTTGTGCGGGTCAACTGCGTGCTGCTGGTTGCCGTTGCGCTGGCATCCCTTTTTGCGGAGGTGCTACCGTGAATATCTCTTACGAGACTAGTCCACTAAAGCGCAAGCGGAGCACACAGACGGAAATGGGCGCAATGCTGGAGGCGGTGCGGGACGTACTAGCCGATCCTACAGAAGAGACGCCTATGACGGTGCGCCACATGTTTTACGCGCTCGTGACCCGCAAGGTTATCCAGAAAAGCGAAAAGGAATATCAGGCCCTTTGCCGCCGCCTTGGAGTATGGCGCAAAGCCGGATTGATACCGTTCTCCGCTTTCATGGATGGAACCCGTTTCCACTTCCACGAACAGGATTGGAACGGACTAAACGAGATGCTGCAAAACTCTGTCGAGACCTACCGGAAAAACCACTGGCTGACGCAACGTTACTATCTGGAAGTATGGGCGGAAAAGGACGCGGTTTCTGGAGTGTTGGCAAGTGCTGCGAATGCCCTTGGAGTGTCTGTTTTCGTTTGCCGTGGGTTTGCATCGCTGTCCAGTCTCTACAATTGCGCGAACACGTTTCGCCATCGGGAGCGGGAAGGAAAGATTTGCCGCGTCCTGTACTTCGGCGATCACGACCCGAGCGGCATTCAGATTGACCGATCCGCCCAGGCCACACTTGCCGAGGACTTCAACGTCTATGTGGACTTTCGCCGCGTGGCTGTCAGGCCCGAGCACATCGAATCCTACGATTTGCCGACCCGACCCGTCAAAGATTCAGACAAGCGGTCTAAGGGCTGGGAAGGTGGGTGCGTTGAGATCGACGCCTTTTCATCCCGCCAATTGCGGACCCTTGTTTCCGACGCCATTCAGGAGCACATAGACCCCAGCGAATGGGAGCAGATGAAGATTCAGGAGCAGGCCGAGCGGAACACCCTGACCCTATGGTGCAATGCGATTCAGGAGGCCGGAATATGAGCGACCTACTCGACGATCTGGACCTCCGGGCGATTGACCCCGGTTACGTTCCTCCCGACTACGACGCCCCGCCCCAGGTGGAGGCCGTCAATCCAGTGGAGGCCGTCAAGGGCGTTTACTACATCGCCACCACGAAAGGCGTAGGGACGTACTTCATTCAGCGACCAAACGGAACCTTTCTCCCTACGAAATCATCCGACCTGAAAAAACATCTCATGCGGAAGGGGTTCAAGGTCAAACCTCCAGAAGGGGAAAGCCTGTCCGAGGTGGATCACATCATGCTAGATTTGCAAATGGATCACGCCCTCGACTACGCCGGGAACGTTGCAGGATTTGACGCGGGCGAACACAAGGTAGGAGGGGTCCGCTTTCTCTCGTTGCGCTCTCCAGTGACACCGACGCCTAAGCCGGGTCCGTACGATACCCTGCAAGCCGTATTCGACGCATTGTTTCCCGACGATGATAACCGCCTCCGTTTTATGGCGTGGTTGTATCACGCTTGGAAAGCCCTGCACAATCGCCAATGGTCTCCTATGCCAGTAGTCGGACTAGCCGGGCAACGGAATTGCGGAAAAACCCTCCTCGTGGATTTGACCGCAAACGTTCTTGGAGGGACTGCACCGGGCAAGGCGTATCGGTTTATCAGTGGCGAGACCGCGTTCAACGCTGACTTGTGCGGTGCGCATCTGTTGACGGTTGACGATGTTGTCAGTTCAACCGACATGCGGACGCGCCGGGCAACGGGTCAGATCATCAAAGGATTAGCCGTAACCAACTCCCACAGGATCGAGGCTAAAGGATACGACGCTTGTACCCTCACGCCGCATTGGAGGGCAATGATAGCCTGCAATGACGACGCGGAATCTCTTCAAGTGTTGCCGCCGATTGACGACGGAATGCGGGATAAGCTGCTGCTGCTGCGTTGCGTCAAAGGATCGTTGCCTATGCCGGGAGTGACCGCACAGGAACGCGCGGCATTCATGGCAAAACTAATGCAGGACGTACCCGGCTTTCTGGCTGACATGGCTTTCAGCGATTGGAAGGACGGTTATGGCGATACCCGGCAAATAGTGACGGGCTGGCAAGATCCAGTTCTAGCCGATTCGCTGCGTAGTCTGGACTCCGAGGAACAGCTCCTCGACTTGATCGACACGTTGAAACCGTGGGACGGGGATAGCCATTGGAGAGGAACCGCCGCCGATCTGGAATCCGCCCTGACTGACTACAAGGCCCCGACATGCCGCAAGGCGCAACAGCTCCTTTCCTCATGGTCAAAAGCCTGCGGAGTGTTTTTAGGCCGTCTGGCTGACTCCCACCCGGAGCGGGTCCAGAGAGGTGAAGTCATTCGCCGCTATGAGTGGATCATCAAAGCCCCGTAGGAGCGTAGGAACCTTTTCCAACTTCAAAAAAATGAACACTCCCACCCGTAGCAACGTAGCAACCTTTTCCGACTTTGGCACAAAAGCCGATAGCCGAACCCGTAGCAACGTAGGAACCAATTCCCAATTTAAAAATTTTAGGGTATTGAAATATAGGTGGGCAAACGCGCGGAAGTTGGAAATAGCTGCTACGCTCCTACGCCCCTTTTCGCGCGAACTTCAAAATAGCTGCTACGCTGCTACGGGGGGGGTGCGCTCGTGAATCTGCCCTTGACCCTCGTCACCACCGCGCTACCAGGTGAACAGCCGGAAAAGGTCATCACACTCTATGAGCGGGCGAGATTGTCTGTAAATTGCGCCCTCGCTGAACTCCGCGCTGGGAATCGGAGCCGGGAGACCATCGTAAGGTTGCACCGTGGAACGAACTTTGTCGCCGGAGCTTGTGCGCTGGCTACCGAGGCGGAACTTACGCGCGACGAACTCCAACAGCTCCTCGACATCGCCGTCGTAAACGGAATCGCTCTATACCATGCGGGCGACGCCCTGAAAGCTATCGACGGCGCAAAGCCAATGCACCCAGCCGCCCCGCATCCCGCGTTGCTTATGCCGCGTCCTGAATGCCCTTGCGTCATGCCACCGACTACAGCCCCAGGTGCGCAACCGCTATTCGGCGTGCTCATGCCGCTGGCAGGCCGCCCCGTCACCATCGCAGAGATCGACAGTCACCTTGTCGGCATCGGGTACGATCAAGCCGACTGCCCTACCATCCGCGAACGATTGGCAACTCGTGGATTCCTGCACAGCGACGCGGAAGGACGGCACACCCTCACAGACTCACAGGAACACCCACAGGAGGCCGTTTCGTGAGCTGGCCTATATCGAGACACCCCCCCCGTATGGGTCCCTTCAGGCCCTTGCTACCTCGACGGGGTTATAGCACGCCGTCACACACAGCCCGACAACTTCATTGTCAAAACACCACTGGACAACAACACAGGAGATCCAGCCCTATGACCGAAAAAGCCACATCGAAATCCGCCCTTGCTCGTGAGCTGGGGGTGCATCGCCACACCGTTGACGGCATGATTCAACGCGGCACAATCCCAGAGCAAGGCCCGTGGGACATTCAACAATGCCGCGTCGCCATCGCCGAGGAACGCCAAAGACGGGAGCAAGCCACACCGGAGGCCGAGCTAAAAGCGGAACTGCTACGCCGTCAAATCCTTCGCATCGAAGGGCGCACACAGGCAACTGTCGAGAGGGCGCAACGTCTCCGGCGTCGCCTTGCTCGTGAGCGGGCAGGATACCCGCGTCTTGACCTGTTGCGTCTGCTGCTGGCTGGCTGGCCATCGCAACTCCGGGCGAACGTTTCGGCGCACGTCTGGGAGCCGATAAAGAGCAGCGACCCGCATCCGGCTGTTGCCGCCCTTGTGCTGGCCGAGGCCGAGGCGCACAGGCGTCTGGCGAATCTTCCAACCGAAACCGAAACCAGAGCCAAGGAGGCCCTGCCATGAAAGACTTCACCGACACCGACACCGACGACCTGAAAGACTTCGCCGACGTTACCGGGTTGACCCCGGAAGAAGCCGCCTCCGCATCGGCGGAAGGGGAGGGAATGGCCGCGTCAAAGATACGGGCATCAATCCGCTGGCTGTCCGAGATCACCGCGCTGGAGGCCCTGCAACGCCAACAGGCCGCGCTGGCTGAAGAGATCGACACGGGCGACCGGATACCCGCATCCGAGGCCCGACGCGCGGTGCAGGCCGTCACCGACGCCGCACAGAAGGCTGTCAGTAGTCTGATAAAGCACGCGACCGCCATCGTTCCCGCCGCGCACGGATATCTGGACTATGCGGACGAACGCATCAATCGTTTCATCTTCGCAAACCTGCCCGAGTGCGCACGCATCGCCGCGTTTCGTTATGCTGAGGGCATTGCAGATAGGGCAGAGTATTTGGCCGAGGGCAACGACCCCGACGCGGTGCAGACCTTTTCAAACGCGCTGGAGGTGCTGGCCAAGGTGCAGGCCGCGAACATCGGCGACGAGGAGGGCATCGCAGATTACGTCCTACGCATCGCCGCGCTGCTGGAGGAGCTTCCCGCCATCGCCCTCGGTGCTGAAATCGGCGCAACGGCGGAATGGTGGAAGCGGGTTGACGGCATGACCCTTTCGGAGCTGGAGGCCGAGCTGGCAGCGAAACAGGCCGAGCTAAGCACAGTGGAATCCTGACAGAAAAAAGGTCTGGCCTAGACGCGGTGCAGTTGCGAGGCCCCCGCCATCCTCCCGACCGGGGAGGAACCGCACGCCCCCAGGCGACTTTCTCAATAGTGAGAAACCGCTTTTGGACTAGTCCGAAACCACCACCACCCACCCGCCCCGGCTTGGAACCGAGGGCGGGTTTCTTGTGTCCTGCTGCTGCTGGCCCTGAAAGGTGCGGGCTGGGGAGGAAAGGGCGAGCGGACGCCGGGAACGGAGGCCACCGGGAGCGCACGCGCGGAATAGGGCAGGAATGGCTCGTGACAAATCGTGACAATTTTCGAGCCTAAAATGGCGTTTTTGGGCGTGTTTGACACTGTACAGACGTTTTCGGAAACCTTTCCTTTTCCAATGAAAAACCCTTGTAAATCAGTGACTTACAAGGGTTGAAAAGATAGTGGGCACGGTGGGACTCGAACCCACACACCTTTCGGCACTGGCTCCTAAGACCAGCGTGTCTGCCATTCCACCACGTGCCCCCGGAAATTGGTGGAAGCAGTGGGGCTCGAACCCACGACCCGATGATTAAGAGTCATCTGCTCTACCGGCTGAGCTATGCTTCCGCGTGCGTTTCAATGCGAAAAACGCCGCTTAGGCAAGTCAAAGATGCAAAAAGTTGCCCGTAGTCCCGGATTGGGGAGTGACGAGTGACGAGTGAGGAATGACGAATGACGAATGACGAGTGAGGAAAATGACGAGTGACGTGTGAGGAATGACAAGTGACGTGTCCTCATTCTCCACTCATCATTCGTCCCTCTTCCACTCGTCACTCGTCACTCGTCATTCGTCACTCTTCAATTGATTTATCTTCCCGAGTCGTTAAGGGCTTTGCCCCATGTTCACACCCGTATCCAACAAAATCGATTTCGCCCGCAGTGAGGAAGACGTTCTCGCATTCTGGGAGGCGGAGCACATTTTTCAGCAGAGTCTCGACCAGCGCAAGGGCGGCAGGGAATTCGTCTTCTACGACGGCCCTCCCTTCGCCACCGGTCTGCCCCACTACGGCCACCTGCTCGCCGGCACCATCAAGGACATCGTCCCCCGCTACCAGACCATGCGCGGCTGTTACGTCGAACGCCGCTTCGGCTGGGACTGCCACGGCCTGCCCATCGAAGCCCTCGCGCAGGACGCCCTCGGCCTCGCCGGCGCCGGCGCCATCGTCGAGGCCGGCGTCGACGTCTTCAACGAAAAATGCCGATCCATGGTCCTCACCTACGTCTCCGAATGGCGCAAAACCGTCACCCGCATGGGCCGCTGGGTCGATTTCGACAACGACTACAAAACCATGGACCTCGACTTCATGGAATCCATCTGGTGGGTCTTCCAACAGCTCTGGAACAAGGGCCGCATCTACAAAGCCCACCGCATCATGCCCTACAGTTGGAAACTGACCACCCCGCTCTCCAACTTCGAGGCCAACCGCAACTACCAGGACGTCCAGGACCCCGCCGTCACTCTCCGCTTCCGCCTCCGCGACGACTCCCGCTTCGGCCCCAACGCCTATTTCCTCGCCTGGACCACCACCCCCTGGACCCTCCCCGCCAACCTCGCCCTCTGCGCCGGTCCCGACATCGACTACGTCGCCGTCCGCGACGTCAAGGAGGGCAGCCTCTACATCCTCGCCGAGGCCCGCCTCTCCGCGTATTACAAACAACCGGAGGAATACGAGATCACCGCCCGCTGCAAAGGCAGCGACCTCGCCGGACTCGCCTACGAGCCGCTGTTCGACTATTTCGCCGCGCAGCCGAAATCCTTCGTCATGCTGACCGACGCCTACGTCACCACCGCCGACGGCACCGGCATCGTCCACATCGCCCCCGCCTACGGCGAGGACGACTACCGCGTCGGCCGCGCCGCCGGCATCGAACTCGTCGATCCCCTCGACGCCGAGGCGCGTTTCACCTCCCTCGTTCCCGACTTCGCCGGACAGTTCTGCAAAGACGCCGACAAAGGCATCATCCGCGCCCTCAAGGACGCCGGCAAACTCGTCCACCAGTCCACCCTCCAGCACAGCTACCCCTTCTGCGAGCGCACCGACACCCCCCTCATCTACCGCGCCATCGAGGCCTGGTACGTGCGCGTCGAAGACCTCCGCGGCCGCATGGGCGAGCTCAACAACCAGATCCACTGGATGCCCGAATACGTCGGCAGCAAACGCTTCGGCAACTGGATCGCCGACGCCAAGGACTGGAACATCTCCCGCAACCGCTTCTGGGGCTCCTGCATCCCCGTCTGGGTCGCCGAAGACGGCTCCGACTCCATCTGCGTCGGCTCCGTCGCCGAACTCGAAACCCTCTCCGGCCAGAAAGTCACCGACCTCCACAAACACATCGTCGACAAAATCACCTTCGTCAAAAACGGCAAAACCTACCGCCGCACGCCGGAGGTGCTCGACTGCTGGTTCGAGTCCGGCGCCATGCCCTACGCCCAGCAGCATTTTCCCTTCGAACGCGCCGACGACTTCCAGGACCGTTTCCCCGCCGACTTCATTGCCGAAGGCCTCGATCAGACCCGCGGCTGGTTCTACACCCTCAGCGTGCTCGCAGCCGCCCTCTTCGACAAACCCGCCTTCCGCAACGTCGTCGTCAACGGCCTCGTACTCGCCGAAAACGGACAGAAAATGTCCAAGCGCCTCAAGAATTATCCCGACCCGATGGAAGTGATCCACCGCTGCGGGGCCGACGCCGTCCGCCTCTACATGATCAACTCCCCCGTGGTCCGCGCCGAAAACCTGGCCTTCGCCGAAGAAGGCGTGAAGCAGATTCTCCGCGACCTCCTCATCCCCATGTGGAACGCCTACAGCTTCTTCGTCACCTACGCCAACACCGACGACTGGGGCCCCGCCCAGCGCGAATCCAGCGCCAGCCCCAACCTGCTCGACCGCTGGATTCTCAGCTCCCTCGAAAAACTCTCCCACGACGTCACCACCGCCCTCGACGCCTACGACCTCCAGTCCGCCGTCCGCCCCTTCGTGCGCTTCATCGACGACCTCTGCAACTGGTACATCCGCCGCAGCCGCCGCCGTTTCTGGAAAAGCGGCAACGACCTCGACAAATCCCACGCCTACAGCACCCTCTACGACGTGCTGATGACCCTGTCCAAAATCGGCGCGCCCTTTATACCCTTCATGACGGAGACCATCTACCGCAACCTCCGCGCCCCCGCCGATCCCGCCTCTGTCCACCTCTGCGACTTCCCCGTCTTCGCCGGTGCCCACCGCGACCCCGCGCTCGACACCCAGATGGCCGTCGTCCAGACCGTCGTCAATCTCGGACGCAGCCTGCGCAGCGAATTCGACCTCAAAGTCCGCATTCCCCTCAAAGGCATCCACGTCGTCACCCGCGACATGAACCTCCAGCAGAACATCGAGGAACTCAAACACCTCGTCATGGAGGAGCTCAACGTCAAGGACGTCTGGTTCGGCGACGACGAAACCGCCCTCGCCACCTACAGCGCCAAGCCCAACTTCAAGGAACTCGGCGCCAAACTCGGCCCCAAAATCAAAGTCTGCGCCGCCCGGGTCGCCAAACTCGGCAGCGACGACATCGCCCGCGTCCTGCACGGCGGCACGCTCGACCTCGACCTCGATGGCACGCCCTTCCGCATGGGTGCCGCCGACCTGCTCATCAGCCGCAATCCCAAAGAAGGCCTCGCCGTCGCCAGCGAAGGCGAAATTGTTGTCGCGCTCGAAACCGCGCTCACGCCCGAACTCCTGCGCGAAGGCCTTGCCCGCGAATTTGTCAGCCGCGTGCAAAACCTCCGCAAACAGCACGATTTCGAGGTGAGTGACCGCATTCACGTGACCTTCCGAGCCTCGGAAGCCCTCCGCGAGGCCCTTTCCGAACATCGGAAAACCGTCATGGAGGAAGTCCTCGCCCTCGACCTCGTCGTAGACCCGGCCCTCGAAGGCGAAACGCTCGATCTCAACGGCGAAACGGCGGTGATTGCCGTCCGCAAAGTCTGACAGCTGGACGCGGGGCGTCCCGCCCCGGTCTTCTTCTGCGAGTGGAACGAATCCGCCGCAGGGATCCGCCTTCGCTCTGCGAGCTATGGCGGGAGATCTGCGGCGCCTCCAGCAAAACAGCCATCGCACGAAGCCGCCCGAGTCCCGGATTTATCCGGAAGTCGGCAAGGACCGTTCACGGTCCGAATTCTGCGCCTCAAGCCCTGCAACCGCACGCTGAAGCGTGCTCGCTGACTTCCGGATAAATCCGGGACTCTGACAACGACCGTCACCCGGAGCCACCGGCTCAGGCCCTCCCTGCGGCGGGGGCCGCCGCAGGACAAATGATGACGGCGGGGGCCGCCGTCCCACGCAATCCCCAGCCAAACCCACCCTGGCAGCAAGCCAGGGTATCAAAGGGCAACCTCAGGGAAAGGATTCGGGGGGGGCGAGTGGGGTTTCCGAATCCTTTCCCCGAAGCCACTGTTAAGCGTTGATAAGCGGTTTCTCTCTTCTGGAACCGCAGAGTGACGAATGACGAGTGTCGAGTGACGAGTGGGACAGAGGAGTGTCGAGTGTCGAGTGTCGAGTGTCGAGTGACGAGTGGAACAGCGGAGTGTCGAGTTTCGAGTGGGACGGGACGTGCGGGTTTTTCCGTCGCTGGAGCTTCGCGACTACGCCAAGCCTCCGCCACTCGTCATTCGTCACTCGTCACTCGTCACTTCTTCCCCCCCCACTCGTCATTCGTCACTCCTCTTCTTTTCCCAAACCTGTGTTCCTCCCCCTTCATCAGTCTCTGGATATTGCTCCGGTGACGGATCACGGCGACGGCGCCGAGGGCGGTCAGCACCCCCGCCACCCACAGATTGTCCCCGTAAAAGCCCCAGCCGGCCACCGCCACCGCCAGCGCCGCCAGAATCGAACTCAGGGACACATAGCGGCTCAGGGCCATGGTCAGCACCCACACCCCGAGACCGCAGAGCAGGGCATAGGGGGCGACCGCCGCGAGCACGCCCGCGCTTGTCGCGATGCCCTTGCCGCCCTTGAAGCCCAGCCAGACCGGCCAGTTGTGGCCGACAATCGCCAGCGCCCCCGCCAACAACGGCGCGTTGACATGGACATCGAGCTCAACCCCCAGCAGGCGCGGCAGCAGCAGGGCGGCGGAGAGGCCTTTCAGGAAATCCAGCAGAAAACACAACAAACCCCAGGGTTTTCCCACCATGCGGAACACGTTCGTGGCGCCGATGTTCCCACTGCCCACTTTGCGGATGTCCACGCCGCGCGCCCGACTGATCAGCAGTCCAAAAGGAACAGAACCAAGGAGATACGCGCAGAACAGCAGAGGAAGGAGAGGGGGCATGGGGGAGGAGGGGAAGGGAGGTGGGATGAAAAAAAAGCGCTCAAAGAGCGTTTTAAAGCTTTACAGGGCGGCTGAACTCGTATCATACTACAGAGTGTTGGGTCAAGTCACACGAAAGATTGAAAAATCCCTAAACATTTTCTTAGATTCGTGTTATGTCAACCCTAAGACCCTTTCCTCAACCGATGCATCCCCTGGAGTTCATCCCATGAAAAAGACCCTGCTCTTCCTTCTGACCGCCGCGATAGGCGTGTCCCTATGCGCCCCAGCCCAAACCGTGACCTCCGTCAACGCCGTCGGGATGGTGAAAAGGACAGTCAAAGCAAACGGACTTACCTTTGTAGGGATAAATTTCGAACAATCGGGTACCCCTACTGTAGATGCGGTTATCGGGAATCAACTTACTGGCGGTACATCTACATCTGCTTCCGATAACATCATAGCTTGGGACCCCTCCACTTTGTCCTACAAGACATTTTGGAAAGTTAGTGGCACTGGAAACCCAGCATTTGATGGAAAATGGTTCATTGCAAATACACTAACACCTGCAAATATCACATTGGAGCCGGGAAAAGGATTTTGGGTTTTGAGTCGCAGAATGACTCCTCAGGAAATAACGCTTTCCGGCGAAGTACCCTCTGCTCCAATTGTAGTTGATCTTGTTTCAGGCCTTTCTCAAATCGGTTTCCCTTATCCTGTAACTATGACACTCAATGATCCCGCTAACGGAATTGCGGCTGCTGCAAATGGTGGTACATCCACCAGTGCATCAGATAATATCATCCTTTGGGATGTAGACTCGCAGACGTATACAACTTACTGGAAAGTTCAAGGCACTGGCAACCCTTCTTTTGATGGAAAATGGTTCCTTGCCAATACTTTAACTCTTTCAAATGCTTCCATAGAGCCTGGTCAAGGATTTTGGTTCCATAAGAAGGGTTTAACAAATGCTTCGTGGGAGCCCCCGAAACCCTATTTGTGGCCTTGATCGTCTGCCATTAAACAAATTTAAATGTTGTATTCATATGAAAAAATTACATGCAATCTTTCTTTCAATTGCCTTTGGATTCAATGCGTATTCAGCCATCCAGTTAACATGGTCCAATACTGCTGGGACCATTTATAACAGTAATGGTTCGACTCCATTGTTTGGTACAAACTTTTTTGCCCCATACAATTCCGCTACAGCCTATTTTGTTCAATTAATTAAAGGCACACCTCTTGCCATTGATTTGACTAATGCTCAAGCTGTAACCTCTGGTAATCAAGTTATTGATAGTCGATTTATGGGAGATGGAATCTTTTTTGATTCTGGAAGTGGGCGCATTGACGTCACATCTAATTATGCCGCGCTCAACACTGGCGATACTGTTTTTGTTCGGTTTTGGAATGCTGCATCACCAAATTTCTCACTTGGACTTGCACCAACTCCGTTTAATTCGGGAACATCTACCCACTACGGCAATTCCTCAACTTTTATCATAAACGATGGCGGAACAGGAATTGCATCGTTCTCCATTCCTTCTACCAGCACGCTTCTCGCCATCCCCGAGCCGGGCACATTGGCGACGATTGCGGGTGGATTGGCTGTGGTGGTCTTTGGACTGCGCCGCCGCCGTTATCGCATCTGAGTGTTTGGTGTTTGATCTCTCGCGAAAAACCCTGCTTCGGCAGGGTTTTTTGTTTTCGGGTCCCCTGCGGAAGATCCATCCACAAGCGACGCGAAGCGTCTTTGGAGTGCGGGAACTTGTTACCGCCTTCAACAGCAAAAGCACAGAGCCTTACGCCGAAACCAAAACCAAAACCAAAGCCAAAGCCAAAACCAAAGCCCCAGGCATCGTGCTTGTGCTGCGAAAGGCGGTAAC
>CAZCFM010000099.1:0-14179 GCA_964497855.1 uncultured Verrucomicrobiota bacterium | reverse complement strand
ACATGAATAGGTTCATGCATCAGCCCGTTGCCCTGGGGGCATTTCCCTGACACAACAGGCGCAGGAGAACCCCATGAATCCCGCACACCCTGTCCGCACCGTCCTGTTTGCCTTTCTGATCCTCGCCGCGACCGCCGCCCGCCCCCAGACGCCCGGGAGCGTTTCCGTCCGCGCCCGCGTCGTCGATTTCGGCCAGGACTTCGGCACCTGGGTCGCGAGTCCCCACTTCCGCGGCACGGCGGACAGTCCCCGTGGCGCTTCGGCGCTGGTGTTGGAGGAGACCGACCTCGACGGCAATCCGGCCACGCCCGACCGCGTGGAGTCCTTTCCATTTTCCCTCGAGATTCCCTTCTCCACCACGGACAGTTCCTACGACGAGACCCACACGGGCGCACGTTTTTACGGTGGCGCGACCTTCCTGTTCCGCAATCGCACAGGCGGCGGCATCACCGAACGCTTCATCAATCCCGACCACTGCCTCGACGGTCATTTCCCGCGCGACAACTGGGCGCTGCACATTTTCGCCTTCCGCCGCGAGTCTCCCTGGACCGCCGCCGCCGTCTGGCTCTGGCAGAAAAAGGACTTCCTCAACGGCGCGGGCGCGGACGAAACGGTGTCGATAGCCCCCGACTCCGTCATCCACATGCGCGAGGCCCGCTACTGGAACGGCTACAGCGGCGTCCGCATGCTCCTGCGGGAAGGGGAACAGTTTTTTCTGTCCGAAAAAACATTCTCCGGCACTGATCTCTATATTCTCAAGCCCTCCGAAACCCGCTGGGCAGCCTACAACCCGCGGGCCCCGCACGACATCGTTTTCGACGAAAACGCCGCCCGCTTCGAGCCCCGCGATTTCCGCAACGTCACCGCCGCCGGGTTCTACCTGTTCAAGAACGACTGGACCCCGGACCAGGGGGCCTTCAAGTTCTACGCCTTTGAACTCGACGCGGTGGTGACGCGCCCCGAGCGCCCCTCCGAGCATCTGGCCATGTCCCGGCGCGGCGACTTCTGGATTTCCAATACAGAGATTCCTTACGCCACATGGAATCCCGTGCAGACCTGGGCTGAGAACAACAACTACGCCCGCCTCGACCGCACGGGATATCTGTTCGACGCGCGCGGACGCATGGGGTCGATGGAATACGGCGCGGAAACCCACAGCCCCGACGAGCCCGTCACCGGCATCACCTTCCACGACGCCGCCGCGTGGTGCAACGCCCTGTCCGAGCGCGAGGGCAAAACCCCGGTCTATTACACGGACGCGGAGCACCGGAACATCTTCCGCTTCGTCCGCCAAAGCAGCCTTTGGCTCAAGCCCGTTCATTTCCCCACCCTGCATGTGAAGTGGGACGCGGACGGCTACCGCCTGCCCACGCCGCGCGAATGGGCCGATTCCTGGACGCCCGCGCCCCTGTCGCCCGCCGCCAAGACCCGTCCGGTCGATCCCGCCACACGCGGCAACGTCTGGGAAATGGCCTGGACCTTCGACATCCTCGACCCCTCCTCGGAAAAAGCCATGACACTCCTCGGCGGCTCCTTTCTCTCGCCCGCCGACCCGCTCGCGGTCTCGGCTTCGCCCCACGGCGAGCGCATCGGCTGGGACCGCGGCGCCTTCGACGTTGGTTTCCGCGTGGTCCGCCGCGCCGCAGGCGGGGCGCGGCCCTCGCTCGAGCTTCCGGAGCTTCCGCCGGAGCGCGTGTGGACGGTGGCGGTGGACAGCGTGCGCGCGCTGCGCGAAGCCCCCGCACCCACTGGCACCGTGGATATGGTGGAGATTCCGGAGGGAACCTTCCTCAGCGGGGGAGGCGACCCGGTCGATGTCCTCATGTCCACCTTCCACATGGCCAGCACGGAAATCTCCTTCGCGCAGTGGCGGAGAGTGCGGCATTGGGCGGAGGCCTCTGGCTACAGCTTCGACTCCCCCGGCGACCTTGGCAATATGGCCTGGGTCGCGGCCATGACGGGCGCGCGCGGACCCGACCAGCCCGTTTCCCGCGTCAGCCAGCGCGACGCCATCGCCTGGTGCAACGCCCTCTCCGAACTGGAGGGCCTGACCCCCATCTACTACGAGGACGAGGCCATGACCCGCGTCTACCGCCACGCCAACCGCTACCGCCCGCTCATGATCGACGAGTGGATCGAGGACGGAACACAGGCGATGCGGGGACGCACGGTCCCCGACCGCAAAACCGCCGGCGGGGCCTATATGCGCTGGAACGCCAATGGCTACCGACTTCCCAGCGTCTCCGAACAGACGCGTTCCCTGGGGACGTTGGATGACGCCCAGGTGTGGCATTTCGGAAACAGCGGCGGGGTCACCCGTCCCGTCGGCAGCGTCTCCGCCAACGCGTTGGGGCTCCACGACACCCTGGGAAATGTGATGGAATGGACCACCGACCTCCTGCCGGCCTACGGACGCTTCATGCGGGTCAACCCCGTCGCCGAGAGCCAGCCTTCTCTGCGGCATCACGGCACGGGCGGGATGCCGGTGGGTGGAGGGTCGGTGCATCACACGCCCGCCTCCGCCCACATCTGGGGGCCGGCGGGCGGACACGGCATCAACCCCGATCTGGCCTATCCCGACCTCGGTTTCCGCGTCGTCCGCTCCAGCGCCTATCCCGAGGGCGGCGTGACCGAGGACAACACGGTTCAGCTCGACCTGACGGGCAAGACGCTGGATCCGCTGACCGGGCGGACCTACCGCTACAACCTTCAACGCACCGGCGACCATGCCACGCGACCGCTGCGCGCCTTCCAGGGCTTGAAATGGCAGGTCCCGCTTGGGGCGCAGGTCAACAGTTCCCCCATCGTGGCCGACGGCGTCGTTTATCTTGCCGCCGACGACGGCGTGTTGCGGGCATTCGATGCCGCCACCGGCGCGGAGACGTGGCGTTTCAAGACGGCCCACGCGCGCGGTCCGTTCCGGCAGGTTCCCACCCTCGCGGAACAACGGGTGTATTTCAACGATGCCCAGGGAAACGTGTACGCGATCGACCGCGCGGACGGACGCGAGATTTGGCGGACGAAGGCGATGAACAACAGCCCCGATTCCGTGACGCTCGCCCACGGACTTCTTTTCTTATCGGACAACGCCGGACAGGTCGTCGGCCTTCGCGCGGATGACGGCGAGACGGTCTGGTGGGCGCGCCGCCGCGTGCGGGGCATGTTTTCCCCGCGCGACACGTTGAGCGCCGCCGTCAGTGGTGCCACGTTGGTTTCCTTCGCCGACTACGACGGCTATTTCGCGTTGGACCTTGCCAGTGGACATTTCCTGTGGCGCGGCGATTCCTCCCTGAATGGCAAAACCTCCGGCGTGGGCGGGATTGCCGACGGCGCACTGGTCAAACCCGTGTACACCGCCGGCGGCGTGGACCGCATCGAGATTGCCGCGGAACGGCTCGAACGCATGAACAACCCCGTGAAACACGTGCCCAGCGTTGATGGGCAGAAACGCATGGGCGGCGGCGGTGTCAGCGGCCACGAAATCCAGGGCGCGGCGGCCCTGCGCGGACACATTGCCTATGCCGCCGGCATGGACGGCTTCCTGCGCGCCTTCGACACCCGCGAGGGCAAACGGCTGTGGGAGCTGGACCTGGGCGAGCCGATTGGCAGCTCCGTGACTCTCGCCGGGGATGTGCTCTACTGCGGCGGAGAAAACGGCGGCGTGTTTGCGGTGGGGACCGATGGAAAGCGGCTCTCCACCACCCGCGTGGAAGGGGCCGTCACCGGGTCGCCCTGGATTCTGGACGGCGTGCTCTACGTCGTCACCCGCAACGGAACCCTGTGGGCGCTGGAGTGAGGGATTTCACAAACGCCAGGGCGTCGCGGGTGGAGCTGGCGAGGGCCTCTTCGAAGGGGGGGCGTTCGTAGAGGCAGTCTTCGAATCCGTGGCCGTAGCCGGGATACAACACCCGGTCCACGCTGTTGCCCAGGGCGCGCGCTTTGTCGATGAAGGCCTGAAGGCGTTCGAGCGGCACCACGCTGTCCAGTTCTCCATGCAGGATGCAGAGGGGGGGCAAGCCTGCCCGGAGCTGGGCGATGGGGGAGAAGCGCGGGTGGGTGGAGGCGAAATGCCAGGTTCCGCAGCCGCCTGGCCCGGTGTCCACGACGGGATTGTAGAGCAGAAGCCCGCGTGGCCGCAACGGCGCTGCGTCGCAGAGTTGCGTCATGAGCGCAAGCTGACCGCCCGCCGATGCGCCGCCCAGGATGAGCCGATGCAGGTCCACCCCGAGGGCCCGCGCGTGGTCGCGGATAAAAACCAGGGCGTCGTGCGCGTCCTGCTGCTGCTCCACGGGGCCGGCGCCGTCGCGGTCGCGCAAGCGGTATTCGGGCCGAAGCACGGCATAGCCCTGCTCGAGGAAGGATTCCGCCTGGCGCCGGAAATGATCGGGAGTCCCGGAGTTCCATCCGCCGCCGTGGAATAGGACCAGCGTCGGGGCGGGCTCTGCGCCGGGACGGTCGCTCCAGAGGCGCAGAGGACCGCTGGGCCGCTCCGCGTACACGACGAAGGAAGGGCTCATGGGGAGGCCTTTTCCCCGTGTCGCAGGAGTTCCGCCGCGAGCCCAACCATGGCGAAGGCCCCGTGCGGATTCTCATCGGAAAAAACGCGCACCCGGTAGAAAGATTCGTCGGAAAGCGGCCCGGGTCCAGGGCAGATGCTCACCACACGGCCATCCGGGGTGACGTAGAGCTCAAACAAGGAGCGTGCCGCGAGCTGGGCGCATTCCGCATACGGATTTTCGGGCAGCGCAGCGAGGCGGACGCCCGCCAGCAGGCCGCTGGCGATCATGGCGGAGCCGCTGCTGTCCACGGGGGACTCCGTGGCGGGCAGATGCAATAGCGCGTGCCAGAGACCGTCCTCGTCCTGGACCCGCAGCAGCGCGTCGGCGGTTTCCCGGATCAGGCCTGCCAAGCCCTCGCGCACGGTTGGGACAGCCGCGAACTCCAGCGAGGCGCAGAGGCCCCGCAGCAGCCAGCCGTGGCCACGCGACCAGGCTCCGGGCGACAGCGCCTGCGGATCGTCCTGTCTCCAGCCGCGGCCATTGTTCCAGAGACCACTTACGGGGTCGCGGAGGAGGGCGCGGTGCAGCTCGAACTGGCGGAGGGACAGAGCCTCCAACGCGTCGGCGTCGCTGTCGAGGAGTCCTTCCGTGCGCAATAACCAGGCCAGGCGCAGCAGGCGGGAAGCCTCCTCCTGCATGCTGTCGATCAGCAAGGCCTCGCCTTCGCCGAATTTGCCGCGCGGATGGGTCCACGCGCCCTCCGGCGACAGGGAAATCGCGTGCAGGGGAAGGCGGGCCAAGGCCTCGAAAGCCTCGCGGTGTCGGGTGTCGCCCCTGCGGCGATAGAGCGAAAACAGCAGGCTGTTGAAGGGACCATTGAAGACGTCTTGCTGTCCCATGCAGGCGGACAGGATCTGCTCCGCCGCCGCATCGATGCAGGGCAAGGCACCGACGGGTGCGTCGAGGATTTCCTGGCAGAGCAACTGGTTCCAGTAGGCGGGAACCTGCAACGCCCCCGGCACTTCGCGCGACAGGATCGCCTCCAGCTTCGCCTCGAAAAAGAAGGAGCCGCGCTTCCCGTAGGAAACACACGGCTCCATCACCCCGGATTCCCTCATGACGGATCAGCCCCTTTTGACACGGCGTCGAAGACCCAATACCGCGCCCGCAAAGCCAAGGGCCAGCAGGGCAAGCGATGAGGGCTCGGGGATGGCGGTGACGGAGAAGGATGTGTAGTAATGTTGATTGCCTGTTGAAACCGACCCGTCACGTGAATTGCTCATCACCCAACCGACAGCTTGGACATTTGTGAACGTAGGAGTGGCAAGGTTCCCAGCCCCGGCACCCAGTATGGAGGTGACAGGATCATAAATTCTCCAGGCTTCGATTTCATCGTCAACCACAGCGGTGTAGGATGCCAAGGTCCCTCCTGTGCTCTTGGCGATGGTGAAGGCGTCGTCAGACACATACCAGGTTCCCGCGTTCTGAATGACCATACGGAGGGTTCCCGCAGTTACTGTCGAGGAGTCGCTTCCAATCCGGGCTGTGATTGAAAGTTCAAACTGTTGATTTGAAGAATTCCACGCGTTGCTGAATTGAGCGGATTTGATGAAAAACAGTGATGCAAAATCTTGCTGGGTCGCAGCCGCCCCCCAACTGACTTGCAATCGATCCGGGTTTGTAGCTTGATATTCAATTTGCTTTGCATTGACGGCTTGGCTGGTGGATCCACTGCCCCCGTAGAAGATGCCACCATTCCAGTCTCCTGTAGATGGCTGACGTTGCTGGGCATCATTCAATGTGTTATCGTTGAACTCCGTGTTTGTGCCTTGGAGTAATCCACTGGCAGTAAGGCTGTCAACGGTGTTGAACGTCACCAAGGTCTGTGCTTGCACATGTGCCGCAGTCATTGAGAAACCGAGAAGGAAGAGGCAGAGCTTTGTTTTCATCATCATAACTCCTGAAGTGAGTGGGTTTGAACATGTGCGTATTAAACACCCAGAGGCGGGTCGTGGGCAATTGTCCTGAAAATGAACCTATTTATATTTACGCCAAAATTTGTAGGACTGTCACTGCTTTTGAGCTGGCGGGGCGGGCTGTGCGGACCTAAGCTTTGCCCATGTCTCCGACTTCCTCTCCCACGCTTCAGGAACTGGCCGACCATCTTGGCCTTGCGAAATCCACCGTGAGTCTGGCGCTGCGCGACCGCGGCACCCTCAGCGTGGCCACACGGGCGCGGGTGAAGGCCGCGGCGAAGGACATTGGATACCGCCCGGACCCGCTGCTGGCCGCGCTGGTCAGCCGCCGCGAGGGCCGCCGCGCAGATGGTGTGCCTCTGTGTTTCCTCTCTTCGGAGCCTGCGTCCTCCACACGGGCCTTCCAGCAGGGGGCGACCCAGCGGGCGGAGGCCCTGGGCTATGCCCTTTCGTCCGAACGCATCCGGGAGCCGCGTGACCTGCCGATCCTCCTGCGCCGTCTGTGGCATCAGGGCTGCCGCGGGCTCATCCTTCACCACATCCCGGCTGGACCGTGGCTCGAACTTCCACAGGTCAATGACATGGCCTTGATACAATGCCGTCAGGGCCTGGACGTGCTTCCCCTGACCACCGTGCGCTCCGGCATCCTCCAGAAAACCCAGGCGACCTACGCGCGGGTGATCGACGCCGGGTATCGCCGCATCGGTTCCATTGTCCTGCTCAGCAGCGCCGATGGATCGCATCCCGAGGACGTGGCGCGGGTGGGCGGTGCCCTTGGCGCAGAGTTCCGCTTCCGGGAGGTCTGTGAATTCTGCGAGCCCCTCATGGTTCATCCCGCCGGGCGAAGTCCCGCCGCCTGGGCGAAGGCCGCCCGGCAATGGCTGCGGCGCGAAAAACCCGAGGCGCTGGTGTTCACCGTCAGTCGCCTCCAGTCCTTGCTGTTCCCGCCACCTGTCCGCATTCCTCCCGCCGCCTACACCCTGGTCATCCCCCAGGACATTCCCGGGGCCGCCTTCGCGGGCATGTGCGACAACAACCCGGAATTGGGCGCCAAGTGCGTCGAGATGCTCGACCAGCTTGTGCGCACCCACCAGTTTGGCGTGCCCGCCCATTCTTTCGAGGTGGTCATTCCCTCGCAGTGGATGGACGGGGGCTCCCTGCCACCGGCGCTCAGCGCGCCTCGTTCACGAGGACGACGGCGGAGGCGGGCGGGAGGCTGAAGGTGAAGCGTTTGGCGAAGCCTGTGCCCTGGGTTTCAGCGATGCGCACATTGTAGCCGCTGCGGTTGGTCGTGCGCGGGTCGGGATGGCTGAGCCGATATTCGGTGTAGGCATCAGCGGGTTCGTAGGGAAGCTCCAGGGTGATCTCCTGCGCCTGGCTGAAGCTGCGGTTGAGGGCGATGAAGCTGTGCCGCTTGCCGTCGCGGAAGGCGTAGAGGCGGGTGAGCGGGATTCCCTTCATGGCGGGCAGGACGTTGTTCCGGCGCGCGCCCTTGTTGTCGAGGCCGACCGCCTGGACCTCGGGAATGTCCACCCGTTGCAGCCCGCCCTCTTCGACGCGCAGCAGGTCGCCGCGGCAGTGCTGATTGCGCAGGGAGAGGGCCAGCCAGGTCGTGTGCGGGTCCATGTTCAGCGAGTGCGAGGACCAGTTGTTGCCGCGTTCGTAGAGGAAATAATTGGTGTTACCGCGATTGGCGACGACGAAGAGGAAGTTGTCGAGCGTGGCAATGGCGAGGGCAAGGCTCTTGCCGACGACCTCCTCCTGCTCGCTGAAGGGCTTGGCGGGACTGGGCAGGGAGTATCCGGGCCCGGCCTCGTACTTGATGATCTCGAACTCGCGGCCCTGGCTGGCGCGGATGTCTGCGCGCAGGGCCTCCAGTTCGTCGAGCTTGGGTTCGAAGACCTGGGCGGGGTAGAGCAGGTTGGCCTGGAAGAGTTCGGCGTCGGAGGCCCCGATGGGCGTCTGGCCATCCCAGCCGCCGATGTAGCCGCTGGGGGCGGTGGCCAGGGCGTCCATTTCCGTGCAGACGCGGGCGCAGCGCAGGGTCCAGAGGTCCCAGGCGTACTGTCCCTGGTTGTTTTTGCCCCTGTAGATCGCGTGGGCCCAGCCGGGGGCCATGCCGCGGATGTTGGCACGGGTGTTGTGGGGGCTCTGCTTGAGGCGGCTGAACACGCGGTTGCTGAGCTTGGCGCACAACTCCGGATCGCCGGGGAAGGCCTGGGGCTGGAAAATGCCGTTCCACATTTCGTTGGCGACCTCGACGTAGATGTGCTCGAAGGCCTCGGTCCAGGGACGTTCCCGTCCGTGCGCGGCGCGGAGGCGTCCGTAGCCCACATCTGCGGGGGCACCGAGGTATTCCATGAGGTGGTCCAGCTCCTCGTCGGAGGGCAGCACGTAGGTCATCAGCCAGGGAGAAGCCCCGGACTTTTCGCAGAGTTCGAGCTGGGTGCGCAGTCCGATACCGCCGCCGCTTTTCAGGCCGCCCGTGGCGGTCCAGGTGAGTTTGCGCGAGAACCCTTCGCTCAGTTGGACGTCGAGATGCAGCAGGTGTCGGCCATTCATGGAGCGGATGATGCCGGGTCGCCAGTCCACGATTGGCTGTTGCCACTCCGGAAAGATAGCGAAGGGCTCCACGCCGACTTCGCGCACGAGGAGATTGTCGATCCAGAGAGTTCCCGCCGCAGTGGAGCCGATGAAGAGCGAGGGAACCCCTTCGGTGATGGGGCGCGTGTTGTCGAGCGGGAAGGAGTATTTCCGCCATTCGCCGTTGACACTGAACTCCTGTTTGCCGCGGTCGCCGGCCTGGACGAGCACGGGGGCGTTCAGCCCCTCCTGGCGCAGCCAGACATCGAGCACGTACTCTTTGCCCGCGCGGAAGTCCAGCTCGCGGCCGCTGAAGCGCAGATACTGGTGCCCCACGCCGCTGGGTTCGCCCTTCGCGGTTGCGCCGGGAAGCTCCAGACGCAGGCTCGCCGTGCTGCCGCCCTCCGGTGCGAAGGTGGCCGGATCGATGCGCCAGGGGACGGTAACCGGTCCCGCACCGTAGGCTTTGGCGGGCGTGCCGGCATCGAGCGGCCCGGACATCAGGTGCTGCGCGCGCGCGGCGATTTTGTCGGAGGGGATTTCGTTGCGCCACATCTCCAGCACGTAGAGATCGCCCCGCTGCACGGGCTCGCCGGGCTCTTCGAAATAGATTTTTTGTTCGGAGTCCCGGTTGCCCTCGAAGCGGCGGACCTTGCCGCGGCGGAGCAGGCGAACGGAGTTTCCCGTCTCGCGGTAGACGGTGATGTCGGCGCCGTCCCAGAATCCGTCCTGCATGAGGTCCCAGTAGCTGGAGCCGGGGGAGCTGCTTTTGTCCTGGGGATTGAGGGCGACGGGTTTGCCCTTTTTGTCTTCGAGGTGATCGGAAGCGCCGCCGGTGGCGCGTCCGTTGTGGCGGAAGAGGATGGGCTCCATCGCATAGGCGTCGTTCCAAAAGTTCTGGAAACGGGAGCTGTTCCAGGGACGGAACTCGGGGGACTCGAAGTTCACGCCGAAACGCGCGGGGTTGGCGAGATGAATGCTGTCGCTGACGCGGTACAGATTCTGCGCGAGGAGGGGAGTGGCGACGGCGAGAAGGAGGAGTCGTTTTTGCATGGGATTATTCCGCGAGAGCGTGGAGGTGTCCGTCGTCAGAACCGATCAGGAGGATTCCGTCGACGAGGGCGGGGGAGGAGTGGACGGGAGCGCCGGTCGGGTGGGTCCAGACGATGGCCCCGCTGGTCTTGTCGATGCCGTACACGTTGTGGTTGTGCGAGCCGACGAACAGGAGCGGGCCCGAACCGAGGGAGGGGGAGGATTTGACCACGGCAGCGACTTCGGTTTTCCAGAGCAGGGCACCATTGGTTTTGTCGAGGGCGTACACGTGTTTGTCGTTGTGGCCGAAATACACGGCGCGGTCATCGACGGAAAAAGAGGTGTTTCCGGGATGTCGGTGATCCCACGCGGGGCTGTCGGAACCGAAGCGCCAGGCGATGCGTTGGCGGGGATCCGAGCCCTCCGCGTCGCGGAGGGGGAAGGCGGCGACACCGTTGATGTAGGAGTACACGATCCCGTCGCGGGCGGCGGGGGTGAAAACGGTGTTGTCGATGCCGCCATCGATTTCGAAGACGCGGCGCTCGGTGGCGAAGTCGGTGATGACGGTGGCCTGGCTGCCGCGGAACCAGCCGAGTCGTCCGTCGTGGAAGAAGGCGGAGCTGCCGCGGTTGCCGGGGCCGTGTCCGTCGCGGTAGCGCCAGACTTCATTGCCGTTGGCGGTGTCGAGACCCACCAGTCCTTTCCAGGGCTCGGAGTAGAAGACGACGCCCTCCAGCGTGCGCCCGCTGTGGTGGAGGATCGGACCGGGCACGACGAGAGGGGAGTCGGCCCAGAAGTTTCCGGCTTTGACCCAGGCGGCGGCACCAGTGGCGGCATCCACCGCGTGCATTCCGCGGGCATTAAGAGTAAAAACCTTGCCGGCGAAGACAGCGGGGGAGGCGCTGATGGGGGCGGCGGCGGCGTAACGCCATTTTTCCGCGCCGGTGGCCAGATCGATGGCAAAGAGGATGCCGTTTTCCGCGCCGACGTAGACGATCCCGTTGGCGACGACGGGCGAGGATCGGATCGGGGCGCCGGCGTTGAAGCGCCAGAGTTCGCGCGGGGCGCGGAGGGGACCGGTTCCAGCAAACTCGCCCGTGCGTCCGGCGTTGCCGCGCCAGAGGTGGCCCGTCATGGCGGTGTCGTCCGGCCAGGACTCGAAGACACGCAGGGGCACGTAGGGCGGCGGCTCGGCGGGATGGGTGCCGGCCGCGCAACGGATCACCCGGAAACCGATTTCCGGATAGGCCGTGGGGACCTGGGTGGTGATGGCCACGCGCGGGGCGCCGCCCATGTGCAGCAACAGGCTCTGCTCGGCGGCGTCGGTGCGGAAAGATCCCCCCAGTGGAACGGGGAAACCTTGGCCGCGCGGATTGTCGGACAGGTAGTAGGACTCGCCGCCGCCGAGGGCCCACTCGAATACGTTGCCGGCCATGTCGTACAGACCGAAGGCGTTGGGGGCGAGGCGGCCGACGGGTTGGGTCTTGTCAGCACTGTTTTCGGCGACCCAGGCGTGGTCGGTCACGGTGCCGGAGCTCCAGGGGAAAGCGTTTTGGGCGCTGTTGCCGGAGCGGTATGCGTATTCCCATTCCCAAAGGGAGGGCAGGCGATAGCCGTCGCCGTGCCAGCGGGCGTGGACATCCTGGATGCCTTTGTCGGGCAGGCGTTCGCGGGCCTCGCGGCCCTTGGGGTTTTCGAGGCGGAAACGGCGGGCGACGCGCAGGACCTGGGTGCCTGCGGCATCGGCGGTGTAGACCGGGGTGCGGCCTTCCATCTCGGAGAGGGCGTTGCACCAGAGCATGGCGTCCAAATAGGAGATCTGTGTGACGGGCTCGTCGGGCGTGAAGGCGGTGCCGGAGTCGCTCCAGTCCATGCTGCCGAGGTCGCCGTCGCGGTCGAAATCATAGCCGTTGGCGATGGCCCAGGCGTAGACGCGGCGCCACTGGGCGAAGGTGGTTTCGGTCGCGGCCATTTCGAAGGCCTGGATGGCGACGGTGGCACCGTCGCGGCGGGGATAGCTGCCAGCGGGAAGTGCGACCATGCGCAGCTCGGGTTTGCCGGCGGCGGCGGAGACGTCGAGGGGCTGGAAACGGGAGGCCCATTCCGCAAGGGCTCCGTCGGCGTCGGAGGGTTTCGGGGCACCGCGCAGCACGACGAATCCGGGGAGGTCGCCACGTTCGGAGGCGGTGGCGGGGCGGTAGCCGTTGGCGGTCCATTTCACGAACACGTCCGGACGCGCGTCGCGCCGCGCGGGGTCGGAGCGGTCCATCACTTCGCGGAACACGGTGCCATGTTCGGCGTCGGCATAGAACACGGGCTCGAGACCTTCCTGTTCGGAGCGGGCGTTGCACCAGGCGAAGGCGTCGAGGGCGCTGATATCGGTGACGGGAGATGCGTCGCTCAGGGGGGCGTTGAAGAGGAACATATCGCCCATGTCGCCGTCGCGGTCGAAGATGTAGGGCGGGAAAAGGGACACCTGGTTGCGGTTGGCGTGGGCGTACACGCGGTGCCAGAGGGCGTAGGAGACGGTTTCGGGAGAGGGAGTGGCCGCAGGGGGTGCGTGGACCACGCCGGTGGCGGCGAAGGCGTACCATTTGAGCCAGAGCGCGGCGCGTCCGAGAGTGGGTTTGGCGATGTACCAGCCGATGGCGGTCACGTTTTGGAAATCGCGGGTCTCGAAGGTTGCGCTGGGGGCGTCAAAGGCCACATCATAGGGCGCGCGCGGTTCGTAGGCGGCCCAGCGGGATTCGAGGGGGGAGAGTTCGTAGAGGGTGTGGGTTTTTCCGCCGAAACTGTGTTCGGAGATGAAAAAGCGGTCCCCGTCGCGGACAATGAAACGGCCCTCCTCAAATTCTTTCCAGTAGCGGGAGACGAAGACGGCGATGCGGCTGTCGCGGTCGAAGGACACCGGGTGTTGGTCCCCGCCGTTGAGGAAATCGGGTTTTTGCCAGAACCAAAGGCCGTAGGTGCGCAGGCCGATGTCGCCGCCCTCGGTGGCATAGGAGTGGAGATTGAAGTCGTCGCGCAGCTCGTGGTCGAGATTGATGCCTCCCTCGGCCCATTGCGGGCGTTTGTTGGCAAAGAAGGTGGCGAGTCCACCGTAGAAGCGGGTATTGGCGGCTTTGTGGTTGTAGAAGGATCCGCGCGGGTTGAGGGGTTCATCGAGCGAGAAGGGATAGAAGGCGATGGAATCGTCGTCCGTCTGGCCGTCGCCGTCGACATCCACCGGGTTTTCTCCGGCGGGAGAGCCCTTGAAGAGCTGGGTGGCGGATGTGGCGCGGTAGGTGGGCAGACCCTGGGTGCCGCCGTGCCAGGTGATGTCCGCGCCGAAATCGACGAGGGGGACAGAGCCCTGTGCGAAGAGGAGGGCGGGAAGAAAGAGTGGGAGACTGCGAAGGGAAATCATGGAGGCATCCGGGTATGGGTGACAGAACTGTAGTCGGATTTATCCTCCCACGAAGTCCCCTCCCTGCACAAGCCTCCAAAAAATGAACTTATATATTCAGGGGAATTGATTGAGATAAACATTTCCTTAGGAAAAGATTGCAGACGAAACATGAGGGAGGGATAGTCCATGTGGATTGACACAGTATGGCAAAACCTCAACCCCCTGGAGAATGCGGATGCGCATATCGTTTGGAAGTGTTTGGCGGATCATTTTCCTTTTTGGTTTTTTTGCCCCTCGTCTTGTGGCGGAAAACGAGAGGGACGCCTCCGTACTGGAGACGCTGCAAGCCCTGCGGATGTCCGTCGTCTTCAAGGGACCTTATACGATGGATACCTTTCTCAATGCCCTCGAGGCGGCGATACACCGGGACTGGCCGGAGGATTCCCCATTCCCGCCGCCGAAGATCTTTCCTCCCTCCGAGGAATCGTTGGCCCAGGGCACCTTGCTGGAGCCGCTTGGGACTTTCCAGGGCGTGGGTGAGCTGGCACACACCCTGAGCAATGTCGGTATTGCAGGGGTGGCGCGGGAGAACCTGTACCCCTTGGAGAAAACGCCCGTCAACCTGGGCTTGGAGTTGCGCTCCGTACCGTTTCGGGATCTGCTGCAGTTCGCGAACGACTTGACGGGCTTCGATCTCCAGA
>CAZCFM010000098.1:3046-14279 GCA_964497855.1 uncultured Verrucomicrobiota bacterium | reverse complement strand
AGAAGATTAGGCCGTAGCTCGGCGGACCCCGCCGGGGGAAGTCGTTGAAAGGTTGGAAGGTTGAAGAGAAAAGTTTACCCATTCTGCTTAGGCGACGGTTCAGAAGGGTACCGCACATCCCGTTGCATGTGGAAAAAAGTGTGGAGGATGCGGTGGCCATCGGCGTGACCCCCGCGTTCGGGGTGGAATTGGAGGCCGTAGAACAGGCGTTCCGGATGCCGCCAGGCCTGCACGGCGCAGGCCGGACTTTCCGCGAGAGGCAGCATTCCCTCCGGCAGGTTCCGGACTTCGTTGCGGTGGTTCTGGTGCACGCGGATCACAGGCCCCAGCCCTTCGAAAAGGGGATCCTCCCGCAGGAGCCGAACGGGATTCGGACCCTCCTCGTACCAGCCGCCATCCTTGGGTATCAGACCGGGACGCTGCGGCATCGCGCAGACCTCCGCGCCCAGCAGCGCGCTGGCAAGCTGGAAACTCCGGCAGATCGCCAGCGTCGGCGCGTCTTCGGCGAGAATGCGCCGGAACGCTTCGTCGTAAAAAACCTCTTCAAAGGGGAAATCCGGTCCGGCTTTGCCTCCGCTGAGAATGCGCGGCGTGTCAGGGCCCGGTCCGGCGGCATCCAGCTCCGTGTAGTGGATCATGCGGCAGGGAACACCCGCCAGAACCTCCAGCAGCTCCCGGTCCCGGGCGTAGTCCGGACTGCTGTCAAAACGCTCGCGCGGCACGGTGACGATGTAGACGATTTCATTCATGATGGCGCACACTGTATGGGTTGTGGTCGAAAAATCGATTCCTGAACGTCGTGGAGGGGCGGCATTCCTGGGGTTGCACTCGGGCCTGCGTGTGTTATCTTGATAACCTTCCCCCTCGTATCGTTTCGTTTTCGATCCACCGTGTACCCAAGATTCCCCATGACTCCTCCTGTTCTCATCGCCGGCGCCAGTGGATATGTGGGCGGACGCCTGCTGGCGCGTCTGGTCGAAAAAGGCATTCGTCCCCGCTGTCTGGCGCGCCAGACGGAGGGACTCGCCGCGCGCTACGGAGACAAGGTGGAGTTGCGGCAAGCCAATCTCATGGAGCCCGAAACGCTGCCCCCGGCGATGGAGGGCATCCACACGGCGGTGTATCTTGTGCATTCAATGGGGGCGGCGGGCGATTTCGAGGCGCGGGAACAGAGCTGTGCCGAACATTTTGCCAAAGCCGCGCGGGAGGCCGGTCTGCAAAAAATCATCTACCTGGGAGGGCTCTGCGATGACCACGCCGAACTGTCGCCGCACATGCGCAGCCGTCATGAAACCGGACGCATTCTTCGCGACAGCGGCGTCCCTGTGCTGGAGCTGCGGGCCTCCATCGTGCTGGGGGCCGGCAGTTTGTCGTTTGAAATGATCCGCGCCCTGGTCCAGCGTTTGCCGGTGATGATCACCCCCAAATGGGTTCACGTTTCCGCACAACCCATTTTTATCGCCGATTTAATTGAAATCCTCTGTCAGGCTATTGAGCTGCCACTGGAGCGCAGCCGCGTGGTGGAAATCGGCGGATCGGAAGTGACCTCCTATTTGGGCATCATGAAAACCTATGCCAACGCGCGGGGACTCAAACGGTTCTACCTTCCGGTGCCCGTGCTCAGCCCCTACGTTTCGAGCCTGTGGCTGGGTCTGGTCACGCCGCTCTTCGCCCGGGTGGGACGCCGCCTGATCGAAAGCGTGACCCACCCGAGCGTCATTCGCAATCCCGTGGCGGAAACGCTGTTTGATCTGAAACCGCGAAACGTGGAAGAGTCGGTGCGAGCCGCGCTGGCGGAAGAAGAGGCCGGTTTTGCCAGCACGCGCTGGTCGGATTCGCTCACTTCCGGACAGACGCACAAAACCTGGGCCGGCGTTCGTTTCGGCACGCGACTCTACGATGTGCGGACCCAGGAGGTCGCGGCCCCGGCGGAAAAGGTCTACAACACCTTTCTGCGCAGTGGTGGCAGCAACGGATGGCACTTTGCCACCCCGCTGTGGAAGCTCCGGGGAATCCTGGACGAACTCTGCGGCGGCGTCGGCATGCGGCGGGGGCGCAAACATCCGCAGGCGCTGCATCCCGGCGATGTGCTCGACTGCTGGCGCGTGGAGCAGGTGGAGCCGGGCCGTTCCCTGCGCCTGCGTGCCGAAATGAAACTCCCCGGACGCGCCTGGCTGGAATTCGAGGTGCTTCCCTTGGACAAAAACCGTTCCCGCCTCCAGCAAACCGCCGTCTACGATCCCCTCGGCCTGGCGGGTCTCCTCTACTGGTATGCCATCTACCCGCTGCACGAAATCGTCTTCCGTGGCATGATCCGCGGCATCGCCAAAGCCGCTGAACACTGAGGGCTTGGCGTATGACGAAACGGATGCTTCATAGGAAAAAGATGTGGAGTCGTCATATTTATCTTGCCACGGGAGGCGCGGAGAGGGAAGATGTCGGCCATGGTTCGTGCCGTGCACGAATCGAGAGTGCATAAACCCCAAGCAAGGACATCCCATGAAGAAGACCCTGACCCTGATTGCCGCCGCTGCGGCGCTGACCCTCCTCCCCGTACAGGCTGGAACTGTTGCCGACAACTGTGGTTGCGGTTTAGGACGTATGGCTCTCGGTGAAGAAACCGGACTCCTCTCCCACATCGCCGCGACCTTCCTCAACGCCCTCAGCGGAAACCAAACCTTCGGTATCAGCTCGGGCACCCTCGACTGCGAACAAGCGGGACAAATGGTCTCGGTCAAAGAAGTCGAAGTCTTCGTTGCCGACAACATGGACCATATCGCAACCGAAGCCGCCATGGGCGAAGGCGCTTACCTCAGCGCGCTGGCTGACCTCCTGAATGTTAAACCCGCCGACCGCGAAGCGTTCTATCTGTCGATGCAAGCCAACTTCGACACGATCTTCGCTGGCACCGATGCCAACGCCGGCAACGTGACCCGCTCCATCGTTCAGCTGATCTGAACGCATGTCGCGTACCGTTATCCTCACATGCGCACGGCTCTTGTCGTGCGCATGTTTTTTTTCATTCGCCCCTGCGGAGGATTTGCCCCCGCCCGGAGCGGATGTTTTTGACGCGCTGTGGCAGGAGGTTGAAACCCGTGAACTCTGGGATCATCCGGAGTGGTGGACCCTGGGCCACTACCACCGCACGCTCTGGGGACGCGTGTCCAGCCGCATCGACGACCCCCGCTTTTTTCTCGACGCCAAGGGCAAAAACGACCGCCGCCGCGAACTCGCCGCCACCCTGCGCGCCTTCCTGACCCCCGAGCCGACCGATCCTCCGCCAGAACGAAGCCTCTCCTGCCGCTTTCCGGCCCGCCGCCGCTGGCTGCTCGAAACCCTCGCCATTCCCCCGGAAACCTTTGCCGTCGCCGACTGCAACGACTACCTGCGCGTGCGCGAACAACTGGCCCTCCACCAGGCCACCCTCATCTATCCGGCGGGATATCTGAACAGCCCGGCCAGCATGTTTGGACATTTGTTGCTCGTGCTGGACCGCGAGGGCAAGGACCGCCTCCTCTCCCGCGCCGTCAACTACGCCGCAGTGGTTACGGATTCGTTCGGCCCCTTTTTCGCCTTCAAGGGCATTTTCGGTTTCTACGACGGCGTCTACGCCATTCTTCCCTACTACGACAAGGTCGAGGAATACAGCGCCGTCAACCGCCGCGACATCTGGGAATACCCGCTGCGTCTGGATGCCGACGGACTCGACCGCCTCCTTCGCCACGTCTGGGAACTGCAGGAACTCAAAAGCCGCTACTTTTTCTTCAAGGAGAACTGCGCCTTCAATCTCCTCTATCCCGTCGAGGTCGCCCATCCCGACCTCGCGATGACCCGCCGTTTCCGCACCAACGCGATTCCGGTCTCCCTGCTGCAAGAACTCACCCGCAGCGGCATCACCGACCCTCCGATCTATCGTCCCTCGAAAACCTCCATGTTGCGGCACTGGAGCGCGCAGTTGGATCCTGCTCAACAAAAACGAGCCCTGGCCCTGGCCCGTGGCGAAGTCCTGCCGTCGGACGAAGATCCCCTGACCCTCAGTGTGGCGATCGAGCTGACCCAATATTATTACACCGAAAAACAGATCACGCCCGAAGTCTACCGCGAACGCGTGTTTCCCCTGCTGCGGGCCCGCAGCCGCCTCGGAAAAGTCGATCTGCCCCCGCCGCCCGTGCCCGATCCGCCCGAAGCGGGTCATCCCCCCGCGCGGGTCCAGCTTTACGCGGGCGACGACTTCGGCGGTGTCCGTTTGCGTTTCGCCTATCACGCATGGCTCGACGACCCCCGAGGCTATCCGCCGGGCAGCTATATCACCTTCTTCGAGTCCGATTTTCGCGCCGAAAACGGAGGATCCGACTGGCATCTGCGCGAATTCACGTTTATCGATGTCCGCTCCCTCAGCCCGCCCACTCTCTGGGTCACGCCGATGAGTTGGGCCGTGAATTTCCGCGCCGAAGCCGATCCCTTCGACCCCACCCATCACCGCGGCATGGTCCAATTTGCCTCCGGGCGCGCCTGGGACCTCCTGCAGCGCCTCTCGGCCTACGCCATGGTCGACAGCTCGCTCCGCCTGGACAGCGATCTGGACGAACACATCGGATGGGAGCCGGGCGGCCAGTGGGGGCTTCTCTGGAACGGCCAGCCGTTTCGTCTCGGCCTGCGGGGCTTTCATGCCTTCGGCGTGCTCGGCTCCGCCGCCAAACGCGAACGCTACGAAGCCGAAATCCGCGTGCCCCTGCGGGAGGACCTCGATCTGGGTCTTCGCACGCAATACCTGCGGGAGGAAGAGCAAAACACCGTTGAAACCAGCCTGATGCTGAGTTGGCTGTGGTAAGGGGCTGAGGCAAGGGTGGGGTGCGGAATTCCTTGAAAGCGAAGCTCCTTTCAGTATGTTGGGCGTATGGTTTTGACTTCCCCCCGCAAAAAATTGCCCATCGGCATCCAGAACTTCGCGAAAATTCGTGAAGATGATTACTATTACGTGGACAAGACTCCCTTCGCCTGCCGTCTGGTAAAGGAAGGATCGTATTACTTCCTCTCCCGCCCGCGGCGCTTTGGCAAAAGTCTGTTCGTGGATACGCTGAAGGAGCTGTTCGAGGGAAACCGGGACTTGTTCAAAGGCCTCTACGCGGAGACGCACTGGGACTGGGCCAAAAAGTACCCCGTGCTGCGTTTCAGCTTTGGCGAGGGGGTGGAAAGCTCGCGGGAATCCCTGAAATCCACTCTCCAGGAACAGCTCGAAAACCATGCCCGCCGTCTGGAGGTTACCGAGGCCTCCACCCGGGACGGCGTATTGTCTCTGTCCCGCCTCGTCCGCGCCATACACGAGAAACACGGCCAGCGGGTGGTCGTCCTCGTGGACGAATACGACAAGCCCATCCTCGACACCATCGAGGACACCGCCCTGTCCACGCAAATGCGCGACGCCCTCAGCCTCTTCTACTCCGCCATCAAGGAACTCGACCCCCACCTCGAATTTGTCCTCCTGACCGGCGTCAGCAAATTCTCCAAAGTGAACCTGTTTTCCAAGCTGAACAACCTCAAGGACATTACCATCGACCCCCGCACCTCCGCGATTTGCGGCTACACCGAGGCGGATATCGACAGCGTGTTCGCTCCCGAGCTGGAGGGCGTGGACCGCGCAAAATTCCGAAAGTGGTACAACGGCTACAACTGGACGGGCGAAGCGGTGTACAACCCATTCGACGCCTTGCTCTTCTTCGACCTGCGCGAGTATCGTTCCTTCTGGTACGAAACCGGCAGTCCGTCTTTCCTCCTCAAGGTCCTGCGCCAGCGCCCCAGTTTCCTGCCGGAACTGAAACGATCCATGGCCAGCTACGAGCTCCTGTCCCAGTTCGAGGTCGGCAACATCGCCACCGAAGCCCTCTTTTTTCAGACCGGATATCTCACCATTCTCTCCACCAAACTGCAGGGGGAGCAGACCCGCTACATCCTTGGTTATCCCAACCGGGAAGTGGAGACCAGCCTTCTCGGCTCCCTCCTGCGCGACTGGAGTCCCCACGAAGCCCGGGTCTCCCAAACCACTCCCAAACTCTACGATCTCCTCGAAGCCAACAACCTCGACGGCATTCGCGAGCTGATGACGGGCTTCTACGCCTCCATTCCCCACCAGTGGTACACGAACAACCCCATCGCCCAGTACGAGGGCTATTACGCCAGCGTTTTCTACGCCTTTTTCGCCTCGCTCGGCCTCGACATCCGCGTCGAGGAGTCCAGCAACGCCGGACGCCTCGACATGGCGGTGTTGTTTGAAAACCGTGCCTACATTTTCGAGTTCAAACTCGTGGACGATGCCCCCGAAGGCAAGGCCCTTGCCCAAATTCTCGCCAAGGGCTACGACCAGCCCCACCGAGCCGCCGGACGCGAAGTCCACAACATCGGCATCGAGTTCAGCCGCGCCAAACGCAACATCGTGGCCTGGGAGAGCTAGGAACCGTACTCGCCTCTGTCCCCAGAGGCGGACGATTGATCTGAGGACAGCGGTCGTTCCATCGCCAGAGGACACTATGGTGCGGCGGGGGCGCCACTACTCCATTGTCAAACGTCACAATGGACCCGCGGCGCCCCCGCCGCCACTACTCCATTGTCAAAAGTCACAATGGACCCGCGGCGCCCCCGCCGCCACGACGTTCTTGGTGACCGCAGATGTCATCCGAAGCCCTCGCTTTGCCGAAAAACCTCGATTTTTGACTTTTGGGAAGGGTCTGGGGGCTTGCGTATGAATGGTTTTGTCAACTTTTGAGTTATTTCTTCGATAACAAATCAGATAAAGTTATCGTTTCGTTCAAAATGTGTAATGTTTGACTACATAAATTTATTTTTACGCTGGCTATGCATTGTCGAGCCTCAAAAATACCGTTAATAAAATAACGTATTCGATGGTTGATGAAAAATTTAAAATATTTTGTTGTCAAAGGCGGGGGAGGGGGGTATAAGGCGGAAAGTTCGAAGAGAAACCCGATAGGAGTCCCGATGAAGAGCACAGATCAACGCGATGGAGCCCAAACCCTCTTGAAATGCCTGGAGGATGGCGGGATTGAGTACATGTTTGGTTATTCCGGCGGCGCCGCGCTGCCGATTTTTGACGCCCTGGAGACGGCGGGCACGAAAATCAAGTTCGTCCTCGCGCGTCACGAGCAGGGGGCCGCGCACATGGCCGATGGCTATGCGCGGGCAACCGGCAAACCGGCCTGCGTGCTCGTCACCAGCGGCCCCGGTGCGGGCAACACGATCACGGGCATCATGACCGCGCACATGGACTCGATTCCGATGATCATCATCACCGGTCAGCAGGTCACCTGGATGCTGGGCAAGGACGCATTTCAGGAGGCGGATATTTTCGGCATCACAATGCCCATTGTCAAACACAGCTATCTGGTCAAGGATGCCAACGACATTCCGCGCATCACCAAAGAGGCTCTCTACATCGCCACGTCGGGTCGCCCCGGTCCGGTGCTCATCGACATGCCCAAAAACATCAGCCAGGGTCCCTGCACCGCGCCCTTCGAGGCGGAAATCGACCTCCCCGGATATCATCCCGAGACGGCCTACACGATCGACAGCGACAAAGTCGCGGCCATCGCCAAGGTCCTGGCCAAATCCGAACGTCCGGTGATCCTCGCCGGCCACGGCATCATGCTGTCCCATGCCGGTGCCGAACTGAAGGAACTGGCCGAACGCGCCCAGATTCCGGTGACCTCCACCCTGCTGGGCAAAGGCATTTTCCCCGAAAGCCACACGCTCTCGCTGGGCATGTTGGGCATGCACGGCACCGCCTACGCCAACAAGGCCATCGTCGAGGCGGATGTGATCTTCAACATCGGTTCCCGCTTCGATGACCGCATCATCGGCCAGCCGGCCAAGTTTGGACGCAACGCGACGATCATTCACATCGACATCGACCCCTCCGAAATCGCCAAGATGATCCAGCCGGACATCCACATCATCGGCGATGCTAAAACCGTGCTCAAGGAATTGATTCCGCAGGTGTCCAAACTGAACACGCGCGACTGGCTGGCGACCCTTGCCGGCTACAAAAAGCGTTTTCCGCTGTCCTACAAAAAGCAGGGCGGTCTGAAAATGCAGCACGTGCTCGATGTTCTGGACCGGATCACGAACAGCCAGGCGGTCATCACCACGGACGTCGGCCAGCACCAGATGTGGGCCGCGCAGTTCTGCAAGAGTGAAGCCCCCTGGAACTGGATTTCCTCCGGCGGCGCGGGCACGATGGGCTTCGGTTTCCCCGCTGCCATCGGCGCGCAGCTCGGTCGACCCGGCGAACCCGTCATTGCCGTGGTCGGCGACGGCGGTTTCCAGATGACCCTGTTTGAACTCTCCACCGCCGTTTTGCAGAAAACCCCGGTCAAAATTCTCGTCCTGAACAACCACTTCCTCGGCATGGTCCGCCAGTGGCAGGAACTGTTCTTCGACAACCGCAAATCGGGGGTCGATCTGGAGGGGAATCCGGATTTCGTGAAGGTGGCCGAGGCCTATGGGGCCAAAGGGTTCCAGATCAAGCGTCCGGCCGACATTGAAAAAGTGCTGCGCCGCGCGATGGCCTACAACGACGGTCCCTGCCTCATCAATTGCGAAGTCGTCAAGGAAGACAACGTCTTTCCGATGATTCCCGCCGGAGCCGCGCTCGAGGACATGATCATCGAGAAACCCCGCCACAAGATGGAAAAACCCACCGGTTCCACCTGATCCCGCCTCTCAACACCCCTTTACCAAAAGTCCTCCCATGAAAACGGAAATCATTACGACCGACATCAAACCCGCGAAACTGCTGGAACTCAGCGTGCCGGAATTCCCGCTGCACACCATCAGCGTGTTGGTCAACAACAAGCCCGGCGTGCTCGCCCGCATCGCGCAGGTGTTCGCGCGCCGCGGCTACAACATTGAATCCCTGGTAGTCAGTCCGGCCAATGACGGGCGTTTTTCCCGCATGACCATTGGCGCGCGCGGCGAGGCCTCTGGCCTCGACCAGATCAAGTCCCAGTGCTCGAAGCTCATCGACGTGATTTCCTGTCACGACCACAGCAGCGAGGACGTGGTGGCCAAAGAATTGGCGCTCGTCAAAGTGGCCTGCGGTCCGGAAGGACGCGGGGATGCGTTGCAGATTGCCGAACATTTCGGCTGCAAAACCATGGACCTCACGCCCGAAAGCCTCATTCTCATGGTCACCGGCGACAGCGGCAAGCTGGACGCGATGATCGGCATGATGCAGCCCTTCGGCATCATCGAACTGGTCCGCACCGGCAAAGTGGTGATGACCCGCGGCATTGGCGTAACCTGAGGGGGCTGAAGCACGATTCTCTTGGGATGAACCCA
Organism: uncultured Verrucomicrobiota bacterium; assembly: GCA_964497855.1. Taxonomy (GTDB): domain Bacteria; phylum Verrucomicrobiota; class Kiritimatiellia; order SS1-B-03-39; family UBA6053; genus CAYLNG01. The sequence continues at coordinate 4,931 of CAZCFM010000098.1, read as the reverse complement.
TGAGGACTCTTCTCTTCGCGGGACTTCCGCATCCTGTCCGATATTCGGCTGGAAATCTCGCGCGGCTGGACTAGGAGGAAGGGAATGCATTCCCGCCAACGCACCTACATCGAGTTTGACCTGTCCCGCGACCCGCGCGTCCGCGACCTGCTGCGCATGGCGCTGGAGGAAGACCTCGGGGAAGCCGGCGACGTCACCAGCCGCGCCCTGATGCCCGGCGCAAAAACGTTGGTGCACATGGTCACGCGCGAGGACTGCGTGCCCGCCGGACTGCCCCTGGCGGCGATGGTTTTTCAAGCGGTCGATCCCTCCGTACACGTCGAAATGCTGGCAGAAGACGGTCAGCCCCTGGAGGCCGGCGCCGATCTGATGCGCATTTCCGGCAGCGCGCAAAGCGTGCTCAGCGCAGAGCGAACGGCCCTGAATTTTGTGCAGCGCCTGAGCGGAATCGCCACGATCACCCGCCGCTACGTGGATCGCGTCGCGGACCTCGGTACCCAGATTCTCGACACCCGGAAAACGACGCCGGGCTGGCGGGTGCTGGAAAAATATGCCGTGCACTGCGGGGGAGGGGTGAACCATCGCGCCGGACTTTTCGACCAGATTCTGATCAAGGACAACCACCTCGCCCACTGGCGGCGCAGCACGGGCAAATCCATCGCCGATGCCGTGCGAAGCGCCCGCGCCGCCGCGCCGGGTCTGCTCGTCGAGGTGGAAGCGGACACTCTGTCCCAGGTGCAGCGTTTGCTCGAAGCCGAACCGGACTGGATTCTTCTCGACAATATGACCTGTTCCGAACTGTCGGCCTGCGTCGAACTGTGCCGAGGACGCTGCAAAACGGAGGCGTCGGGCGGCATCACTCTCGACACCCTGCGCGCGGTCGCGGAAACCGGCGTGGACGCCATTTCCGTCGGTGCCCTCACCCATTCCGTGCGCGCCGTGGACATCGCCCTGGACACTCCCGCATGAAACAACCGCCCCTTCTTCTCGTGGATATCGGCAACACCAGCACCACCACCGCGCTGATGGATGCCGACGGCGTGCGCGACCTGCGCCGCTTTCTCCGCAAAGACGGCGTCGAGAACAACGTCCCCCGCGCCGCCGCCGTCTACGGTTCCCAGCCCATCCGCTGCGTCGTGGTTGGCTCCGTGGTCCCCAGCATTACCGCCCCCTGGCGCGACGATCTGTGCCGCGCCCTGAAGTGTCCCTCTTGGGAACTGGTCCCCGGCCAGCCCTTGGAAATCCCCGTCACCTATCCGCGGCCCGAAACCATTGGCGCCGACCGCCTGGCCAACGCCGTCGCCGCCGTCCGAAAGGTGGGCTCCCCTGTGGTGGTCGCGGATTTCGGAACGGCGCTGACCTTCGATATTGTGACCCGCGCCGAAGGCTACATCGGCGGCGTCATCGCCCCCGGCATCGAAATGATGTACAGTTATTTTGGCGAAAAAACCGCCCTTCTGCCCACCCTCAGCCCGGCGCCCACCGACCAGGTCATCGGAAAATCCACCGCCGAGGCCATGCACGCCGGAGCCTTTTTCGGCTATCGGGGCATGGTCCGCGAAATTTTCGCGGAGATTCGCAAGGCCCTCGGTGGCGGCGAGATTCCCCTGCTGGCCACCGGCGGTTTCGCGGCGGAAGTCCTGCGCGACTTCGGCGAGGCCGTCACCGTTCTCCCTCATTTAACCCTGGAAGGCCTGGCCTACGCCTGGTCCCACGCAACCCGCGAGGAAATGTAACCTATGACCCCCACACGCATTGACACGTGTTTTGCCGCCCTCCGCGAACGCCGGGAAAAAGGCTTCATCGCCTACATCACCGCCGGTGATCCGGACTTGTCCGCCACCGTCGAGCGCGTCCGCCTGCTCGAAGACATCGGCGCGGACGT
>CAZCFM010000098.1:0-2946 GCA_964497855.1 uncultured Verrucomicrobiota bacterium | reverse complement strand
CTGGAGAGCCGCAACCTCAATCCGGTGGTGTTGGTGACCCCGACGACGCCGGAGGATCGGGTGGAGGCTTTGGTGAAAAGTGGCAGCGGTTTTGTGTATTGCGTGAGCCGCGCTGGCGTCACCGGGGAGCAGTCGGAACTGCAAAAAGACGCGCAGAGCGTGCTCGAGCGCGCGCGGCGTCACACGCAGCTGCCTCTTGCACTGGGATTCGGCGTGTCCACGCCCGAGCAGGCCCACACCTACGCGGCGATGTCGGATGCGGTGGTGGTGGGCAGTTATATCGTCACAACGTTTCACGAAGCGGGCGATACCGCGTGCGGACGGCGCGCGGCCGCCCACAAAATCGAAGACTTGGTCAAAGCCGTCAAACAAACAGGAAGTCCCTCATGAATGCCTATGCCGTCATCATGGCCGGAGGACGCGGCGAGCGTTTCTGGCCGCTCAGCACCTCCCGCCGTCCCAAACAATTGCTGGATTTGGTGGGGGACCGCACCCTGATCGGACAGGCGGTGGAACGCGTGGCCGACTTGATTCCCCCCACGAACGTGTTTGTGATCACAAATGCGGATTTGGTGGACGCGACCCGGGCGGCACTGCCCGAAGTTCCAGCGGCGAATATCATCGGCGAACCGATGGGCCGCGACACGGCGGCGGCGGTGGCCCTGGGCTGCGCCCTGGTGGAGTCCCGCGATCCCGCAGGCGTGTTCGCGATCCTCACGGCCGATCAAGTCATGGGCGATCTTCCCGTTTTTCGCCGCACCCTGCACGACGCCCTGCGGCTTGCCCACGACGAAGAATGGCTCATCACCATCGGCATCCAGCCCGCGCATCCGGAGACGGGCTTTGGCTACATCCGCGGCGGGGACGCGATGGAGAGGGCAGGGGACACCCGCTTTTTCCGGGTGAAAAAATTCGAGGAGAAGCCGTCGATTGAACGCGCCCGCGAGTTTGTGGCGTCAGGCGATTGTTACTGGAACTCCGGCATGTTTGTCTGGTCGGTCGCCACCCTGCGCAAGGCTCTGGGCCGCCACTGTCCCACGCTCCTGCGCATGATGGACAGCGTGAAACCCCACATCGGGAAGGCTGACTTTGTCGATGCCCTGCGGCAACAGTACGAAAAACTGTCGAAAATCAGCATCGATTACGCCCTCATGGAAAAGGCGGACAATATCGCCATGGCCGTGGGGACCTTTGCCTGGGACGACGTCGGTTCCTGGCCCGCCCTGCCCAAACATTTTCCGATGGACGAAGACGGCAACACCCGCATCGGTTCCTGTGAAACCCTGGATGCGCAGGACAACATCCTCTATTCCCGCGACCGCCTGACTGTGCTGATCGGGGTCAAGGATCTGGTGGTGGTGCAGGCCGACGGCGTCACCCTCGTCTGCCCCAAAAACCGGGCCCAGGACATCAAGATGATGGTGAAAGCCCTGCACGAGCGCGGCGACTGCGAGCATCTTCTGTGAGGAGCGCCCCCGGTCGCGTGTTGGGGGTGGACTACGGAGAAAAGAGGATTGGACTCGCCCTGTCCGATTCGCTCCGCATGGTGGCCACGCCCCTCGAAACGGTGGACGGCAGCCAGCCCAAAGCCGCCTTTCGCCGTCTGCGGGACCTGATCGCGGAAAACGACGTGAAAGAGGTGGTGGTTGGGCTTCCCCTGCACATGGATGGCGGACGCGGCGAGCTGGTCACCGCCGCCGAAGCCTTTGCCGCCAAGCTGCGGGCCCAGGTGCCGGGCCTCCCGGTGCACTTGTGGGACGAGCGGCTTTCCACCGCCGAGGCCGAGCGCGCGATGCGCTCCGGTGCCGCCAAAGCCGCGCGGCGCAAAGAGCTGCGCGACCAGCTCGCGGCGCAACTGATCCTGCAAAGCTGGCTGGACACCCATGCGGAACCGTCCGCCGATCCTTGGGAAACCTGAAACGTGGATGCGCCCCAACCCCAAAAATCCCGAATTCCGGTGTTGACAGTCGGGGGGGATCGCACTAACGTCCGCCCCTCCAACCTCCCGGTATCGGGTGGTACCTCATTTTTCCCAAGGAAACACGGCATGAAGACGACCTTTCTCAAAGAATCTGAAATCGACCGCAACTGGCATGTGGTTGACGCCACCGGCAAGCCGGTGGGACGCCTCGCCACTGAAATCGCCAACATTTTGCGCGGCAAGCACAAAGCCAGTTACGCCCCCCATGTGGACAACGGTGACTTTGTGATTGTTCTGAACGCCTCCAAAGTCTACCTCTCCGGTGACAAGGAAGAGCAGAAGCTTTACCAGCATTACACGGGCTACCAAGGCGGTCTGAAAAAATTCACCGCCGCCACCGTGCGCGCCAAAAACCCCGAGCGCATTGTCCGCCAGGCCGTGTGGGGCATGATTCCCCGCACCCGTCAAGGGCGCCAGGTCATTCGCCGCCTGAAAGTTTTCGCGGGTGCCGAACACACCCACATCGCTCAACAGCCCGTCGCTCTCGACATTTAATCCCAGGAAATTCCCGAACCATGTCCACTGCAGCCCAAGACGTCACCACCACCACCGGACGCCGTAAAACCGCCTCCGCCCGCGTCCGCATGTCCCCCGGATCCGGCAACGTTCTCGTAAACGGAAAATCCTTCACCGATTATTTTGTCGATGACGCTCTCCGTGCCTACATCGAGCAGCCCCTCAACTTCGTCGAAGCCAAAGGTTCGTTTGATATCACCGCCAGCATCGCCGGCGGCGGATTGACCGGCCAGGCCGGCGCGCTGCGTCACGGGATTTCCCGCGGACTGATCGAAATCAACCCCGCTTTCCGCGAAGCGCTGAAAGCCCAGGGCTGTCTGACCCGCGACGGTCGCATGAAAGAACGCAAAAAACCCGGTCAGCCCGGCGCCCGCAAGCGTTTCCAGTTCTCCAAACGCTGATCGGCCTACCGCCTCCCCCAAAAACCGCAGGTCCTCTGCGGTTTTTTT
>CAZCFM010000097.1:13135-14299 GCA_964497855.1 uncultured Verrucomicrobiota bacterium | reverse complement strand
GCGCTTGCAGCTCGGAAGAGTGTCCTCCTTTTTCCGGGACAGTGACAAGCGCTGAAGCATAGCGTATTTCATCGCGGAAATTTTCAGCCTGATTTCGTCAGGAATTATAGGTGCTTTTAATGGGCGGACTCCACTGACGCCAACGAGGCCGACCTCCTCAACGTGGCCATCTTCGGCCAGACCGCCCGCGAACGGAGGGACGCTCACCGGACAAGGACGGCCCCCACCAGACCACCCCCTGCAACCCGTGACGTGGGTAAAGTGCCGTATAAACTATGTGCGCCACGGCTCGCTGAGCTTGTCGATGATGTCGCGGCGGGAGAGGACTTTTTCGCACAGCTCCCATTTGTTTTGATGGGGATCGACGGTGGCTTTGTATTTGACGGAAAAGGCGTTCGTGGCCCGCTCCCGCTCGTGCATGTATTCGTCCATGCGCTCTTGAAGCTCTTCCTCGTCCTGAATCCATTCGTCTTCAATGGTGTCGGGGAGGGAACCGAAAAGATCGTAGGTGTCTTTCAGTCGGCTTGAAAGCACATTATAGATGCGCTCGTCCTGGGTGTTGGCGTACACGAGGTTGAGCATGTCGACGTATTTCCGAGCCTGGCCAAAACGTTTGATACGGCCGAGGCGCTGCTCCAGCCGCGAGGGATTCCAGGGCAAATCGACATTGATGAGCGTGCCCAGGGTTTGGAGGTTGAGGCCTTCACACGCGGCATCCGTCGCCACCACCAGCCGGATTTCGCGGGTTTTCACTGCTTTTTTGATGGATTCACGGTCCACCGTGTTGAAATCCTCGTTCAGGTACAGGCCGCTTTTGCCGACCCCGGCATACACGGCCACCACCTCGCCGGGGAAGGCCAGAGCCAATTCCTTGGCCACCCAGTTCGCGGTGTCGAAATACTGGCTGAATACAATGCAGCCATGCTCCAGCCAGGAACGGCCATCGCTCTTGAATTCCGTGAGAAACCACTTCACGGTGTCCAGCTTCGAATCCACGGCTTCGGGCCGTGAAAGCTGGGTCACAATTTCCTGAAGACAACTGATTTCCGCTTCGGACATTTCGGCCAGAATGTGGTCCGCCTGGTTGGCCGCCTGTTCATCATCATCGTCGGGAAAGGCCCGCGACAGCATTTTGCGGGCGGTGCTCAAGCCCGATGCAAAGCT
>CAZCFM010000097.1:0-13035 GCA_964497855.1 uncultured Verrucomicrobiota bacterium | reverse complement strand
GACCAGACGGCGGCGGGAATGCCCAGCTTGTCTTTCATTTCCACCTGCCACTGCAAGGTCAGGGTTGCGGGCGCGAAAATCAGCACCGGGCCGTCGCCCAGGAGAACACTGACCAAAGCGCTGGTGGCCATGGAGAGCGTTTTGCCCACTCCGACTTCATCCGCCAACAACAGACGCACCCGCTTGTAGATTTCGCGATGGTCGAGGAAGAGGGTGACGAAGGAGCGTTGCCACGGTTGCAGTTGCTCGCCGCCCCGGTAGATCGGGGCTTCCGCCATGGCGGCGGCGGGAACAGCCTTTGGTGCCAGGGCCTCGACGGTGACTTCCTGTCGATTTGCCACCCGGCTGATTTCAGCAAGTATCGCATCGGGCAAAGGAACCGCGTCTTTCCAGAGCGCCCAAAACTCCTCTTCCACCCACTGTGACGCCTCCTCGGCGTCATCCTGCCACAGCAATTCATAGTTGTGGGCAAAGGCGCTTTTCGATTCGTTCACCGAGCCGATAAACGCCTTTTTGCTCCCGTCCGGATAATGGATAGACCCCGCCTTGCCATGCAAAAACAGACGCTCGCGGGGGACCACCCGAATCTCGACGTTGCCGCTTTTCAGCAACTGATCCAGCCGCACATAGCGTTCCTTTTGCAGCATAGAATCCGATTCGATGTCCACCTGGTTCCAGCGTTCCTTGATCGCCATGGCCCGACCCGAAGCGACCTGGAAATCCATCGCATCCAGCTCGGAATTGCAGACAATCTTCACCTCGGGTATTTTGGCGATCTCCTCCCCGACCAGCTCGAAAATCGAGCTGCGGAAATACCCCGCGATGCGGTAATACGCCGAGGCACCATCCAAAGCCTTGGCAAGGAATTCCTTGTCAAGTGCCTCGGTGCGGGATGAAAAGCGTTTGATCGTCATGCGTAAATCACTTCAGTCGTAAATGAGGACCAACATACCCCACAAAGAAGCATCGTTGATTTTGGTCGGGGTAGAAATGAAGCCGATAACCCGAAGACATTTTAACGTGCTGTTCAAAGAACTCTTTGTGGCCGGAAGGCAGGTAAAACTCGCGTTCTTTCCGGAGCTTGGGATTTTGGGAGACGGATAAGGATTCGCCACTGACCTGAAAAGAAAGACCGTTTTCCCGTAAAGAATCGGAATGGTAACACAAGCCATCCTGGGTTGCCCAGGACCGGGCAAACTGGCTCATCACGGCAAAGGTGTCTTTGATCTGGTCCAAAAGTGTTGGCGAGGCGGACCAGCTATTCAGCTGTTGTAGGGCTTTCCCGCAAAGCTCAACACCCGGATATACCTCCGCAAGCCGCTGAACCAGCTCCCGACCGGATGTAATGCCAGCATTTCGTGCCTGAATGAGAGACGGCAGATGCTGTTGAAAGATCTGAAAGGTGTGGAAATTCAGTATGGCACCTTCCCGTGACTCCAGCTCTCCGGACTCGGGTTGAATCTCATTCACCATGACCGTGAGAGGAGACGTGCTCCAAGGCAACCCAGAATCAAAACTGACCAATGGGGATTCATGCCAGGCAGCCGCTCGAAGTGCCTCGTGGTGGCTGTCTCCAAGAAACGTGACTTCAAACAACTCAACATTCTCCGCGAAGTCGTCGGGGTTAAACAACGGAGACTGGGTGGCGATGGAACGAAACGCCCGAAGCATATCCACGTTGGAACTATTGTCATGTTCTCTGTACCAATCCCGCCAGTGGTAACCGTCCGCCAGCGCCAACCCATGCCAGGATTTGTCAACCGACGCATCCACCCGAATCGTGTTAAACCCATGATTCTTTGCTGCGACACAAGTCTTTAAAAAATCCGGCATGGCTTCCTCCGCGCCGCTTCGATGACAAAAAGGCAGCGAATGATGGTTAAACACAAGGGTGTCCATTACAACAGCCTCTCCAACATGCGATCCCCCTCGTCAAAAAATCCGCTGGGCCAAACATCGATTCTCCCTTCAGAATCAATTTCAGGATTCACGACAATCGCTTCGTGAATGGATGATGTACTCCTTTCCAAATAGAAGATTTTCACCTCTTCAGAAGGAACAACATTTTCTTTCACGGCCACGCGTATGCCATTGAGAAAATGGTCGGAATGGGTTTCAATGAAAAACTGAACCCCGTTTTTGGCGGCGATTGCGCAGAGGCGGCCGATCAGGGATTGGCCCGCCGGATGCAAATGCGCCTCCGGGTTTTCAATGATGACGAGATCCCCGGGCTTGGAGCGCAGGATGGATGTGATGACGGGTAAAACAAACGTAAGTCCAAATCCAACGTTCTGCGGTTTGAAATCCGCCGTCATTTCCGTTCCTTGCTGAAAGGCGTAATTCAGGGAGACCACATTCATACTGGACTGCAGTTCGGCGTGAATCCGAATGCCTGGAGAAATTTCCGACATCCATTTCTCTAAATTGTCCAGTAAACTGAGAGACGGGGCATCCTGATGCCGCAATTGTTTCAACGGCAGTTGATGAAGACCATATTCGGCAATGTAGTGAGGAGTATATTCTCCATGGTTTCCAAGGGAGTTTAAATCACGGATGTAGTAATCCGACACTTCATACGAAGACTGAGGGCTGATGCGGTCAGCGGACAAATACTGAAAGTTTTTAGTGAAAAGGCTTTCGGCTTCGAACGGAAAGCCCAAGTCCGATTGACGGTTGGATGGCTGGAGATCAGACTTATTATCATAATCAAAAATAAAATTCACCGGGTTTGCGTCACGCCATGTCAGCGTGAACTCAATGGTTTCCTGTTCAGCGTTTTCTGACAGGATGTCTTTACCGGTGCCCAAAGAGACATATTCCCCCTTCAGCAGCAGGCCGGTTCCCTGCAGGGTGTTCTTCTCATGGGACTGACGAAGGAGAAGCAAGGTTTGAATCAGGGAAGACTTCCCCATTCCGTTCAAGCCGCTGAACAGATTCAGTGCAGCCAGTGGGAACTGGGCATCGTTAAGGGATTTGAATCTTTGTATCCGCATAAACTTAATCATGGAGAACCTCTTGTAAAAGGGATGCAACTTTATCCCGCCGGATGCGGAAATGGTCTTTTTTCTGGGTTGAATAGGTGATGGCTTTGAAATAATCGTTGTCATCACTCATAAAATTTAAGTGTTTCTGAATGACTTTTTCCTTACAAGTCACGACTTTATTCGTTTCTTCATCGGAAAGCCGACTCAGAGCATTCATCCAAACCTCGAACAGTGTGGAATTTTTTCGGCGTCTTTTCGCATGGCTGCCTTCTGTGCTTTTTTCAAAAGCGTGATCACCGAAGAGAAGCCAGCACCTTTTTGCCGCCATGTGAAACGACTCACGGTATTTCTCAAGCGTTTCTGGTTTGGCTTCCTCAAGTTTGTTCACCATCTCGTCCAGGAAACCGGTAATGTTTTTTTTGCTTTCCTCGAAATCCATGAAGCGAAAAGCAAGATATCGGAGAACCATTTCCTGATCAAGCATACGCTTGCTTTGGTCTCCAATCGTTTTGACGAGATATTCGTCTTCCGCCAGACTTTCAAGGTATGCACGCACTTCCGGCTTTGCCATGGCATTGCGGATTTCCTGATCATTCAAAACCAGGCCGCCCGTATTGATTCGCCGGAAAATAGAGTACTTCACTGCTTCCGGCGTTCCGGGTTGAATAAGAAAAAGTGTTACCGCACATTCATCGATGCGTCGTTTATAGGTTCTGGGCAGATCTTCATATGTTTTCCCATTGAAATCCTTTAAATATTCAAGACCTCGAAGGCGCAGCGTTTTTTCGACCACAAATTTCCGAATGGATGATAATCTTTGTAGTCCGTCAACAATTAGCCATTTATCTTCGTCTGAGGCATCAAAATAAAAAGCCGGTAGTGGGAATCGGATCAGGATAGACTCTATCAATTTTGACATTTTTTGCGAATCCCAGAGATCCGCATGTCTCTGGAAATCCGTATTCATGTCAATTTCATCACGTTTCAGGCGCTCAATGATGTTCCGTAAGGTGTCCGGCTTGGATATGATATTGATCTCTGATGGATTAAAAGGTTCCTGCATGACAGGTTCGACATCTTCATCTGTTTCTTGCCCATTGAGATTCTCAGTTTCGATCTCAAAATCTTCATCAATTGATGCTGTTTGGTAATTATCGGTTTCCATATTTTCTCCTGCTTATAGCCTCTGATTCCGAATCGCCTCGGCGAGGATGCGGGCGTTGGCGGCTTCTTTTTCGGGTTTGAAGGTTTTGGTGGCGGTGAGGCCTTCGCGTTTCAGGGCGATGTAGTCGGCGATTTTGGTGAGAATGGGTTTGTGCTGATTGTAGTTGGGGCAGTTTTCCATGAGGTGGAGCAGCACGTCGTCGATTTCCATATCTTTGGAGAGTTCGTAGAGGGCGTAGAGCAGGGCCCGCAGGGGTGTGCCCGCAAACTCGGCGTCGCCGCTCATGAGGTTGCCCCGGAATTCGATGGAAGTCTTCAGCCGGGCGGCATTCGCCTTGGAGTTGTCGCTCATGACCTGATCGAAATGGCGGATCTTGAAGGCCTTTGCGAAATTCTGGTAGTTGTCCAGGGATTTGTGACCCTGATGCTCCATTTCCAGCATTTTAAGGTAGTAGCGCTCGATGGGTTTGAGTTTCAACCATTCCGGTTTTTCAAAGCCCCCCGGCACCAGGAATTGAACCGCGGTCTGCACCGCGAATTCGATCAGGTCCTCGACGAAGGACTTCCGGCCTTTGATACGCGGCGTCTCGGCCTCCACCACCATGTTTTTGCCGTCAATGGTTGAGTAGGAGGTCAACACCTTGAGGGCCGCCGCATAGCCGGCCATCTGGAGGTCGGAGTCGGTGTAGAGCCCCTCGGAATGCTGACGGCGAACGGATTTGTCCAGACCCACCAGGGCTTCGATCTGTTCTTTGACCGCCGCTTCGATCTCCCAGGCGAGGTCGTCGCGGAAACTGCTCAGGTCGGCCTTGCGTTTGCGGAGGATGAGAAGAATGGTGCCGGTGACATTGGCCCCCTGACGCAGGGCGGAATCGGTTTCCGTGACCACATACCAGGCCGCCGTCACCTGCAGGCCGCTGGCCCAGATGATGTTCGCCATGTCCGCCCAGATGCTCCCGCTTTGGTGGGTGAACATAATCACCTGCATGCCGTTGTCGGGCATGAGTTCGGCGGTGCGCCGATAAGCGCGGATCATGGAGCGGCGGAAATCGTCATCCTCGCCTTTGATCGCCAGAGATCGCCGGCTGTCCCAGGTCCAGTCGGCAAATTCTTTCGGCGGATTCTTCCGCAGCCAGGCGATGAAAAATTCGGTGATTTCTTCGTATTTGACCGCGTCGCCGTAGGGCGGGTCGGTGATGAATAAATCACTGGTTTGTGACACTGTTGAAGCATCGAAGTTTGCAATCTTGTATTTAACTTCTTCTCGCAAAGGATGTGATTTTATTGGATCTAATAGCTTTTTTAGGGCAAGTTCAGCACTTCGACATCCGTAATTCAGTAACGTATTCAATGCTTGGTTGTAAAATACATTTGAAATACTGCCGCCTCCTTGACCCTTCGCACTGTGCCATACACATAAATGACTATTGTAATTAAGTAGCTGACAGAAATGTATTTTCAAGGGAGCTGTAGAATATTTATTGATAAGCCCATTAACCAAAATTTGCCTAGGGTTGAAAAGATGATGCCAGTGGGTCCAGCCGCGTTCCCGATAGAGTCTTTCGGTCTCATCCCCTTTTTCGATCACCATATCCGGGACAAGACCTTTTTCTTGCCAGTCGCTGAGATGTTTACCCACATACTCGATAACAGTCTGTTCACGTTTAAGGTCTTCATGCGTAACAGATCGAATATCAAGATCAAAACTCTTGCCTGTTAATTTCTCCTTCATCCACTGAATGCAATAGAGTCGTTCTTGGAATATGTCATCATCTCTGAAATCAACATCTGATTTATCCCAAAGGCGTAGTTCATTACCGCGACCTTTTGTTCCTGAAAAATCGCCTCTAATACTACCTAATTTAAAACGGCACACCTTTTTCCCATCTGGTGAGTGCTCGCAGTATCCTTTGTTAACCGTTCCATTCTTGGCAATGGTAAGTTCGTTTGCAGTTGCAGTGCCGACAACAATATCATACCTTTTATTAGATGGATTGGGCACCAATCTAACAATTTTCATGTAGTCCATGCTTATCACGCACGTAGGAAGAAGCGGTACTTTCCAGCCTGTTTCTGGACAGGTCGTTTCGATGCAGTAAAGGTATGCTTTCGCTCTCCAGCCATTCCCATCGTCATCAACCCCTAGGTGATCTATTACTTTGGCAACCTCTTTTTCTAATTGTAATATATCCTTTGCAATTTGTGATCTTATTCTTTGACCAGCACCAACTACATTAAAGGCTCCCCACGTTAGAAGACAGGCAATAGGATTCAGATCGGAGGCATAGACATCACAGCCCAGGCGGGCCGCTTCAAAGGGGATTTGCCCGCTGCCGCAGAAGACGTCGGCGACTTTGGGACGGTGTCCGAAGCGGGCGATGCCCATTTGCTCCACCAGTTCCGGGAAGCTGTGGGCGCTGGTTCCGAGGTGGTCATTCACCTCCTTCCAGATATGGGCGTGGGGGGCATCGCCCAGTTCCTCGCAGCGCTTGGCTTTATTGATGTTGGATTTGTAGTCGGGGAAGGGCAAGGCCCGGGCCTCCAGGGTCAGCCGATCCGCGTCAGAGACGTCCTCCAGCCACTTCAGCCGCACCCGTTTGGGCTTTCCGGTATCGGGATCTTTATACGACAGCTCCCCGACCGCAAAAGGGGTTTCTTCGGGAAGATCAATGGGCACATTTGCCTCGAACCACTGCGACACGGTCAAGCCCGGCACCCGACTCGCCACATCATCGGGATGGATGCGCCCATGCCGTACCGCCAGCGAGCGTTCATCCATGCCCATAAGCAGCTCAAAAACCTCCAGATCGCGCAGGGGATTGTCCGACGTCGGCATCAGACACCCGAGAATACAGGCCTTGTTCAAAAAGAGCGGCTTGCGACCCTTCCAGTAACTTCCCAGAGCCGTGAGTGCTTTCCCTGTATTCGACATCTGTTCGTTGTAGCTTTCTACAGAAATTTTTTGAACTGGAAAAAGAAACTCGATGACCGCCGGGCGGTCTTTCCATTCGAATGCGTTCAGCATGGTTGATACCTCTCCTTGAAGTTCCAAAATGTTCCTTCGCGTTTATTCGTGTTCATTCGCGGTTCCTTTTTTCTGAAAGTCTTCGAGGGTTTTGCGGCCTTTGTCCGTGAGGCGGTATTTTTGGAGGCGGCTGTTGGGTTTATTGGGGATGGTGCGCTTAATCCACTCAACGGCGAGAAGCGGTTCCAGATAAGCCTTGCGAAAGTGTTCCCGGTCCTTGATGCCAATTTGTTGCTGGATTTTTTCACGTGGGAGGGGAGTGTTAACAAGCACCCTGAGACATTCGATAACTTGCGGGGTGACTTGCGGGGTGACTTGCGGGGTATCTTGCGGGGTGACTTGGGGGGTGACTTGTCCGGTCGAACCCTCTGTCTCAGACTTTGCCCCTAACTGGCCCCCTGCCTGGGTCCCGACTTGTGCCTTATCTTGTGCCCCGACTTGTGCCCCGACTTGTGCCCCGACTTGGGGGGTGACTTGCGGGGTGACTTGGGGGGTAACTTCGGTGGTATCTTCGGTGGTGACTTCGGTGGTCCGGCCATCCGCGGGCACAACTTCGGGGGTCTTGGCGGGGTTTTCGCTGAATTCCGGCACGGCGAGGATCATGCGGAAGTTGTCGCCTTCGATGAGTTGGGGAATTTTGCCTCCGTATTTTTTTCCCCAGAGCATGAGTTTTCTCATGCCGGAGCCGAGTTCGTCGGCGCGGTCGATGGCGCGGAAGAAGGCGCTGAGGTTGGGGTTTTTCTGGAAGGGGACGGCGGTTTCGAGATTAAGCTGGCCGAAGCCGTGCGGGCGGCTGGGGTTGTCGGTGACGACCCGTCCGTATTCGATGATGAGGCGGGAGGTGGCGCCACTGGCGTATTCGCGGTGGATGAGCATGTTGGAGGCGACTTCGCGAAAAATGATGTCACGCAGGCTGCGCCGCTCGATGCCGTCGAGATAAAAGGGGTCCGGCAGATGTTTTTTGACAAAGGCGAGAATGCGGTCGTAGCTTTCGATGAGGTTGGTGCGCACGAGATCGCGGTCATCGTAGCGGTCCACATCGATTTTGCGGAGAATGAGATCGGTGCGGTGGGCGGGGCGGACCTGCAAAATCAGCTCGTCGGTGCCGAAAAGCATGACCCCGGCCAGGGTCAGTCCGGATTTACCGGTTTCGGGATCGGGCTGAAGCAGTTGCGCGCTTTTGAGCAGGGCCTCGTCGTTCATCTCCGTCCAGGGGTGGTCCTTGCGGTTGATGCGCAGATAATTCCGGCAGCGTTCGATGAGGTCGCCGCGAAGGTCCCTGGGCTGAATCCAGGGATAGACCCGGTTCTCGCTGTAGGTGGCCCGTTTGCGGAGGTAGAGCTGGGCGACCTGTTCGGTGTGGTCGGTGATGTCGAAGTCGCCATCCTCGTTGCGGTCGTAGATGCGTCCGTTGCAGCGGTGGACCTGGGAGCTTTCGGGGACATAAATCCGCAGCAGGTGTTTTCCGTCGAGAGTTTCCTCGTTGATGGAAAGATAGGTGGGCGGGGTCAGCTTTTGAGGATTGTTGATGGCAGTGACAACATCCTTGCGAATCCGTTCCAGCGCATCGGGCGCGATGCCCTGGACCGAGCCGTCGTCGCCCACGCCGAGCAGGAGCGTTCCGCCATGTCGGTTGAGAAAGGCGCAGACGGTTTCGTACACGGATTTGGGCAGTTGATCCCGGCAGGCCTTGAACTCCAGTTCCAGGCCTTCTTTTTGGCTGAGCAAAATATCCACGGCTCTTGCTGTCATGTGTCTTTCGGCCTAAATTTGTCCCTTTTCGAGAAAGGGGAAGAAGTCTTGCGAGTCCGGTTTCCCGCCTTTTTCCTGTCCCTTGCCTTTGGGCTTCACTTTCAGCGACAGCTTGATGCTTTCGCCGTCGCTGAGGGCACAGTAGAGGGCCTTGCGCCAGCCGCGCAGGGTTTGGCCGGCGGCACCCGCCTCCGATGCGGTTTTGCTGTAGAGCCACCAGCGTTCTTCGGGGCGGAGGGCCAGCCATTTGCGGTTAATGATGGGCAATTCGTCGATCGAGGCATGTTCGGACGCCCAGGCGAGTACGCAGAGTTCCTTGCCCAGAAAGCGGTCCAGCTTGACCTTGCCGTTCACCCAGGCCCCGGCACCAAGCTTTTTCAGTTTGAGGCGGGCGTTGAAATCGCGGCGGGCATCGTCGCGGATTTTCGACCAGAGTTCCCGGGCGAGGACGACCCGGCACTCGGTGGTTTCGCGTTTGGAGGCGTCGCCCTCGAAACCGAAGTCCTCGTGAATTTCGACCGCCTGTCGGGGCGCATCGGGAATGACCACATAGAAATGGTGGGCTCCGTATGCGGTGGGCGCGCCAAAATCGATATGTTCGGGGCCACTCATTCCTGATGGATATCCTCGTTGACGAGTTCGATATTCAGCTCTTTGGCGAAGAGTTGAAGGTCAAGACCGGTGGAGGTGTAGGCCTTCTTGAAGGTCATGATGAGGGGGGCATCGGGACAGAGCAGCGACTGCAAATGAGCCAATTCCTTTTCAATGAAGTCTCCGGTAACCCGGATATCTCCGAGGGCGAGTTGAATGACCCGTGGCGCAGAACCCAAAGAGATCACCACTTTTTCGAATTCGATGCCTTTCTCTTTGGCGATGCGGATGGCGGTATGGGTGCGGCTCGCGTTGTCGAGCCGCTTGGGCTTTTCGTTGTAAAGAACGGCGGGTTCCATGACCTTCAAATTCAACTCGTCCGAATTCTGCGCGGAGAAGGGAAAGTTCTTTTTTGCTTCCAGTCCATCGCAGGAGGCAAACACCTGCAACGTCACGGCTTCCTTGCCAATGGGGATCGGTTGGGTGTAGGGAGTCCCGTTGCGGGGTTCGGACCCGTCGAACGTGTAGCGAATCTCGCCTTTCGGAGCGACAAAAAGCTCCACCGTGCGGGAGTTTTCGTCCAAACGGTTGCGGATGACCAATGAATTTGTCCAGGTTGTCGGGCTGCCCGTCAGATTTTTCCCGGTGGGGTCCACGGCAAGGAACTGAACCCGGAGGGCATGGGTCGTGAGAGTGGTGTCAGCCAGGACAGGGCTGGTTTCGCTGACTTTGCCGTCCTCCAGAACGTGGATACGGGGGCTGTTGCCCGCGTTCACGGTATTGATTTTCAAGCGAACGTTGCCCTGATCATCGGGGTAGCCCTCCTCCATGACCGTGACCTGGGTCGTTTTGGGCTTGGGTTTCCGGGTGATGATCCCGTTGCCCAGATCCTCCCAGACCCCGCGTTTGTAGGCTTCCTGAAGCAAAAGGTCCAAGCCCTTGGACGGCAGCCAGGGCATGGCCGTGCTTTGACGCATTTTGTCGATCAGGTCGGTTTTGCGGGCATCCTCCTGCGTGCCGAACAATTCGCTTTCCGCGCGGGCCCGCAAGGCATCGAAATTCGCGGGAATATCCGTGTAGAGCTTGAAGGGATCCGCGGTCAGCGTTTTGATCACCTGCCGCTCGCCGTTGTAGGGCTCGCTGGAGGGATAGGTGCTGTCCAACACCTTTGACTTGAGGATCTGTTTTCCGGCTTGTTGTCCCGGAAAAAGAAGTTTGTCAAACAGGGCCAGAACGGTGGATTGGAAATCCTGCTCGTATTGCGCTTTTTTTTCGTCGAGGTCACGGCGATGCGGGTGGGACGGGCCGATTTCGTTGTCCGCTTTGGTGACGGCGTAGACGTGGCGGGCGGCTTTGTCCAGGCTGGCCATGGAGGATTTCTCGCCGGTAAGCACGAGGGCATTGTTTTTATTGACCAGGCCATGGAAGAATCGGGTGACCACTTCGGGCGGCACTTTCCCGTCCGGGCTGATGATGAGGAGGCATCGCGAGGATTTCAGGGCGGCATCCGCGTCATCGATTTCCGGAAGGGGCAAGACTTTCTCGTACGCCTCCCGGGTGGTGGGCGCATACATTTCGTTCAGGCGGGCGCGAATCAGATCATCCACCCGGTTCTGGGGGGCCTTGTCCGCATACCCTTGCAGTTTCTTGGTGAGATTCTCGGAATGGTCAAAATAGTTTCGTCCTTCCTGGGTCTGGTGGAGGTACCAGGCGGACTTTTGCAACTCGGCAAAGGCCCCGCGGTAATCGCTCGCCTTGTGGTTGGGATCGATGAGGCACTCCAGCATCTCGGCTTCCGTCAGTCCCCGGACGGAATTCACTGTGGTGGCCAGGCTTGAGGTGAGTAGAAGCGCGCCACACTGTTGGGCGTAGTTGCTTCCGGCGGCGAGATCGATCACCTGGGCATGCGCGCTCTTGGACGAATCCCAGAGGTCGCGGGAGATAACATCCCGCATCGAGGATATTTCCGCCAGTTTTTCGCGAACCGCAGCCAAAGAGAGGTCAAAGTGCTGCGCGCCGATCAGGTAAACATCGTCGGGGGCTTCCCAAACCGATTTCAGGAGGCGTGAGACCAGTTCCATCAACCCGCGGGTTTGTTTGAACTTTTCGTTTTCTTTGAAGAGGGCAACGAGATTCTTAAACCGTGGATGAAAAGGATACGTGGCGGCAATCTCTTCGGTGAGGGATTCCGCACTGCGTTCGACGGTCTTCGCTTTCGCCGCTTCCGCGAGGCGCTCCGCGTACACAGAGGCGATTTCGTGGATCTCCGCCGGGGTGGGAAGCGAGAGAAACAGCCGTTTTCTCAAGATTTCGTAGATCTCGTTGGATTCGAGGTTGACGGGCGTGATGTTGATCTCGGCGCGGCCCAGTTCCTGCGTGGCGTCCGCCAGTGCCCGCTGAATCAACCTGCCGCCGGTGTCATAGGCCGCCTCCAGATCGGAAACGACGATGCATACATTCTTTTTCTTCTGGGCGGCGGTCAACATGCACGCGAATCCCGCCGTGATGACATCGGCGATGGTGCCGTCTCCGAGGGCCTGAGTGCTGTAGTAATGAAAATAGGGAGGCATTTCATCGAGAAGGATCAAGACCGGCTGGTCGCCCGAGAAAAGCTTCAGCCAGGCCTCCTCGTCAGGCGCGGTTACGCCGGATTGAAAATCCTTGAAGGCATCCTGATCCCCAAGCTGCCTGGCGATTTCCCCCCAGAGGTAATTTTTCGGGCGGTTCCGTCCATTGAAGGCCACGACTTTCGCATGCTGAAAAGCCGCTTGGTGGGGCACTTCCCCGATCAGCTCCCCTCGGAGCTTTTGATCTTTGGCCAAAAGCCCGAGGCCCACCATCAAGTGGGTTTTACCGCCGCCCATCGCCTGTTTCAGATGGAAAACAGTGTCATTCGACTTCGCGGCCAGCCGCGAAATGCTTCGGCGGACCAGTTCCTCCATGCCAGCCGTGATGTGGGTCTTCGTGAAATACTCCCGTCCATTGGTTTCCCGGATGATCTCATCGAGCTGCTCGATTTGATCCCCGACATGGATGTCAAGGGCGTTGGGTTGGAGTTTACATGCGTTTTTGACGGTTTTCATTGTGGATTCTGCCCAAATCAAGCCTTGGTGGGTTTGGTGGTGGAATTGTAACCAAGGAAGTGGCTATTTGCCCAGAACCAGATGTCCGAAGCCAGACCGACTGTCAAGGCAAAGCCGCCAATCTTGGCCGCACCCCACATTCCCGCCTAACGAGAACGTTGGCCCACTAAACGTTCCTCAACGGTATGGTGCGGCTTCCGCTTCGCGAAATAACCGGAGGCGGAGCGGACATCCGGGCCGCGTGAACGGAAAACTTCGCATGAAAGCGCCTGGGTGCGCTGTCATACTACCGCCATGCGATGTTGCAGTATGACAGGCTATCTTTCCCCGCTGCCCGTCTCAGCTCTGCGGTTGAGGCGGGGGGGATGGAAGGAGAAGTCTAAATGGTGTAATTCAGGACTTGAAGTCCTGTATTGCACCATTAAGAGGGGGTTAT
>CAZCFM010000096.1:0-14372 GCA_964497855.1 uncultured Verrucomicrobiota bacterium | reverse complement strand
CCTGAAACTCCCCAAAATGTGCCAAAGCAAATTCCTGCGACATCAGGAAGTCTGAGGTTTAACAAATCATTGAGGAGTTTTTTGCCGTTGTAGGCTTGGGTGACGTTGCGGTTGCAGAGGGTGTGGCGCCACTGGGCGGCGAGGAAGGGGGTGTCGGGTTTGTCGTAGAGGGTGAGTGCGGGCCGGTCGTTGATGTGGAGGAGGATCTGGTCGTCCGTGTTGTCGATGCGGAGGGTGGCACCGGGTTGCAGGAGGACGTCGAGGGTGTCGAGTTGTTCGTCGAGGCGTTCTTCGTGCCGGTTTTTGGACCAGGCTTTGGCCTGGGTTTTGGTCAGGCCGGCGGGAAGGTCGGGATGTTCGAGGAAGGAGGTTTTGGTGCCGACGGCGGCCCAGATCCAGTCGGGTCCGGGTGTCGGCTGGAGGGGCTGGGTTTGGGGGGAGTTCAGGCGGGCGTCGAGGGCGTCCACCAGGTCGCGGCGGCGGGTGTGAAGCTCTTGCAGCTCTTTGGCGAGGTCGCCGACCTGTTGGCGCTGCTCCGGCGTGGCGTCGGGGATGGGAATGGGGGCGATGAATTGTTTGTTGGCGGAACGGTAATCGTTCTGAAAGGGTTTGGAGGTTAAACGCCAGAAGAAATTGGCGGGTTCGGAATTGAGAATTGCAGCGAGATAGGGAAGGTCTTCTGTATTGTTTGGCAAAATCCCACCTACATCAACATTATCCAAATAAAATTTTCCCTCAAGGTCCAGACTGCAGAAAAGCTTTTTGACAAGTCGAGGGACCAGAAGTTTTGGCGTCTCCTGATTGAGGATGCTTTGATTTCTTCCAAATCTATACCACATCGCATCATTAAGATTCCCATTTTCCCGCTTTCGT
Source organism: uncultured Verrucomicrobiota bacterium (assembly GCA_964497855.1). Taxonomy (GTDB): domain Bacteria; phylum Verrucomicrobiota; class Kiritimatiellia; order SS1-B-03-39; family UBA6053; genus CAYLNG01. The sequence goes on along the minus strand of CAZCFM010000096.1, from coordinate 13,499 downwards.
AAATCTGTTTCATTTTGTTTAAGATATGCCCAGGCCTTCGGAAATTCCCTTTTCATTTCCTCCTCCGAATACAATCGGCCTTCTAATTTTAGATTGTATGGGAAGAGTATGTAGGTGCTTGTTGTTGGCCTCTGGAAAGCTTTAACGTCAGTTCCTGACACCAACGGATGCATGATTGCATCTTCAATCTGAACTTCTGTTCCGTTTCGGGTTGTGTAGTGTCCGGGAGCGACCTTATGCAGGTGGTACACACTGTCGGCACTGGTGATGAGTCCCTGAAAAATCTGTTTGGTGTTTGCGGGATCTCCGAGCGGTTTCCCGGCCTTGCTGATTTGCTCCATGAGTCGGTGTTCTTCGGCGGTGACGAGATGCCAGGAGTCGGTTTCGGAGAGGTTGTCGTAGGATGTTTTTTCGGCCTCACTCCAGTGGACGTGGCCGATATTGCCGTCGGGAGCGAAGGCGCAGGCGATGTGGGGGGAGGGTTTTCCCCGGAAGAATTGTAGGGCGGTGTAGGTGATGGCTTCGTCGAAGACCTGGAAGGATTTGAAGTCGAGCCAGCGGTCGAGGGCGCCTTTTTCTTTGACGAATTTCCGGAGGGCCTGGCCGTAGTCGTTGACCATCCAGACGTTGGGGGCGATGTAGGCCATGCGGCCTTCGGGATGGAGGAGGGTGACGCCTTTTTCGATGAAGGGCAGGTACATGTCCCAGTTGCCGGCGGCGGCGCTGGCGTAGTGGCCGGAAATGTAGTCGGCGACCTCGGCCTGGGCGCGGCGGAAGTGCTGGAGTTTGATGTAGGGGGGATTGCCGATGACGCAGTCGAAGCCGCCGTGGGAAAAGACTTCGGGGAAGGCCTCGCGCCAGTCGAAGGCGTTGACGCGCTCTTTTTGGTCTTCGTTGAAGAGATCGGGCTGCCGGGTGGCGTAGAAATCGGGGGCGACGAGGCTGTTGCCGCAGCGGATGTTGCGGTCGAGGGCGCAGAGGGGTTTGCCGGGGGCGGCGGTGTGGAGCCAGAGGGCGAGTTTGGTGATTTCGACGGATTCGGGGTTGATGTCAACGCCGTAGAGGTTGTGGGAGAGGATGGAGCGGATGAGGGTGTCCTGATCGAAGAGTCCGCGCTGGCCTTCGAGGCGTTCCTGTTCGCTGGCGATCCACTGGTATTCGGCCATGAGGCGGTTGAGGGCCTGGATGAGGAAGGCGCCGGAGCCGCAGGCGGGATCGACGACGCGGAGGCGTTCGAGGCGGGCGCGGTAGGCGGCGAGGAAGTCGCGGTGCTGTCCGCCGACTTTGGCGGTGCGGCGTTTGTTTTTGAGGAAGATGCGGTATTCGGCGATGGCGGCGTCGTCGAGGGGCGGCAGGCTGGCATGGCCGAGGTCTTTTTTGATGTCGGCGAGGCGGGTGCCGACGCTGTGTTCGACGAGGGTTTGGGTGACCCATTCGGGGGTGTAGTAGACGCCGTCGGTTTTGCGTTTGGAGAGTTTGTTGATGGAGGGGCGTTCGTCGGCTTCGGCCTCCATGATTTCGAGTTCGGTGATGGACTGCTCGAAGATGCGTCCGAGGGTGTAGAGTCCGATGACGCGCTCGCCGGAGATGTCGCGGTGGCCGAAGTTGTAGGTGGCGGAGAAGTAGAGGAGGGTGAGGGGATGGGCGCGGATGCCGCGTTCGCCCTGGGCGCCCTGGCCGCGGGCGCAGAAGAGTGTGGCGGGAATGTGGAGGGTTTCGAGGTCGGGATCCTCTTCGAAGAGTCCGCCGTTGAATTTGTCGATGCTGTGTTCGCCGTAGCTGCCGCCGTCGCGCATGGCGCGGAAGAGGGCGCGCATGGCGTCCCAGGGGCCGGAGCCGTTTTCGTTGTAGAATTTGCTGTTGCTGGTTTCGATGAGGAGGTCGCGGAGGAGTTCGGGGGGATAGCGGAGGGTGTGGCCCATGTCCTCGCAGAAGAGGATGAAGATGCAGCGGTCGAGAAAACGCTGGGTGAGGCGGACGAGTTTGCCGCGGGAACCGCTGTAGCCGGGGTTGGCCTCGCGGAGGGTTTGGTAGACGTGTTCGCGGTAGGCGCGGTATTCGAGGTAGAAGGTTTTCTCGATGGCTTTTTCGCGGGTAACCTGGTCGCGGAGGAGGGCGTCGAGGGCGGAGGGGCCGCGTTCGGCGAGGAGGAGGGCGGGCTGGAAGAGGCGGGAGAAGACGAAGCGGCGGAAGCGGGCGGAGGGGCTGTCGCCGAGCAGGGCGGGGACGCGGGGATCGGGGCTTTCGCAGAGGACGAAGCGCTGGGATTGGGCTTTGCCTTTGAGGCGGGAATAGAGGCGGAACTCGTTCATGTCGGTGACGAGGGCCCAGGCGGGGGAGACGAGCGCGTCGCGGTCGCGGGAGGCGTGGGCCTCGTGGAGGTAGTCGAAGGCCTGGTCGACGGGGCTGCGGGCGTTGCCTTTGCGGTTTTGGCGGGCGTCGAGGCCGGAGCGGATGTCCTTGAATTCGCAGAGGACCTGGGGCACGCCGTTGGCGCTCCCGCCGAAGTGGCCGAGGGCGAGGTCGGCGCGTCCCTGGCCGCCGCTTTGTCCGGCGCGTTCGACTTCGAACTGGGGGCGGCAGGTGTAGCGTCCCGACGCGTCGGCCCCTTGCAGGGAATAGCCCCAGGTGTCGACGAAGAAACGCTGGATGAAGGCGGTTTCGGAGGCGGTTTCCCTGAGGACTTCGCGGGTGGCCCAGGCGCGCAGACGCTGGTCCAGGGCCGATTCTGCCGGGCTGTCGCGGAAGGCCTCGTATCCACGGGACCAGTGGGAGGCGAGAAAGGCGTCGTCGAGGAGGGGAAGCATGGGAGGGAAGAAGTGGGGAGTTCGGAGTGCGGAGTGCGGAGTTCTGGAGGTATGATGAATCTATGAAAGAGGCGGGAGATGTGCAAGTGTCTTGTCGATGCTTTGCCTTTTGATTTGACGGATGGGAATCCTTATGGTGAGTACAACCCCTTTCCCACGGAGTACCGGTCGTTCCGGTCCCTTTTTGTCGTCAACCCCTTTCTGAGAGCCTGTTATGGAGCCGTTTGGCATTGATGAAATCATGCGCACCCTTCCGCATCGCTACCCCTTTCTGCTGGTGGACCGGATTTTGGAGAGTGATTGGGACACCCGCATCGTGGGTTTGAAACTCGTTTCCGCGAATGAACCCTATTTTCAGGGGCATTTTCCCGGAAATCCCGTGATGCCGGGGGTGTTGCAAATGGAGGCCATGGCGCAGGTCGCCGGCATTCTCCTGAACAAACGCAACAAACGCGACGGTCAGATCGCCTATTTCAGTTCGATCGACAACTGCCGTTTCCGCCGTGTGGTGAAACCGGGAGATTCGCTGATCATGGAAGTCATTCTGCTGAAATGCCGCCTGAACCTGGCCAAAGTGCAGGCCACGGCGCGCGTCAACGGCGAAATCGCCTCCGAAGGCGAGCTGATGTTCCATATCGAACGTTCCTAACGGGGAATTTCCATGCCGCACATTGATCCCAGGTCTGTGGTTGCAGACGGCGCGGAGTTGGCGGAGGATGTGGTGATCGGCCCCTTTTGTGTGGTCGGTCCCCAGGTCCGCATCGGTGCCGGAACGGTTCTCAAATCGCATGTCAACCTCGACGGCAACACCCATATCGGGGCGGGCTGTGTGATCTGGCCTTTTGCCTCGGTGGGTGCCCAGACGCAGGATTTGAAATTCAAAGGCGGACATCCGGGGGTCAGGATCGGTGACGGAACGACGCTGCGCGAATATGTGACGGTGAATGCGGCGACGTTTGACGGCGATTTCACGCGCGTGGGCAATCGCTGCCACATCATGGCCTATTCGCACGTGGCCCACGACTGCGTGGTGGGCGACGAAGTGATCATGGCCAACGCGGCGACGCTGGCCGGACATGTGCGGGTCGAGGACCAGGCCATCATCGGCGGGGTGACCGGCGTACACCAGTTTGTGAACATCGGGCGTTTGAGCATCACCGGGGGCTGTTCGAAGGTGGTGATGGACGTCCCGCCCTTCATGACGGCCGACGGCAATCCGCTGGAGGTGCGGGGCATCAACAAGATCGGCCTGGAGCGTCATGCGGTTTCCGCGGAAACGATTCGCAGTCTGAAAGAGGCCTATCGTCTTCTCTACCGCAAAAAAATGGCGGTGAAGGAGATGGTGGCGGCGATGCGCGACACGTTGCCCCCTTCGCCCGAACTCCAGCACCTGGAAACCTTCCTGCTCGCCTCCGATCGAGGCATCACCCGATGAAAACCCTGCTCGCCTGCGTTCTGCTCCTTGCCCTGCTGCCTCTTCACGCACAGGAGCCCGCGGAACGCCCGGCGGGACCTTTCGTAAACTTCAATTTCGAACAGGTGGAAATCTCCAACCTGGTGAATGTGGTGGGGGCGCAGACGGGCAAACGCTTTGTCATGGACGGGGCGGTGACGGGCCGGGTGTCGGTGATCACCCGCGAGCAGATTCCGTTGGCGGAAGTTTTTCCGCTTTTTGTCGCCGTGCTGGAAGGTGCCGGACACACCGTGGTGGAGAGGGAAGGCGTGTATCATATCCGCGTGTTGCGGGGCGATGATCCGCTGGAGGCCCCCGTGGTGGGCGCCGGGGAAGCCCTGCGCGGGGTGGGCTTGATCACCCGCGTCATCCGCCTCAATCATATCCGTGCCACCGACGTGCGCCCGCTGCTGGAACCCATGGTTCGACTGGCCAAATATGGCAGTTTGTCGGCCTTTGCGCCCACCAACCACCTGATCATCACCGACACGGCCTCGAATGTGGCCCGCATCGAGGCGCTGCTGGCCGAACTGGACCGTCCGGGGCAGTCCACCGATCTGACCGTGATCCCGCTGCAACACGCCTCGGCCCGCGAACTCGCCGCGCAAATCTCCGCCGCGCTGGCCGGCGCCGAATCCGCCGGGGCGCGGGTGACGCGTCATGTGCAGGGCGTGATCGAAGGACGCGGCGACATTCCCTCCGGCTTCACCCTGGTTGCGGCCGAGCAGGCCAACGCCCTCATCGCCTCCGCCGGTCCGCTGCAGTTGCAGCAGATTCGGGACATGGTGGCAAAACTGGATGTGCCGGCGGAAAGCGCCGCCGCCGGGCGCTTGCAGGCCATTTTCCTCAACTACGCCTCGGCGGAAGCGGCGGCCAAACAGTTGACCTCCCTGCTCGCGCAGCGCAAGGACAAGGACCCCCGCGATCAGATTTCAGTGGAGGCCGACATCTCCAACAATGCCGTGCTGGTGGATGCCGGGCCGCTGGCCTTCGCCGCCGTGCGCGATCTTCTGCGCGAACTGGACCGTCCGCCGGAGCAGGTGCTCGTGGAAGTCATGATCATCGAAGTGGGCGGAAACAACAGCCTCAATCTCGGCGTCGAACTGGCCACCGTGGACCAGCCCAAAGACGGCGAAACGACGGTGGTGGGCCGCAGCCGTCCGGGCGAAACCGACACCCTCCTTGATCTCGTGAACGAGCGCACCTTTCCGCAGGGGATGACGTTTGGACTGGTGCGGGGCGATATCAGCCGCATCCCGATTGTCATCGAAGCCCTCGCAGGCAACCGCGACGTGAATATTCTGTCCCATGTGCCGCTGCGCACGCAAAACAATGCCGAAGCGAGCATGAGCGTGGTGGAAAACATTCCGATTCTTAAATCGGTGATCGAGGGCGGCACGGGCGACAACCGCGATGTGATCCAGAACATCGAGCGCATTGACGTGGGCATCAAACTGACGATTCGTCCGCAGGTGAACCCCAACCGCGAAATCACCTTGCAGCTCAATCCGGTGATCGAAGCGATTTTGCAGGAAAGTTCCGGTGGTGTTGAGCTGACGCCGACCATTGCGCGCCGCGAAGTGAAAAGCACGGTGACGGTTCCGGACCGTGCGACGGTGGTGATCAGCGGACTGATGCGCGAGAACAAGGTGTCGGAGGAGCGCCGGGTTCCGATTTTGGGCCGGATTCCGCTGCTGGGTTTTTTCTTCCGCAAAACGGTGGAGCGCAGCGAAAAAACCAATCTTCTGATTTTTGTGACGCCGCGCCTGGTGACGGATGCAAAAGACAACGCCGAGGCGGATGCGGCCTGGCGGAATCGCACCGGTCTGCAACCTGAGTCTCCTCCGGAAAAATAAAGGCCACGGGTATGCCCACGCCGAATGTCTCCGAGCTGAAAGAACTGGCGGCACGTTTTCACTGCCGCGCGGTGGAGCGTGTGGAGGAAAGCTGGCTGGACCGCTCGCTGATGGAAGGGCTTTCGGTGGATTTTCTGCGTTCGGGTCCGATGCTCCCGCTGCGGGTGGAGGGACAGGTGCTGGTCTGTACGCCGGACCCGATGGTGGACGCCCGTTTTCCGGAATTGGCCCTGCTGCTGAAAGGCAGTGTCGAGCCCTTGCTGGCTCCCGAGTTGGAAGTGCGCCGGGCGATCGACCGCTGTTTTTCGAAGGTGGAACCCACGGCTGAGCCCGAGGCGGAAGCGGACAAGGGTCCGGGCGCGGAGCGCGAGGATTTGCTGCGCCAGTCGGACGCCGCCCCGGTGGCGACGCGTGTGAGCCGGCTCTTGCTCGACGCGCTGGAACAGGGGGCCTCCGACATTCATCTGGAACCACGTTCCGGGCGCATGCAGGTCCGTTTCCGCCTGGATGGTGTGTTGTACCGTCAGGTGGACATTCCCTCCGGATTGGAGGACGCGCTGGTGTCGCGCATCAAGATCATGGCGCGTCTCGACATCGCGGAGCGCCGATTGCCGCAGGATGGCAATGCGCGGGTGCGTGTGGGTGAGCGCGAGGTGGACATCCGCGTTTCGTCCCTGCCGGTGGCGGACGGCGAACGTCTGGTGCTGCGTTTGCTGGGCCGCGAAAACACCCGCTTTTCGTTGTCCGGCCTCGGCATGCCGGCCCGGATGCTGGAGCCTTTCCGCGCGCTGATCCATCAGCCCCACGGCGTGATCTGGGTGACGGGTCCGACCGGCAGCGGCAAAACCACCACGCTCTACGCCGCGTTGCAGGAACTCGACACCGCGCGGCGGAACGTGTTGACCATCGAAGACCCGGTGGAATACCAGTTGCCCAACATCGGACAGGTGGGTGTGCAGAGCCGGATTGGCCTGACCTTCGCCGCCGGATTGCGCTCGCTGCTGCGTCAGGACCCCGATGTGATTCTCGTGGGAGAAACGCGCGACGAGGAGACGGCGGAGATTGTGGTGCGGGCCTCGATGACAGGCCATCTGGTGCTGAGCACCCTGCACGCCAACGACGCGGTGAGTGCGTCCTTGCGTCTTTGTGACATGGGCGTGGAATCGTTTTTGGTGGCCGAAGCCACGCGCGGCGCGCTGGCCCAGCGTCTGGTGCGCCGCTTGTGCCCGAAGTGCGCACGCGAAACGAAAGCCGCGAATTTGCCGCCGCCACTGGCGTCGTTGGAAGGGATTCGATTGCGCGAGCCGGTGGGTTGCGCGGAGTGTCGCGAGGGCTACCGGGGCCGCGTTGGGCTTTTCGAATTGTTGCGGGTGGGGCCGGAAATCCGGGCCTGTTTGCGTCGGGGCGATGCGGCGGAAAAGGTGTTGGAGGCCGCGCGGGCCGAAGGGTTCCGGGACATCTGGGCCGATGCGTCCGACAAAGTGCGCGACGGGGTAACCTCGCTGGCGGAAGTCCGCGCGGCGCTCGGTGAGGGCGACTGAGGCCATGCCCACGTTTGTCTATCTGGCCTACACCGCGACCGGCGCTTCCCGTCGGGGACGCATGGAGGGGCTGCATCCGAAGGAAATCCGGGAGCGTTTGCTCAAGGAGGGCTTGTATGCGCGCGAGGTGCGGGCGCTCAGCCACTCGCGGGGCGGCGGGTTTGGATTGGCGGAGCGGGCGGTGTTGTATCGCGAACTCGGCGCGTTGTTGCAGGCGGGGCTGCCCTTGGACAAGGCGCTCGCGGTGTTGTCGGAAAACCCGGAGCTGCTCGGGGGCGCGGACCTCTTGGCGCGGGTGCGGGACGAGGTGCGGGAGGGCAGGGGATTGAGCCGGGCGCTGGAGGAACGGCTGCGGGGCATTCGCGGGGACGAAGTCGCGGTGTTGGCGTCGGGAGAGGCCGCGGGAAATCTGGCCGGGGTCTGCCTGGACCTGGCCGAACACGTGGAGGGCGCCGCCGAAGTGCGGGAACAGATCCGCACGGCGCTGGTGTATCCGGCCCTGGTGTCCGGACTGGCGCTGCTGGTGCTCGGGGTCATGGTCGGGGTGCTGCTGCCGGTGTACGACCGCCTGCTCGGTGGACTCAACCAGCCGATGCCCCCTTTCACGGCCTTTGTGCTCGGCATTGGACGCGTCCTTCGTCATCCCGCCGGGCTTCTCGCGCTGGCCGGGGTTGCGGCGTTGCTGCTGCGAAGCATCCTGCGTCTGCGCCGTCACCCGGATTTGTTTTTGCCGAGGCTTCGGTATAAACTTCCCATTCTGGGCGCGGCGCTGGCCTCGCTGGCACGGGCGCGTTTCGCGCGGACGCTGTCGATGCTGCTGCAAGGTGGCGTGCCGCTGCCTGCGGCGTTGATCACGGCGGGACAGGCCACGGGCTCCGCACGTTTGGCCGAGGCCTGCCGCGGGGTTTCGGAACAGGTTTCGCAGGGAATGCGTTTGGCCGATGCGCTTGAAAACGTGCCGGTGCTGGGGCAGGATGTGCCGGGCTGGGTGCGGGCCGGGGAGGCGTCGGGAGGCCTGGCCGATTTGCTGTCGCACGCGGCGCGGGGCTACGGACGCGCCTGGGAGCGGGGTCTCCGCCGCGCACTGGCGCTGTTGGAGCCGCTCTTGATTGTGGCGGTGGGGCTGCTGATTCTGGGGGTGGCGCTGGCGGTTCTGTTGCCCATGTTGCGCTTGAATCGCAGTTTGGGCGGCTGATGCTTGCTTTTTGTCGCGACACGGGCACAATTGGCTCGTGTTCGTCCGCTCGAAAATCCTTTTACACCTCGGCGTTTTGTCGCTGTTGATGCTGGCCATCGGCGCTGGCGGGCTTCTTTCTGCCCTGGTGTTCCGTCACCGCATGACGGCGCTGGTGGATTCCGTGGTGCCCTCGCTGGAGGCGCTCACGCGCACGCAGACGCTCCTGTGGGGGCTTTTGCTCGAAGAGGGGGATCCAGCGCCGGCCTTTGCGGAGATTGAGCGCGAAATTTCGCAGTACCAGCGTCTGGCCAGGCATGAGAAAGCCGCGCAGAATGCCCGGGATCTTCGGAGCCGTCTACTCGATTTGCGGGAGATTCTTGCCGAAGCTCCGCTTTCCGTGCGCGAGGAACGGGTGTCGCAACTCTCGGAGCACATTCAGCAGACCCTCACGTCGGAATCCGAGGGGGTTCGTCACGTGATTGCCCGTAACCAGCGGATGTTTCGATGGATTTCCGCAATGAACACGCTGTTGTTGGGGGGCGGGCTTTTTCTGGCCCTGATTCCGGGGCTTTCGCTGGCCCGGCGCATTGGCGAGGCCCTGCAGGAGGCCAATGCGGCCGCCGTGGCGGTGTCCGGCGGCGATTTGACCCGCCGCATGGCGGAAAAAGGCGTGGACGAGATTGGACAACTCGCCAAATCCTTCAATCAGATGGTGGAGACTTTGGTGCAGGCCGACGCGGAAATCACGCGCGAGGTGGGCGACCGCATTCGCGCGGAGCAGAAAGCCCAGGCGGCGGCGCGGGCGAAAAGCGATTTCCTGGCGCATATGAGTCACGAATTCCGCACCCCGCTCAACGGAATTCTGGGCTACACGCAGGTGCTGATGCTCGATCGGGGACTCTCCGAAAAAAACATCAGCGTCCTGCAAAGCCTGCGCCGCAGCGGGGAAAGTTTGCTGGAATTGATCAACGACGTGCTGGACCTGGCCAAGATCGAGGCCAAGCGGATGAACCTGCAACAGACCCGCTTTTATTTGCGCGATTTTCTGGATGCGTTGCGGGAATCCTATGCGGATCAGGTGCGGCTGAAAGGGCTGGAGTTCAAGCTGACGCTGGATCCGGCGCTGCCCGAGGACATGCTGGCCGACCCGGTGCGCCTGCGCCAGATTCTCGTCAATCTTATCGGCAATGCCATCAAGTTCACGGATCTGGGATGGGTGGAGCTGAAGGTCGAAGCGAAGGAAAAAGGGCTTCGTTTCGCGGTGTGCGACAGTGGCATCGGGATTGCGCCGGAGCACATGGAGTTGGTGATGCAGCCCTTCATGCAGGTGGAACACAAAAACCGCAAGAATCAGGGAACGGGACTGGGATTGTCGATCACGCACCGATTGCTGGAAATGATGGGGGGCGGGGGATTGCATGTGGAAAGCACGCCGGGAAAAGGCACCACGTTCTGGTTTGAACTTCCGCAGCCCGAGGGCGCAAAACGTCGTCTGGTCATGGCGCCGGATCGCATCACCGGATACAAGGGGGAGCGTCGGCGCATCCTGCTGGCGGAAGACAGTCGCGAGGCCAGCGCCCTGCTTGCTCCCTTGCTGCGGAAAACGGGTTTTGTGGTGTTTGAAACCGTCAAAAACATGGATATGGAGGCCTGTGTGCGGGAGTTTGCGCCACATGCCGTGATTTTGGATTTGCATGTGGAGGGCGGGGGTGAGGCCTTCATGCGGGTGCTGCAGGATGAATGCGAGCGCAACGAGCTGCTGACGCCGGCGTTTGTGGTTTTTTCGGACAATCGGGGCGAAAAAGACCGGGAGAAAGCTCTCGCGGCGGGAGCGGCGGAATTCATGCCGAAACCCCTGCGCTATGGCGACCTGCTCAAGGTGCTCGAAACGCTGCTGTCCATCGAATGGGAGCTGCGGGATTCGGGTGCTGCGGACAAGGCACCCGGCGCGGACGCCGCGGCCCGGGAAGCCCTTGAAATTCCCCCGCTGGAGGTGTTGGAGGCGCTGCTGGGCCTCGCGCTGGCGGGAAATGTGCGTCAATTGCGCGAACAGGCGGAGCTTCTGAGTCGCGGGGAAAGCCGCTACCGGCCTTTTGCGGAACAGTTGCTCGCCCTGAGCGCGACCTATCAAATCAACGCGATCCAGGCGCTGCTGCGTCGGCATCTGCCCAAACGAGAGGAGACCCAGACATGAATTCCCACCCGTCGGAGACTATGGACATCGGACGCATTTTGGTTGTCGATGACAACCCGACCAACATTGACGTTCTTCACGATTTTCTGTCGGACCTTGGCTACGAGGTTCTCGTGGCGGAAGACGGGACCAGCGCACTGGACCGCATCCGCTATGTCAAACCCGATCTGCTGCTGCTGGACATCATGATGCCCCACCTGGACGGGTACGGGGTGGCGAAAATCCTGCGGGAAAATCCGGCGACGGCGGACATTCCGGTCATTTACATCACGGCCCTGGGTTCCATTGAGGACAAGATGAAGGGTTTCGACACGGGGGCTGTGGATTACATCACCAAACCCTTTCAAAACCAGGAAGTGCTCGCCCGTGTCCGTACCCACCTGGCTCTGAGGCGCATGCGGAAAGACCTGGAGCTGAACAACGAAAAGTTGCGCACGCAGAACGAGGCGCTGGACGCCTACGCGCGCAGTGTCGCCCACGATTTAAAGAACCCCTTGAACCTGATTTTGAACTTTGCCCGTTTGATTGAGGAGGAGAATGTGTTGGCGGGGGTGAATGCGGAGGATCTCCGGAATATCATTCTCAGCGCGGAGCGGATGAACCATATCATTCACGACCTGTTGCTGCTGGCCCAGATGCGTCAGGATGAAATTCACCCTGTGCGCGTGAATATGAAGGCGGTGATCCGGCATTCGCTGGACCGCTTGCATACGGATCTGCACAAAGTCGGGGCCGAGGTGATCGAGCCCGCACGCTGGCCGGACTGCGAAGGGGTGGCCTCCTGGTTGCAGGCGGTCTGGGTCAATTACATGTCCAATGCCATTAAATATGGAGGAAATCCTCTTAAAATCGAGTTATTTTGGGAGAAGGATCCCCAGCGACCCGGATTTCTGCGCTACGGAGTGAAGGACAACGGTGTCGGCATTCCCAGCGGAAAAGAGGCGAGCGTTTTTGAAGAGTTTTCGCGTGTGGGCGGGGAAAAAACCGAGGGACACGGGATCGGATTGTCGATTGTCCGCCGGGTTGTACAGCGCCTGGATGGAAATGTAGGTGTGTATAACCTTGACCCCGGGCCGGGTTGTGCGTTTTACTTCAGCTTGAAAGAATCCAAAAATCCATGAAATCCCTGCGTCCCAAATGGAAGGTCCTGCTTGCGTGGACCCTGTTTTTTTACATCATCCTTCTGGGGATTGTGCTCAAGTATCAATTCAACCGGGAGATGAGCCGCAAAGCCTGGACGCCTCCAGCGGCTCCAACCGCGAATCCGGAAGCGGCCCGCCCCGCCTCTCAGCCCGATCCGTCGGCAGAAGGGGTTTCGTCGGAGGAACTGGGCCAACTCTTGAGGGGTGCTGCGGAAAGCTGGATGCAGGAATCCCCCGAAAAAAGGGAGCAGGCTCTGGTCCACCGCATTCAGGAGTTTTCGGCCCTGGACTCGGAGACGGTGGAAGGTGTGGTGAATCATTTGCTGCAAAACAGCGGGGTGAAGCCGCCGGAAACCCGGACGGTGGAGATTTCGGAAATCAATCTGAATACGGCGGTTCCCCTGAATATGCGTGCGGGCGTGGATGCCGCCGGGGCCGCGGGCGTGTGGGTCACGATTCAGGATGATGCAGGGCTCAGCAGCGAGTATTGGGTCGCTGAAGCCGACATGAGCCCGGAGGAGCAACAGGCGTTGCGGGCCTTCGGGATGATGAACCAAGTCCCTGGACTGGAAAAACTGCGCCCCCTTCTCGCTCCCCTCCTGCGACAGGCGCTTCAACCCTGAGCGGGATGGGCCCCCACGGCCAGAGCCGCGTGAAGCACCTGACTCATACTTTCCTTCGTAAAGGGTTTTTTCAGCCAGTGGGTGTGGGAGGCGGTGGTTTCTGGCAGAAACGAGGATCCCACGTTTGCGCCGGTAAAGAAGATGATTGGAATTTCCGGGAAACGCTGCCGTATCCATTCCGCCAAGGCCGTTCCCTCGATATCCGGAAGATGCAGGTCCATCAGCACGGCGGAGAGGTGGTTTGTCCTTTCCACGTGATGAAGGGCTTCGGCCCCGTTCCCCGCTTCGAGCGTTTGCACGCCCAGCAATTTAAGCATGCGGACGCTCAGGCGGCGCACAGCGTCGTCATCCTCCACCACCAAAATTCTATTCTCTTCCGGCATTTTGCAATGTGAAGCAGGAAGTATTCCAACGCGGGGTAAAAGGATTATCAGGGCGATAAATAACTAATATAGGTTATTATTTATGCATTTCCCTTGGGATATTCGTATTTGTTGGAAAAACGGAATCAGGAGAGCTGACAGGGAACGTCGCAAATCCCGGGCGGCAACGCCGGACCGAGCATTAGCTGGTTGGCCAGATGTCATCGTTTACGGCGATTGAAACAATTGCTGGAAGTTCTCGGGTATCTTGTCTTTCGCGTACGTCTTGGATCGTCCGCCGCTGGATGTGCCCGTGGGCGTCTCGATACTGAAATTGGAATCCA
>CAZCFM010000095.1:0-14608 GCA_964497855.1 uncultured Verrucomicrobiota bacterium | reverse complement strand
CGGACCCCGCCGCTCTTTTCTTCAAAATTTCAAAGTCGGCGGCGGGGTCCGCCGCGTTACGGGCCTAATCTTCTCGGCGGGGTCCGCCGAGCTACAGCTCCGCCTGCCACCAGGTATACGCATGCGCGGGAAGGCGGGCGCGGACGGGATTGAGGCGCATGTAGCTGCGGTAGCGTTCAAACCAGTGCGCGGATCGAACCAAGTGGTCAAAGGGCTCCGATTGCCAAAGATCACCTGTGCGCCGCATAAGGCGGTTCACGTTGCGGGCGCTGACCCGCCGCATACTGCTCAATATTTTTTGCAGGGAATGGTCCGCAAATGGCTGCAACAGCAGGTGCACATGATTCGGCATCACCACAAAGCCATACAAAGCGTAGTCCCTGCCATCGCCAAAACGAAGGCACTCTTCCACGATGGAACGAATTTCGCTTTGACGCAGCAGACAGGAGCCCGCGCCTTTGTCCAGACTCCGCTGCAAACGCGAGGAGGCGAAACGACGGAAAGACCTTTGCTCCATCGGCGATAACTGATCCAGCACAAACGCCTCGGGCAGATCCGGGTCGCAGCCCCGTTCCGCCAACCAACGCCGACGCGCCTGCGCATGTTTCTCCATCACGGCAGACGGCAAAGAATCAAACAAACGCATTGTCACAAAGGCACAAACCCCCTCCTGCTGCCAGTGCGGAAGATTCCGATGCTGAACGAAGGTCGCACGTCCTGGATCAAAAAATTTCGGAGGAACAATAGACATAAGAAAAACATATACGGATGTTCCCGGCTGTCAACAGCGAATGTGCGAAATGGTGAAAATTTCGGCGAAAGCCCGTAGCTCGGCGGACCCCGCCGAGAAGATTTGTTTCGCGGCGGACCCCGCCGCTCTTTTCTTCAAAATTTCAAAGCCGGCGGCGGGGTCCGCCGCGTTACGTGCCTAATCTTCTCGGCGGGGTCCGCCGAGCTACAGCAACACACAGCGGCGGTGTCCGCCGCGTTACGGGCCCAATCTTCTCGGCGGGGTCCGCCGAGCTACGGAATATAAAAAACCCGCCCCCCCCGAAGGAGAGGCGGGCCCCACAGAGACATGAAACAAAACTATTCTTTGCGACGGAAACGGAGAAGCAGCGCGAATCCCAGCAACGCCAAGGCGAACATGCCGGGCTCGGGGATGACGCTCGTCGTGCCATTGACAACCAAATCGTCACCCAGCGTGGCTCCAAAGGCGCGGCCGATGCCGTTTTGAGCAAAGGCGGCATTGGGAAGGCCCCACACATAGAGCCGGAATTCAACCGAACTGACACCCTGCAGCGCGGTGTTCGCCGAAAGGTCCACCGTCTGCGTGGCGGGTGCAGCCCCGCCGCCCGTGACGGCCAGTGTGCTGAGAACGTCCGAAGTTGTGAATCCGGTATGGTCCGAGAACAAACTCCAGTTTCGGATATTGGTCAGCGTGGTGTCCTGGGAAGTGGCCCGAAAGAACACGGAGGACACATCCAGCGCATACCCACTTCCCGCATCCACCGTGAAACTGAGATAGCGGTCATTCGAAATGGCAGTGGCCAGATCCGCCGAATTGCCATTGCGCATGGCGAAGGTGTTATTGTAGGAAACGACGGTCGCGCCCGCACCGCGTGCAAGCATGGCCGAATCCACATTTGTTCCCAAAGAGGTGGCGGCGGCATCCACGTTGTTTCCCGCAAGCGGGGTCGTATTCCAAGAGGCGAGCTGCGCTTCCGCAACCCCCATCCCCCCAAGCAGGGCGATCATCATTGTTTTCAGAATTTTCATTTTTTCACTCCCACACGGGATGTTATTTTTTGCGACGCAGAAACAAAACGCAGGTCCCCAACGCAATCGCCGCCAAGGCCAGGGCTCCGGGCTCGGGGATGGCGGTGATGGTGCCGTCAACACGTAAGTCATCTTGAGTATTGTTAGTGTATCCGCGACCAATCCCAACTTGGGCAGTAGCACTAGTCTTGCCCCAATAATACAATCGGAATTCAGTAGATGTTTTTACATCTTGCAGTGCAGCGACAGAAGATAAATCCAAAGTTGCAGTCGTAGAGGCAGCATTTACAGGGAAGGACCAATTTGACAATTGATTTCCATCTGCGTAAGTACCCGTTTTACTTGAAAACAAAGACATATTAACTGTCTGATCCTGTGTGTATATCCTGATAAAAAGCGAAGAATAATCAATTTGGTATCCGGCACTGGCCTGAAGAGAAAAAGTCACATACCTATCCGCCGATATTGCGTCTGTTAGCGTCGCGGCATTTCCGTTTTGAAAACCGAAAGTATCTGTGTATGCAGTAGGAGGAGTGCCTCCAGGACCTCGGGAGAGTATCGGAGCAGCAGCTAACAAAGGATCCCATGACCCTCCCGATGTCCCCTCACCAGCTGTGGTGGAGACTTCGTTTCCCGCAAGGTGGTCATTCTTCCAAAGCGCCAGCACATCCGCCTTCACAAAACTCCCCAGCGCGAGGGCTGCGGACAGGGTTACAAGGGCATTCAGTTTCTTCATGACAATCTCCATGTTTGGTTGTGGGTATGGGTTCTTTGAATTTTTTCGAACTCTCACATCATCCCACATTGCCCCGCGGTCGTCACTACGTTCGAACGAAAACGAATACGGTTAAAACGAATTTCCTTGCCGGGGGACTTTTGGGGGGCCATTCTGCGTCCATGCCCCGCTCTCTGAAACACATTCTGGTGATGCAGCCCTGGCAGCATCAGCTTTCCCATGAGATTTATCACGGGATTCTGGATTACGTGGGCCATCAAGCGCCGGGCCTGTATTCCTGCGCGCGTTTTCCCTGGGACATCGATCGGCTGCGGCAGCAAGGTCCCACCCTGGAAGTCGACGCCTTTGTGGCTCCGATGGTGAATGAACAAATGTATGCCCTGATCCGGACCTTGAAATGGAACGGCCTTTCCACCCACATCGGCGTGGACACACCGGGCATCCCCCAGGTGGATATCGACCACGAAGCCACCGGCCGCATGGCCGCGGAATATCTGCAACGTCTCGGCACCGATCACTTCGCCTATGTGGGTCTCACCGTGTTGCGCGCCTTGACCCTTCGCCGCGACGGCTTTGTCCATGCGCTGCGCACGCAGGGGCGGACGGTCCATTCGTATGAGGTTCCCTTGACCCTCGAGGCGCCCCTGAAAGGAACCCCCGCTTTTTCCACCTGGATGAAGCGGCTGCCCAAACCCGTCGCCATCTATTGCAGCGACGACGACCTCGCCGTGGATCTGATCACCCGCTGCAAACACCTGGGCTTTTCCGTTCCGGACGACATGGCGGTGCTGGGCACCCAGGACGATCCCGCCCTCTGCCGGGAAGTGCTGCCCGGACTGAGCAGCGTTCACCTGCCCTACCACAAGGTCGGGTATGAGGCGATGGGGCTCATTCACGGCTGGCTGCGCAGGGGCAAACCGCCCGTTCACTCGATTGCCATTCCGCCCTCACACATCACCGCACGTCCCAGCACCGACATTCTGGCCCTGCCCGACCCGCAAATTGTCAAGGCGGTGCGTTATCTCCGCGATCACTGCTGCGAAAAAACGGACCTCAACGCCGTGGCCCGTCATGCGGGCCTTTCTCTGCGGGTGATGCAGCTTCGTTTTCAGGCCCTGCTCGGTCACACGCCCGGCGAGGAGCAGCGCCGCGCCCGCCTCGAACGCGTGAAACAGCTCCTGCGCGAGACCAGCCTCAGTCTCGAGGAAATCGCCGAGCGCTGCGGCTTCGCCAACGCCAACACGCTCTGCGAGCATTTCAAAAACGTGACGGGCAAAACGCCGGGGGCCTATCGCAAACACGCGTGACGTCCCTCCCGCACCCTCGCCCCTCGCCTTCAGGGCCTGAGCCTTCTACATATCTTTCCGGTCCTGTTCGGGCCAACGGTCCGAGCCGATACCCGCTGCCGTCCCTGTGCAGGTCCCGCAGGCGCAGGATCTTCGCACGAAGTTGTCATAGTCCCGGATTTATCCGGAAGTCAGTCCAGGACCGTTCACGGTCCGAATTCCGCGTCTCCGGCCCCGCATCCGCACGCTGAAGCGTGCTTGCTGACTTCCGGATAAATCCGGGACTCGGGCGACATCCGTGGACATCAGCGTTGCGATTTAAAAAGTCCCAAAGCATTTTCCGCACGAATCAGGATGTCTGAACGGAGGTCTGGGCCCGGCGCGGGCACAAAAAAACCCCCAGCCCGAAAGCAGGGGGTTTTATGGGCTTGGAGCCGGATCAGGGCTTGACGATTTCGAGGAGTTCGACTTCGAAATCAAGCACCTGGTTGGGGCCGATCGAGCGCGGGGCGTTTTCTCCGTAGGCCAAGGCCGAGGGAATCCAGAAACGATATTTGGATCCAACGCTCATCAGCTGCACGCCTTCGGTCCAGCCGGGGATCACGCCGTTGAGGGGGAACTCGACGGGCTCGCCGCGCTCGACCGAGCTGTCAAACACGGTGCCATTGAGCAGACGTCCGGTGTAGTGAACCTTGACGGTCGCGGTGGCGGCGGGTTTAGCACCTTCGGCCGCTTTGAGCACTTCGTACTGCAGGCCCGTGATCGTGGTGGTGACACCTTTTTTCGCGGCGTTTTCCTTCAGGAACGCTTCGCCGACTTCCTTGTTGGCGGCGCCCATCTTCTGGGCTTCTTCCATCATCGCCTGCTGCTGCTTCTGTTGCTCCTGCTGTTGGGCCGCCGCAATTTCCTGCAACTGTTCCACCGCGGCTTTCAGTTCATCTTCGGGATAGGCCAGCTCTTTGCCGCCAACGACATCCTGCATGCCTTTGAGCACTTCCTGGGGGTTGAAGCCCACGGGTTCCTGGCGCATCCGCAAGGCCATCCTCATGCCTTCGACGTAGCTCATGCCATCGGCAATGTCTTGGGTCGCGCCTTCGGCGAAGCCCTTGAAAAAGAGATCTTTGTTCATGCCGTTGTTGCTGGCTTGGACCTGTCGGCCCACGCTGGCACCCATGGCGTAGCTGGCTTTGTTCATGGTTTCCGGGGGAAGAGGGGATTGGGCAGAAAGGGAAACCGCAACGAAAAGTGACGCAACGATTCCGCACGAAATGGAATGATTCATACAAAAACTCCTAGGGTTAAAGGACAGGCACTTTGACGGGAAATTCCACTTTTGTCGAATGAATTCCAGCAAAAAATGAAAGGCCGGGCGGAGATGATTTCCGCGTTGGGATTGACGCCGCGCCGAAAAGGCATAGTGGGAAGTCCCCTTTGTTTCAGGAGCCATGCTCAATCCCCTATCCATACTGACAGAATCCGTGAAAGGTTACCGCCTCTCTGATGTGAGACGGGATGTGCTTGCGGGGGTGAACGTGATGACGCTGGCCCTGCCCTTGTCCATGGCCTTTGCGATTGCCTCGGGCGTGTCGCCGGAAGCCGGCCTGTACAGCGCCATCATCGGGGGCGCTGTCATTGCACTGTTTGGGGGCTCCCCGGTGCAAATCGGCGGGCCCACCGGCGCCTTTATTATCATTACCTACAGTGTGGTGGAGCGCTACGGCCTCAACGGCCTTTTCCTCTGCACCCTCCTCGCCGGCGCCATGCTCTGTCTGATGGGACTCGCCCGTTTCGGATCCATCATCCGCTATATTCCCTATCCGGTCTCCCGCGCCTTCACCAAAGGCATCGCGGTCCTCATTTTGAGTTCGCAACTCAAAAACTTTTTCGGCCTCCCAGTGGAAAAACTCCCCGTCGACTTCCTCGGCAAAATCCACATGTTCGCGGAAAACATCGGAGGCGTTCATCTTCCAACCCTCGCCCTGGCCGTCGCCTCCACGCTGCTGATCGCCCTCTGGCCCGCGCGCTTCTGCCGTTTCCTGCCGGGCTCGATGTTCGGCCTGATCGTGGCCACGCTGGTGTCGCTGCTGTTTAACCTCCCCGCCCAACAGAACGTCGCCACCATCGGCACGGCCTTCGGCGGTTTCAGCTCCGCCCTTCCCGCCTTCCAACTCCCCGTCCCGCATCCCGGCGAAATTCAGGAACTCCTCCAGCCCGCCTTCACCATCGCCCTGCTCGTCGCCATGCAGGCCCTGCTCTGCGCGGTCGTCACCGACGGTCTCCTCGACCACCGCAGCGACTCCAACCGCGAGTTGATCGGCCAGGGTTTGGCCAACCTCGTCGGCCCCCTCTTCGGCTGCATCCCCGTGACCGGCGCAGTCGCCCGATCCGTGCTCAATGTCCAGGCCGGCGGACGCAGCCCCCTCTCCGCCCTCGTCCACTGCCTGCTGCTGGCCCTGTCCCTGCTGGTCGCCGCCCCTCTCGTCACCCACATCCCCCTCGCCGCCCTCAGCGCGGTCCTCGTCGTCGCCTCCTGGCGCATGGTTCCCTGGCTGCAAATCGGGCGCATCCTCCGCTGGCCCCGCAGCGACGCCATGGTCTTCCTGCTGACCTTTGCGCTGACCGTGCTGACCACGCTGACCCTCGCCGTGCAGGTAGGCGTGGTGCTCGCCGCCCTCCTCATGGTCAAACGCATTTCCGAAACCTCCCGCATCACCGCCGTCGACGAAAGCACGGAGACCGAAGGCAGCCAGCATTCCCTCGTCGGCCGCAGCATCCCCGAGGGCGTCCTGATCTTCCGGATTTTCGGCGCGTTTTTCTTCGGCGTGGTGGACAAATTGGACGAGGAACTGAAGCGCTCCAAACGCGACAACCGCATCCTGATTCTCCGCACGCGCAAGGTGCTGGCCATCGACGCCACCGGACTGCAGGCCCTCGAAGATTTGCACGCCAAGCTCAACGCCCAGGGCAAACACCTCATCCTCAGCGGACCCCACACCCAACCGCTCATGGTCATGCAACAGGCCGGATTCCTCGACCGGCTTGGACTCGACAACGTCTGCCCCGACATCGGCGCCGCCCTCGCCCGCGCCCGTGAAATCCTTGGACTCCCCCCCGGGGAATCCCCCGAGGAAACCCACAAAAACCTCTACGTCGAGCGCAAAGAACTCGAAGCCGTCCGCCGCGAACTCAACGCGTCACTCGCCCACGCCCAGGCCCTGCTGAAGTCGATGGAGACGCCGGAAGAAAAGAAAAACTCGTAACCCACCTCTCGCCTGTTTGGTTTCGTTTGCTCTGTACTTTTCGTCTAAAGTATTAGACAGTACATATATGATTGTCCTTGGAGAACTTTTGAAATCGAAGGCCCGCACGGAAGTGTTGAGGGCCTTGTGTGCACTGCCCAATCCCTTGGGTATCCGTCATCTGGCGCGATTGACCCGACTACATCCTCGGTCTGTCGAACTGTCCTTGAACTCCCTGGCTGCGGAGGGGATACTTACCCGACTCCCGGATGCCGGGCGTACGACCGGAGTGCAAATCAATCGGCAGCATCCCGCCTTTTCCCGACTGCGCGAGCTGTTTGAAACCGATACGTTAGCTGAACTCGCGACCCGAACACCCGCGCTGGATCGGCGGGGCCTGGCAATGTGTGCCTTCATGGACGACGCTCGGACACTGATCCACCGCGGACGGAGGTCCTTGCATGACGTTGCATGAATGCCTGGAACGCATGGCGACACGTCTGCGTGCAAAAGACGTTCCCTTTGCCGTTGCTGGCGGTTTGGCGGCAAGTCTTTACCGCGCACAACCACGCTTCACAGGCGATGTGGATCTCATTGTCGCCCTCGGCACAGCCGATCTGGCAAAAGCGGAAAACCTTCTGACAGAAATGGGGTTTACAACGGGCAGGATACGGCAGGCTGACTTCGAAGGTGGGCCCCTTTTCGCCATCAAACGAAAAACCACGCCTGTGGTTATGGTAACGGGACGGGATCCGACGTCCGTGGGTGGCATTGGGGCCGATCTGCTGCTTTCCGCCCTGCCCTGGGTGGATACCGCGTTAACCCGAGCCCTCTGCCACACCGTCGATTTTGGATTCGGCAAGGTGCCGGTTATGACCTTGGAGGATGTACTCCTTTCTAAGTTGTATGCGTTTGGGAAATCCGTGAACCGTCCCAAAGATCTGGACGACCTGTTGTCAATATATGAAACGGATCCAAAACCCGATCTGATCTACTTGCAGGCACGAATCGAAAAACTGGAGATCCGGCTTCCACCTCTGAAGAAACGGTCTCTCCCCCAGGAACTGCGAACCCTGATCTAGACGCAGGCATGGGGATTGTCAGACGCCGCGCTTCCGTGTAGGAGTATACCCGATGGACCTCAGCATTCTCATTCCCGCCTACAACGAAGCCGCGCGCATCCGCCCGGCCCTGAAGGCCTATTGCGACGCAATCCGCGGCCGCGATGTCGAACTGCTGGTCATTGTCAACGGCACTAACGACAACACCGAACGTATCATCGCCGACGAATTCATGCCCGACTGCCCGGCCCTGCGGATCATCGTCATTCCTGAACGCGTCGGCAAAGGAGGTGCCCTCATGCGCGGCCTGCGCGAAGCCCGCGGCCACAAAATCGCCTTCACCGACGCCGACGGATCCACCCCGCCCGACGCCCTGCTCTCTCTGGCCGACACCCTCGGCGACGAAGGCATTCTCATCGGCTCCCGCTGGCTGCCCGGCTCCGTCATCGGCCGCCCCCAGCCCTTCTCCCGCCGCTTCATTTCCCGCCTCTTCAATCTCTACGTCCGCCTCGTCTTCGGCCTCCACGTCACCGACACCCAATGCGGCGCCAAAGTCCTCTCCCGCGCCGCGCTCGACAGCGTCCTGGCCAAACTCGGGGCCACCCAGTGGGCCTTCGACGTCGAACTGCTTTTCCACATCCGCCACGCCGGTTTCCGTATCCGCGAAGTGCCCATCGAATGGAACGACGTCTCGGGCTCCAAGGTCAAAATCTTCCGGTCCTCCCTCGAAATGCTGCTCGCCCTCACCCGCCTGCGCCTCATTTTCTCGCCGTTGAAACCCCTCGTGGGTCTCTGGGACCGCAGCCTCGGCCGCCGCCTCTTCCACCACCGCATGGAACGAATGCGCGCCATCCACCGGGGCCTCGACACCCCATGAAAAGCTCCGACCGCCTCGAGTGGCACAGCCTCCTCCTGCTCGGTGCCACCGCCCTCGGACATGTCGGCAATTCCGCCTACCACTGGATCAGCGGACGCCTGCTCTCCGACAACGAATACGGCCTGCTCATGGCCCTCTTCGGACTGGTCAACCTTCTGCTGCTGCCCATGGGCGCCCTCGGCCTCTCCCTCACCCGCGCCGTCACGCCGATCGCGCAGGACGGCGGCACCCTGCGCGCCCTGCTCCGCCGCTGGACCCTCCTCCTCTCCGCCAGCGCCGCCGCGCTCCTGTTACTGGGCCTCGCCTGCGCCCCCCTCCTCGGCGCACAACTCGGCTTCGAACGCCTCGCCCCCGTGCTCCTCGCCGCCGCCATTCCCGGACTCAATCTGCTGCTCACCCTCAGCGGTTCCGGCCTGCAGGGACTCCAGCGTTTCGGACAGCTCGCCCTCCGCGGCAGCCTGCTCTTCGCCGCCCGCGCCGCCCTCGTCGGCGCCTGCCTCCTGCTCGGCTACCGCGCCGCCGGCTGGGCCCTTCTCGCCCACGTGCTCGGCATGATCCTCGCCCTAGCCTACAGCGCCTGGGCCCTGCAGCGCGCCCTCCCGGAATCCCGGCCTGCGCCTCCAAAACCCCTCCCTCCCGTCCTGCGCGGCAGCCTCGACGCCCTCCCCGCTCTGCTCGCCTTCTCCGCCCTGCTCTCGCTCGACGCCCCGCTCGCCCGCCGCTTCTTCACCCCAGACATCGCCGGACAATTTGCCCAGGCCGCCGTCATCGGTCGCATGATCCTCTGGCTGCCCCTGCCCATCGCCCAGGCCATGTTTCCCAAGGTGGTTCGACCCGGCGCGGCCTCCCCCGCCCAGGCCCACACCCTTCGCAAAGCCCTTCTCTACAGCGGCGCTCTCACCCTCGCCGCCCTCGCCGCCTGTTGGGTCTTCGCCCCGCTCGCCCTGCGGCTCATGTACGGCATCGCGTCGCCCGTCCCCGCCCAAATCGGCTGGCTGCGCGGCATGGGACTCGCCATGGCCCCGCTGTCCCTCGTCTATCTCCTCCTGCAATACGAACTCGCCTGCGGCCAGCCCCGACGCCTCCTTCCCCTCTGCCTCTGCGCCCTCGCCTACCCCATCGCCACCGCCTTCCATCATCCGCATCCCGACGCCCTGATCCGCAACCTGTTGTTCGCCACCAGCGCCGCCCTGATCGCCGTGCTGCTGGCCACACGTGTCCCCTCCCGCTCCACACCATGAAACAACTCCTCCTCTGCCTGCTTCCCCTTCTCCCGCTGGCCGCCCAGATGCCTTCGGAATGCCTGCTCATCGTCAACGGATCTTCGCCCGAAGCCCTGCGCGTGGCCAACGAATACCGCGACCTCCGCAAGATCCCTTCCCAACGCGTGATCACGCTCCTTCCGCCCCGCAGCCTCTTCCGCGATGTGGAAACCGACGCCCCCCGCTGGTCCATCCGCGAAGCAGAGGCCCGCGAGAACCTGCTCGACCCCATTCTGCAAAAACTCGAGGCCCTCGCCGACCCCTCCCCCACCGCGCTGATCTTCAGTCCCGACTGGCCCACCCGCGTTATTCTGGAGGCCGGCGAATCCGTCAGCCTCACGGCCTACATCGGTTTCCGCGGCAAAATGCCCGAAGCCGCCGCGATCAAAAGCGGCAGCGCCCGCGCCCCCTGGTTCATCGCCCCGGAAGAACTCCGCCAACCCGGCACGCGCCTGCCGCGATATCCCGCGCCCGACATGCTGGCCGCCGGACAACATCCCGCGATGATGCTCGGCGTCCTGCACGAACCCCTCGACGCCGAAAGCATCGTCCTCGCCCTCCGCCGCGCGGCGGGAGCCGATTTCACACGGCCCCAGGGCAGCGTTGCGATCATCACCAACACCGATGTCCGCACAACGGCCCGCCTTCCGCAGTTCGCCCCCGCCAAAGAGCGCCTCGAAGCCCGCAAGATTCCCGTGCTGCTCGACAGCATAGAGGCCCCGCTTCCCGAAGCCCTCATCGGCGTCATGACCGGGGCCGCGAACGTCGACACCGCCCGCTACGCGGGAAAACTGCTGCCCGGGGCCTTTGCCGAACACCTCACCAGCCACGCCGCAACCTTCGACAACGCCGGACAAACCAAACTCACCCGCTGGATCGCCGCCGGCGCGGCCGGATCCGCCGGCACGATCACCGAACCCTACGCGATCTGGGTGAAGTTCCCCCACGCGGCCGTGTTCGAACGCTACACCCTAGGCAACACCCTGCTCGAAGCTATCACCCAGTCCGTGGGCTCGCCCTTTCAAAGCCTGGCCGTCGGCGACCCGCTCTGCCGTCCCTGGGCGGAACCCATGAAGACGCTGGAGCTGAAAACCGAATGGAAAGGAAACCGCCTGCGCATCGAAGCCCGAGGCATGCCCGCCGGGGCCGGCGTCGATCTGCATCTGTATGCCGACGGACAGCGCGTGCCGGGCAACGGCCCGCTCTGGGACACCGAGTGGACATCCGAAAGCGCCGGACCCGAACTCCATTTGCAGCTTTTTGCGAGGCATTTGTGGACCCCACCGATCCTCGGCCACGCCGAACAACGGGTTAAAACGCCTTTTCCCAAAACAATCGACCTTGAAGTCCGTGCCAAAGACGACCTCCTGCGCCTCGATATCCGCACCACGGAGACCCTCGTTCACTGGGAACTGTGCGATGGTCCGCGCGTGCTGCATCGGGAGGCCATGAACGGCAGACGAGCCCGCGCCGAAATCCCCCAGAGCCTGACTGGCGCCGGCCCCCTCCGCCTTCACCTGCGCGGCATCAGCGCCAGCGGCCGCATCCACCTCTCCCCCGAGGAATCCATTGAGGTGCCCCCGGCCAAAAACTAACTCTGAACCCTCCCTGGCATATTCCGACTAAGAGCCCATCCCACAACCACTACCCTTCCTCCCCCTCAATCTCGGCTGCCCGCATGGCGGCCACTTCTTCATCAGAAAATACTCGATCTCCCCATATTCTGCGCAAACGCCCTGCAAAATCAATCTTGGGCATGGGCCTGTCCTCGCCCTCTGTCGCAGGAACCAACTTGGCAAAAGATTTGCCACGTTTGGTAATCGCCACAGTTTCACCATCGTCGATCCACGCAGCGATTACAGCAAAGTTATTTCTCAAATCAGCAACATTCGCAGTCTTCATGATAGAATAAAATACCCCTTTCCTACAGAGGTCAATCCAGAGAGTGTAAATATTGAACTCCCGCTGCTCCATCTGCGCCCTCCCCGGTTTTAGGATTGCCAAAATAGTTAAATTGTCTATTTTAGGAATTATGAACTATCCAACCCACTCTGACAAACCCTATCTCCTGGTGCGGGAGATGCCTCCCGTCACTGCGACCGCCCTGAAAAACCACACCGCCGACATCCTGGACCAGGTGGCCACCCGGGGCGCTGTCGCCATCACCCGCCACGACAAACCCCGCGCGGTGCTGATTCCCATTGAGCTGTACGAGCAACTGACGGGCCGTGAACCGTCCTGGCTGGCGGACTTGCAGCAGGAATGCCAGGGCATGCTCGAGGCCATGCAAAGTCCGGCGCAAAAGAGGGCGGCGGAGCGTGCATTCAACGCCACGCCGGAGGAATTAGGCAAAGCGGCGGTTGCGGCCGCCCTGCGGAAATAAGAGGCCTTCATGCAAACCACCCTTCGCAAACAACCGACTCTCCATGTCCTTGCCGGTGTCAACGGTGCTGGAAAATCCAGCATCGGGGAGCGAATCTTCAACGCAAAAGAGTCGACCGTGTTCAACCCCGACACCATCGCCGCGAAAATACGCGCCCTGCATCCGGACATTCCGCTGTCGATGGCCAATGCCCATGCCTGGCAGATCGGGAAATCCCTGCTGGAACAAGCCATCGCCGACGGCAGGGACTACCGCTTTGAAACCACGCTCGGAGGACGCAGCATCACCGATCTGCTGCAAAAAGCGGCGCAGGGGGAACACCAGCTCAACATCTGGTTTTGCGGACTGGCCAGCCCGGAGCTGCATCTGCGGCGGGTGCGGGCGCGGGTCGAACATGGCGGCCACGACATTCCCGAAGGCAAAATCCGCGAACGCTGGAACGGCAGCCGCGAAAACCTCATCCGCCTCCTGCCCCTGATCCACCACCTCCGCGTGTTTGACAACTCCGCCGAGGCCGATCCACTCCGGGGCCTTCCGCCCCGTCCGGTGCTGGTGTTGGAAATGAAGGAACGCCGCATCACCGCCCCGGACGAAATTTCCCATACCCCCGACTGGGCGAAACCCATCCTCGCCGCCGCCATCCACCTGCAGCGCAGTCAGGCTGGCATGAAGAAGGATTGAACCTTGTGCGGAATCATCCCTCCACGATCGTCTCGGCCGAGGTGAAGGCTGCGGGCGGAGGCGGCGGGACGGGGCGATAGAGGGAGGGAATTTCCTCGCGGAGGTGGGCCTCGACCGTTTGAATGGTGGGTCCGTAGCCGTCGCGGTAGATGATCCATTCCAGCGTGGTGGCCAGCTCCGCAGTCTTGTCGAAGCGCTCGGAGGGATTGGCGGCAAGGCAGCGCTTGAGCAGCGCCAACAGGTCCGGCTCCAGATCGTTGGGCAGGCCCTGCCAGGGGATTTCCAGTTCGGCGAAGGACGTTTTGCGCGGGTCGGGCTCCCCTGTGCGCAACATCCGCCCGGCCAACATCTCAAACAGCACCGCGCCCAGGGCAAACTGGTCGGCGCGGAAATCCACGGGGCGGCAGTCGGCCTGTTCGGGGGCCATGTAATTGACCTTGCCGGTGAGAAGATGGTCGCCAAGCAGGGTCATCGAAACGGCTTTGGCGACGCCGAAATCGGTGAGTTTGGCAAGGCCCTCGCGGGTGATCAGGATGTTGGAGGGGCAGACATCGCGGTGGACGATGTCGAGCCGGCGCCCGCTGTTGTCCTGAAAAGTGTGGGCGTAGGCGAGGCCGCGGGCGATGCGGCTGGCGATGTGGACCGCGAGGGGTACGGGCAGGCGCGTGCCGCGGTCCCGGTGATGGTCGAGCAGGCGGCGGAGGGGAAGGCCGTGCACGAATTCCATGACGATGTAGTAGTCCCCGGCGGACGTGCGGCCGAGCTGCAGGATCTGCACGATGTTTTCGTGGACGAGGTCGGAGACGAGCTTGGCCTCGCCGGCGCAGAGGTGCATGAAGTGGGAATTGGCGCCCCATTGTTCCAGGAGCATTTTGACGGCCACGGTTTTGGCGAAGCCGTCGACGCCGATCAGCCGGCCCTCGTGGATCACACTCATTCCCCCGCGTGCCACCTCGCGGACGAGATCGAGTCGCCAGGTTTCCTGAATCGATTGAACAGGAGGGGCGGGTGTTGTTCGTGACGGGGCGGACATGGGCGGAGGGTGGGGTAACGCGGGGAGGAAGTCAAGCCGAAGCGGCGCTTCGGAGTGAAAGGTGACACGGAAACCCAGCGCGCCGGGAATCGTGGATCAGAGAGAGAAGTGCAGTCTGAAACCTGAAACCAGAAACGAGACCCCTTTCAACCTGAAACCAGAAACCCAGAAACCTTAAACCAACCTTCCAACCTTCAACCTTTCAACGACTTCCCCCGGCGGGGTCCGCCGAGCTACGGCCTAATCTTCTCGGCGGGGTCCGCCGAGCTAC
>CAZCFM010000094.1:0-15073 GCA_964497855.1 uncultured Verrucomicrobiota bacterium | reverse complement strand
CCGCGCGACCGGGCCATGTTTGTCGCCGCCATGACCGGTTTTTGCGGTTTTGTGGGAGGATTGTCCGCCGCGCTGGGGGGGCAGTTCATCGATAGCTTTGCCGACCGGCGCTGGGACCTCCCCTGGGGCGAAGCGAATGCGTTTCAAATGATTTTTCTGCTAAGCTCGATCCTGCGACTGGCCATGGCTCTCTGGGCCTGGCGGCTGGAGCCCGACAAACCCGTGCGCGACGATCCCTGGCTTTCCGACCTGCTCGACGTCTGGCCCTTCCGCGCTTTCCGCTACCCCGTCGGCCTCTACAACAACTGGCAGCGTCGTTCCTAAGCTTTTAACCAGTTGACGGGACGGAATCGGGAACGTAGGAAACACCCCATATGACAGCCACACGACTCGACGGAAAAAAAATCGCCGCGCAGATGCGCGAAGAAATCAAAACCGAGGCCTCCGCCCTGACGGCGCGCGGCGTCCGCCCTGGCCTGGGCGTGTTGCTGGTGGGCGACGATCCCGCGAGCCGCAGCTACGTCAGCGCCAAAGAAAAGGCCTGCGAAGAGGCGGGGCTGCTCAGTCGCGAGGTGAAACTGCCCGCAACCGCGAGCAAAGCGGACATTCTCGCCGAAGTGGCGCGCTTCAATGCGGACCCGGAGATTCACGGCATTCTGGTGCAACTGCCGCTGCCGGATGCGTCGATCGAGGAGGAGGTTCTCAACGCGATCCTGCCGGAAAAGGACGTGGACGGTTTCCATCCCGTGAACGTGGGCCGCATGATGCTGGGACTGCCGGCGTACCTGCCCTGCACGCCCCACGGGATTCTGCATCTGCTGGAACGCAGCGGGTTTCCGGTGAAAGGCAAACACGTGGTCGTGGTCGGGCGCAGCAACATCGTCGGACGCCCCCTCGCCAATCTGCTCAGTCAGAAACGAGCCCTCGGCAACGCCACGGTCACCCTCTGCCACACGGGTACGCCGGACATCGGGGCCTTCACGCGGCAGGCGGACGTTGTGATTGCCGCCGTGGGGCGTCCGCACACGATCACCGCCGACATGATCCGCGAGGGCGCGGTGGTCGTCGATGTGGGCGTCAACCGCGTGCCCGATCCCGGCAAAGCTTCTGGATTCCGTCTGGTGGGCGACTGCGATTACGACGACATGCTCGACAAAGCCGCCGCGATCACCCCCGTGCCCGGCGGCGTCGGCCCCATGACCATCACTTTGCTGCTGCACAACACCGTGGAGGCCGCGCGCCGCTCGCTCGATTCCTGAATGCGCACCCTGCACAAATACCTGCTGCGGGACTTCCTCACCCAGTTCGGGATTTCCCTTCTCGTCATCACCCTCGTCCTCTACCTGGGCGGGGTGATGCGGAGCCTCGATTACATTGCCCGCGGCGTTCCCGGCGGCGTCCTGCTGCGCATTTTCACGCTCAACATCCCCTACTTTCTCACCATGAGCATCCCCATCAGCGTCATGGTGGCGGTGCTGCTTCAATTCGGACGCCTCTCCCTCGACGGCGAACTGACGGCGATGCGCTCCGGCGGACTCAGCACCTGGCAGATCATCTCCCCCGTCGTGCTCGCCAGCATCGGACTTTCATTCGTCTGCCTTCTCTTCCATACCCACATCGCGCCGGAAAGCCGCTTTGCGCGACGCCAGGCCCTCGTCAACGTGGAGGACGTGGACCCGCTGGACCTGCTCGACGAGGGCCGGTTTGTGCGCTTCCCCGGACTGGAGATTTTCGTCGCCCAAAAAAGCGGACGAAACCTCCAGGATGTCGAGGTGATCGAACTCAACGACAAACGCGAAGTCATTCAGAACATCCGCGCCAACAGCGGAACCCTTACGCTCAATCCCGACGACAAACTCATGCGCATCCGCCTCGACAAGGTGCAGGTCAGTCATCCGGATGCGGAGGCCCCGACGGACATGACGCGAGCCCGCATCATCGACATGGACGTCTACGAGTTCGACGTGAGTTATACCGAACTCATGGACAACAACAGCGTCACCCGCAACATCAAGGACATGCGGGCGATGGAGTTGATGGACTGCATCCGCAATGTCGAACGCTACTTTCCCAATCTGGACCCGCGCCGCAGTGAATCCACGCGGATGCGCGCGCTGGTCGAGGCCCACAAACGCATCGGCCTCAGCCTGGCCTGCCTCAGCTTCTGCCTCATCGGCATTCCGCTGGGCGTGACCTCCCGCCGCAAGGAATCCCAGGTCGGCATTCCCATCGGCATCGGCGTGATCATGCTGTTTTACTCGGTGATGGCGGCCTCCGACAGCCTGCGCAACCTGCCCTGGATTTTTCCCGACTACCTGATCTGGATTCCCGTCATCGCCTGCCAGATTCAGGGAATCCGCATGTTGCGTCGGTTGCCTTGATTAAAGCATGTCGCGGAAGAGGGCGTCGCTGACGAGGTAGGCCTCGGGGCGGAGGCGCAGGCAATCGTTTTCGCGTTCCATCCATCCGGCGCGGATCCATCGCGGGAGAGCTTCGCCAAGAAGGTCGGCGGGATGAAAACCGCTCTCGGCGGCGAAGGCTTCTTCGTCGATTCCCCCGGTGAGGCGGAGGGAGGTGATGAGGCGTTCGCGGGCTTTGGGTTCGGGGGCGAGGGTTTCGGAGGGGCTGTGGGCGGAGAGGGGATCGACGAGATACGCGGCGAGGTCGGGAAGATTGGACCAGCGTTTGCCGCAAACGTGGGAATGGGCGGAGGGTCCGCAGCCGTGGTATTCGCCGCCGAGCCAGTAATTGAGGTTGTGGCGGCAGGCGAAGCCGGGTTTGCTGAAGCTGAAGAGTTCGTATTGTTCGAAACCGAGGGTCTGGAGCCCGGCGCGGATGTGCGCGTATTCGCCGGCGCTTTCCTCGTCGTCGTTTTCGCGGAGAAAGCCTTTGTCGCGCATCTCGGTGAAGGGGGTGCCGGGTTCGAATTCGAGGCTGTACCAGCTCACGTGTTCGGGCTGGAGTTCGGCGAGGACGGCGAGGTTGGTGTCGATCACGCCGGGTCCCGCGCCGGGCAGGGCGAAGAGCAGGTCGATGCTGATGTTGCGAAGGCCGGCGGCGCGGAGATCGCGGACGCCGCGGCAGGCGTCGGCGGCGTTGTGGATGCGTCCGAGGGACTCGAGCTGGACGTCGTCGAAACTCTGCACGCCAAGGGAGACGCGGTCGATGCCGGACTCGGCGAGGAGTTGGGCCATTTCAGGATCGAGGGTGCCGGGATTGGCTTCGCAGGAGAATTCCACGACGTTGGAAAAATCGACGTGGTTTTTGAGGGAGGCGATGAGGCGGCGCAGGTCGTCGGGCGGAAGCTCGGTGGGGGTGCCGCCGCCGATGTAGACGGTGCGGGGGCGGAAATCGCGGGGCAGGGCGGCGAGTTCGCGGTCGAGGGCGGCGAGGTAGCCGCGGTGTTTGAGGGAGCGGAAATCGCGGAGGCGTTTGGAGGGAGGTCCGTCGCCGAGGGGCAGGATGTAAAAATCGCAATAGAGGCAGCGCCGCACGCAGAAGGGAACGTGCAGGTAGAGCGCGCTGGGCGTCGGGGCTGCGTCAGGCGCGCAAGGCGTCGGCTTCAAACGCGGCGTAGTCCTGGAGGAGGTCGTTGTAGAGGGCGGCGGCGGCGGGATCGGGCAGCACTTTCGATGCGGGCAGGGGTTTGGTGAAGGGTGCTGCGATGGCGTTCCACTCGGCTTTTCCAGTGCTGGCAAGGGTCCAGGCCTGGGCGGCACGGATGGCGGAACCGAGGGCGGCACCGTTGGCGGTTTCCTGCCGATAGACAGGCGTGTTGTGGACGTCGGCCATGATTTGCAGGATTTCGAGGTTGGCGGAGGCACCGCCGGTGGCGTAAATGCAGCCCGGTTTGGCACCCATCCAGGCGCTGTGCAGACGCATGGACATCATCTGGGCCTCGACGACGGCGCGGCAGTTGGCGTCGGCGTCGTCCTCGCGGAGCTTGCGTCGGCGGACGCCGGGCCTGAGCACGCGGGGCACGATTTCGGGATCGAACCAGGGCAGCATGAGGGCCCCGCCGTTGCCGACGGGGGTTTCGCGGAGGGCTTTGGAGAAGTGGGCCCAGTCGTAGCCGTATAGGTTTTTGACGTTTTCGCGGGCGAGGGAGCCGTTCTTGAAGCAGATGAGAGACATGTAGCCGCCGGCGGGGGAGCCGAAGACGTGGCCCTCGCCGCGGGGGTCGGTGTGGCAGCCGGCCATCGCGCCGAAGAGGGTGTCGCTGGTGCCAAGGCTGATGGCAATCATGCCGGGCTGGACGAGTCCGGTGCCGATGAGGCTGCAGGGGTTGTCGCCGGACCAGACGACGGCTTTGGCGGCGGGATTGAGGCCGTATTTGTGGACGAGATAGGGGCCAACACAGCCGAGGATGTGGTGGGAGGGCGCGATGGGGGGGAGTTTTTCGCGGAGGCCGGGCGCGGTGGCCTCGAGGGCGGCGGGGTGCCAAGTGAACTTCGCGATGTCCATCAGGTTCATGCCCGCACCGTCGCCAACATCGATGGGCGAGATTTGTCCGGCGACCAGCGAACTCATGAAGGAGCTGACCAGGGCGATGTGGCCGGTTTGTTTGTAGGCACCGGGTTCCTGTTTGGAAAATTTACGGATCTGCGGACCGGTGAAGCGCTCAAAAAGGTCCGAACCGGTGGCGGCGACGGCGGCGGCGCGTCCGCCGAGCGCGGCGCGGATTTCGGCGCATTCGGCGGAGCTGCTGCTGTCCATCCAGATCGGCGAGCTGGGACGGGAGAGGATGCGTGCGACGTTGTCGGCGAGGGACCCGCTGCGGTCCATTTCGGCGAGTTGTTTCGCCGCGTTTCCGGTCAGGTAGACGGAGCCATGCTGCTGGCCGCTGCCGGAGACGGCGAGGATGTCGCCGAGGGGCAGTTTGTCTTTTTTCATCTGCTGGAAGAGCAGGTCCAGGGCCTCGGCCCACATCAGCGGGGAGGAATGAACGACGGTGGGGTCGGCCTCGCGGAAGACGCCGTTGGTCGTTTTATACTGGGGCAGGCTGGCGTCGAAATTTAACGAACGGTCGTCGAGAATTTTGCCACTGTCGAGGTCGAGGAGGACGGAGCTGAGGCTTTGGGTGCTGGAGTCGAGGCCGAGGAAGAGTTTCATGGGCGTGAGGGGGGATGTTGGAGGATCAGGGGCAGACGACGGAGGTCATTTCCGCGAGCCAGGCCTTGGCGATCAGATGGTGTCCGGCGGGGCTGGGGTGGACGCCGTCGTGAGCCCAGTGGGCGGCGGGGGCGCGGCTGCAGGCGTCGTCGAAGAGGGATTGCAGCGGAAGGAAGTGGGTGCCGTATTTCCGCGCGGCGTTTCTCACGGCGGCCTGTTTGGGAATCAAATCCTCGAACCAGTGGGTCTTGGTGCCGACTGGGGCGTCGAGGAGGAAGGGCTCCAGCAGAATGCTGTTGGCGGGGGAGACTCCGGCGGCGAAGGTTCGCTCCAGGAGCTGGAGGAGTTCGGCTTCGAAGACCTCGGCGGGGGTGGGGTCGTTGCGGTCGAAGCGGCGCCAGGTGTTGTTGATGCCGATGAAAAGCGAGAAGAATGTCGGTTTCAGGTCGAGGGCATCGACGTCCCATCGCCCCAGCAGGTCGCAGCTGCGGTTTCCGGAGATACCGCGGTTGTAAACGACGAGGCCGCGTTCGGGGTGGTCGTGGGTGAGGGCGGCGGCGACCATGTTGACGTAGCCGGCGCCGAGGTGATGGGGGTCCTGCTTATTGCGTTGGCAGTCGGTGATGCTGTCACCCTGGAAGAGAAGAACGGGTTTGGATGTCATAGGAAATCAGGAGGGGCTGAGGCGGAGGAGTTCGTCGATCACGGCCTGCACGCGGCGGCCGTGGGCGGAGTTGGCAAAGTGTTCGTCGTCGAGAAGCTCGAGGGTAGCCCCGCCGACGGCGGCGAGGGAGGGGGCGACGACCACGCCGATGTTCTGGAGGAGGCTGCGAAGCATCCAGAGGGCGCGGAGACCGCCGAGGGGGCTGGGAGAGGCGGCGATCAGGCCGGCGGCTTTGCCCTGGAAGACCGAAAGGGCTTTGGGGTCGCCGCCGCCTGCGCGGGAGGCCCAATCGATGGCGTTGAGAAGCAGCGGAGTGGGGAAGGAGTTGTATTCGGGGCAGGCGATAAGAAAGCCATCGGCTTCGCGCAGGGCTTCCTTGAGATCGATGACGGCGGGGGGAAGGCCGTTGGCGGCTTCGAAGTCGCCGTCGTAGATGGGCAAGTTCAGGGCGCGGAGATCGATGGTTTCGACCACGGCGCCGGTGGCTTCGGCCATGGTTTCCGCTTTCTCAAGCAGTTTGGCGTTGAGGGAATTCAGGCGGGAGGAACCGGAGAAGGCGAGGATGGTTTTCATGGGTTACAGGCCCAGATCGGCCAGGAACGCGGCGGCGGCACTGGCGAGGTGGGAGGGTTGGTAGGGTTTGGTGAGGATGAGGTCAGGTTTTTTGTTTTGGAAAATGGCTTCGGCCTCTTCCTGTGCCTGTCCGGTGCAGATGATGACGGGCAGGGTGGGGAAGATGTCACGGATCTGCTCGAAGGTCTTTCCGCCGCCCTGACCAGGCATGACCAGATCCAGAATCACCAGTGCGATGCGGGGGTTTTTGGTGAGCTGGTGGAGGGCGTCGAAACCGTCCTCGGCGGGGATCACGGGGAGGCCAAGGGGGGCGAGGGTCCGGGAGGTGAGCTGACGCATCACCGGGTCGTCGTCCACCACAAGAATGGCGGGTTCTTCGGTGGTTTTCCGTTCCATGACGGAGGAGTGGGCCACGATGTCATTTCGTGCAAGCTCCTCGAGCATGGGAGGGACATACAGGGAGCATTCCGACATAAAATGAATCAATTCTCCGGGACGAAGAAGGTATTTGCCCCCGGGGGTGCGGAAACTGGGAAGTCGTTCATGGCGCAGCCAGCAGCACATCGTGTTGCGACTCACGCCACAAAGACTAGCCGCTTGTGGTGCGGAGAGAAAAACGGGCTCTGACATTTTCGGTTTCATGATGGGGCCACCCGATGCGGATAAAGAAGGTATGGGTTCATTTAGACCCAAAAGAGGGACGTGTGCAACCCTAGAATGCGGGAACCTCCAGATGCATTCCGGGATTGTGAGCCGGGACATCTCTCCGTATAGGGTTGCGGCATGTCCTCCATTTTCAACCACCTGCAACGCATTTCCAATTCCAAACGCGGTATCGCCATCGGTTGCGCAGTGCTGCTGTTGTTGGGAGTGCTTCAAGCGATGCTGATCCCGTTGCTTCGCATCGCCCGCGATGACGCGCCGGACACGCTGGAAGTGGTGGACCTTCTGTTTGAAGCGCTGGGGCCCAATCCGTCCCTGAAAACGTCTCCCGATCTGCCGGATTGGCTCCTGCCCCTGCCCTTTGTCCTGTCGGGATCCATGGAGGACTGGGGCGCAGCCTTGGAGACCCTCGCCGCCCAGGAACCTCCGCTTCCAGGATCATGTCACGCCTGGGGCCGCTGGCTCATGCTGCGCGCCCGCTACCCCGATGCCGTGGCCGCGTTCCGCCGCGAAAATCAATATCATCCCCATCCGCTGGCCCGTTACGCCGAACGCGATGCCGCCTATCGGGGCGCGGATTTCGCCCACATCGAAGCCTTGATCGCTGACCCGCAACACGCTCCCGAGATGCGAGGAACCTTCCTGCTGCGCGTGGGAATTCGTCAGGGAAACTGGCCCCTCATCCTGAAGCACTTGTGGATCTCCGAATACAGCAATATCCGACCCGTCTGGCTCATCCTCAGCCTGCTCGCCGGCCTCATCTGGATTTTGCTGATCGGCGGCATGCGCTCCGAGGGCATCACGTTGTCGTTTCTCCCCTGGCTGCTCGCGGCGTTGACGCTTGGCTGGTTCTCCACCTACCCCACCCTGCTGTCCCTGTTCTGGATGGACAAGACCTTCGACCTCCGTCCTGGCAGCGACTTCATGTCCGCCCTCCTCTATTTCACCGCCTCGGTTGGCCTGCGCGAGGAATTCTGCAAGTTGCTGCTGTTTCTGCCGTTGTTGCCGCGCGTACTCCGACGCGACCGGGAGAACGACGCCCTGGTGCTCGGTGCCCTCGTCGGTTTGGGTTTCGCCGTCAAAGAAAACCTCGGCTATCTCCTGCAGGAAAACGACGGTGGCGTGGCCGTCAGCCGTTTCGTCAGCGCCAACCTCCTGCACCTCAGCCTGACCGGCATCAATGCCCTGGCGCTGACGCGTGCCTGGCGCGACCCGCAGCGCTGGCTGAGCGAGGCGCTGACCGTATTTGCCATGACCGTTGGACTGCACGGACTTTACAACGCGCTGTTGACGGCACCGGTCGAAGGCGTGGGCGACCTCTCCGTATTTTCAGGAACAATTCTGATCGGGTGCACCTTGCTCTTTTTCCGCGACCTGCCGGGTCTGGCGCGTCGGCGGGGTTTCTTGTCCCACAGCGCGGTGTTCCTGTGGGGCCTGTGCCTGCTGTTCAACCTCGAGCTGCTGCTTGCGGCCTCCACGCTGTCGATGGGCGCCTCCCTTATTGTGTTGGGTCAGGGTGGCATTGGGGCGGCTCTCAGCGCCCTCGTGTTTTTGCACGTGGTGCGCGAGCCGCTGCACGCATAAGGCTGTTCAGAAACGGAAGCGGAGGCTGACGCCCAAATCCAAGTCGCCGGTGCTGAAATCGGTGATTTCGCTGAAGCTGTCAAAGGGATAATAGGCAGCCGCGCCGATCACCAGGCTTTTGCCGAGGGGGATGTTGATCCCGAGAAAAAATTGGTAATAGATGGAATTCCAGTCGGACGTTTCGGCGGTTTCGACGTAGTCGCGCAGGAGGGAGAAGCCGGTTTCCCAGAAGCCGTCCTGAGCCATGAGGCTGATTTCCGGAGTGATGACGGAATCAGGTTCGCCCGCGCCGGAGAGGTCGTCGGAGAAGCTCGCCCCCAGGCGCCAGCCGCCGAGTCCGTCGAAAAGATCGAGAAACGCGCCGTAGGAAATATCATCTTTGCCGTAGGGGCGGTCCTCGATGGTGTCGGCGCGGTCGCTGTGTTGTTTGCCGATCGCCGTGAGAGCGATACTTTGTGCGAAGGCGGCGCCGCCGAGGGTCAGGGCGAGGACATAAAGAGGAAAACGCATGGGAAAACTCCGGAATGGGGATAAAAAACTCCCCCCGTGTTGCACGGGGGGAATCGGAAAAGCAAGCTTACTTCATCACGACTACAGCGCCGCGCTCGGGTTTTTCGCCCTCGACGATGCTACAGATGGCGGCTTTTTCGAGGACTTTCTCCACTTTCAGGGTGCAAACGAGTTCCCCTTCAATGCGGTCCAGGACTTCGCCGGTGTCGGGGTCGGTGAGGACTTCACCGAGGGTGCGCACCACGAAGGATTGTCCGGGCTCGATGCCAAACTGCGTTCCGCGGTTGATGTACACCTTTTCGTTTTTGACGTCGACGACGGAGCCGTCGAGTTTCTGGTCCTTCATTTTGTCCACGAGCAGGTCCACGGCTTTGGAGATGACGTCCTGGGCGGCTTCGCCGATGGGCTCCTTGGCAAAACCGCCGATGTCCCCGCCAAAGTCACTGCCACGATAGCCCAGACGCAGCGAACGTCCGCCCGCTTTGCCGGTGACACGTTCCTTGGCGATGATTTCGCCCGTGGTGGTGTCGATCAGGGTGATGATCGCGGTGATGGTCGATTTGCCGCCGCCGGCACCGATCCTGAAGCCCTTCACATTGATTCCGCCGTCGCTGCCCTGGGTTCCGCCTTCGACGGTGGTGATGGCCCCGGTGGCGATGTACTTGGCGCTGCGAAGACCGCCGGTTTTGGCTTGGCCCGACGCGGCCGCGCGGCCACTGGCGGCGAGGTTCTGCTCCATCAGCACCGCATCCAGTTTCTCGCGGCTGACCACGACGAAACGTCCGCTGTCAAAAAGCGCGCTTTCGAGCATGACGCCCAGGTTTTTGCCGAGGTCCCACTGACCGGACCAGCCGGCATTGTTTTCAAAATCGCTGACACCGATGGCGTGTTTGACGCCTTTGTATTCGTCGCTGCGGGGTTTGCTGGTGTCTTCGGTCTTGGTGCCGCCCGTGCCGATCACCTTGTCGAGAAAGGCGTGGGAGGGCGACGCGAGCAGCAGCGAAGCGCCCAGAAGCAGGACGCGGGAAGCGTGAGAAGGAATATGCATGAGGATTACCTTTTGGTGAGTGTTGCGCTCACATCGTAAATCGAGTGACTCCGAAAGGCAAGCCAACAAATTATACTGCAAAAAGCTCATTCAGCTCATACGGATAGGCGCATCAACTTGGCGTGATTGGCGGCGAGCCAGGTGTTTACGGCGGCGACGGTTGCGGCGGAGGGACGCTGGTTGCACACGCATTTGAGGTCAAGGATTTCCCACTGTTGGGCTCCGATGCGGCGCAGGCCCAGCGTCGCACGTTCCGGGGCGAGCACTTTGTAGACGCAGACCGCGCCGACCTCAACTTTCCTCAAATAGGTGTTCACGCAGTGCCGCATGAACCTGCCCTCCAATTTCAGCTCGCGGGGGTCGCGGATCGGCACAAACACCTCGTCGCCGGGGAAGGGCGGCGGAGGAAATTCTTCGTGCACGCGCTGCAAGAGCACACTCGTGTGCTTGTTGCGTTCCTGCTCGCTGAGGGCCCAGCGTATCAGGTCCCTCATGCGCGAAAAGACGGGCACCTTGACCCCTCGCAACCGCCACGAGCCAATGTCCCGGAGGATGTCGCGGTACCAGAGCCATTCCGGATGTTCGGCGTCATACGCGCCCAACTCCCGCAGAAGCGAGGGCTGCAGCAAGGGGGCCGTGCCAACATCCACAAGACCCAGGTGCGAGGAGCGAACCCGTTCCAAATGCTGGAAGCCCTTGTGGACTTCCGGATGGCGCATCACCCGCCGCACATTCTGCAGGGTGCTGCCCGGCGAGGCGCGGATTTCGAGTTTACCGAGCAGTTTGACCACCCATTTTTCGGCGGGCAGGTCGAGCATGTGCAGGAGTTTGTGCTGTTTTCCGGCAAGATGATGCAGTAAATCCGTGCGCAGGTCGGGCATGCAGCGCCAGTCGGATGGATCGATCTGGTTGGCCAGCAGCCAGGCCAGTGTCGGATTGGAGGCGAACAAATCCTCGGCGGGGCCGCCCAGGTGGTGCAGAAAGAGCAGACAGCGCCAGGGGCTGTGTCCCACCGGTGCCAGCAGCGTGCGCCAGC
Organism: uncultured Verrucomicrobiota bacterium; assembly: GCA_964497855.1. Taxonomy (GTDB): domain Bacteria; phylum Verrucomicrobiota; class Kiritimatiellia; order SS1-B-03-39; family UBA6053; genus CAYLNG01. The sequence continues at coordinate 3,883 of CAZCFM010000094.1, read as the reverse complement.
GGGGCGGGACCTGGGCCCAAAGGCGGGCGGTGGCGGCGTGGGGCAAGGGACGCGGCGGTAGGTCACCGCTCCCGGTTCCGAGGGGCAAATCCAGCTCCAATTGCCGGCCTCTGGCGTTGCGCGACTGCCGGGAGACCCGTCGGCGGGGCGGTGGCGGGACATCCGCCCAGAGTTCGCGGGCTTCGCTGTCTTCCCAGCATCCGGTCCGTGGATTCCATGCCCAGGCACGGGGCACCGGCGCGAAACGCACACGGCCCCGCATCTGCGGTTTCCAGAACTCCAGACAGCCCGAAACATACGAAAACACCGGGAACCTCCTGTACACCCCTGTTTCGGGGCGGAGGGTGATTGTAGACAAGACTCCCTCGACAGGGCCAGCTTAAAATGAAGCCTTTCACCGGCAAGCTTTCTTTTCCTGTCGCTTCCTGCTAGGGAAACGCCCATGTCCTCTCCCCAAACGCTTTCCAATCGCACCATCGCCATCGTGGGTCGCCCCAACGTTGGCAAATCCTCCCTCTTCAACCGCCTCATCGGCCGCCGCGTCGCCATCGTTCACGAACAGGCCGGGGTGACCCGCGACCGCCTCAGCGCCGAAGTCACCGCCCGCGAACGCCATTTCGAGCTGATCGACACGGGCGGCATCGGCCAACTCGACAAAAGCGCGGCCAAAGACGACATCGACGCGGGCATCCTCGACCAGGTGAACGCCGCCATCGAGGACGCGGGCCTGATTCTGTTTGTCGTGGATGTCATGCAGGGTCCGCATCCGCTGGATGAGGAGGTGGCGCAACGCCTGCGCGCCTCCGGACGTCCCGTCTGGCTGCTGGCCAACAAGGCCGACAACGAAACGCTGGAGCAGAACGCCCTCGAATTTGAACGCTTTGCCTTTCCCGTCCACGCCGTCAGCACCCTGCACAACCGAGGGGTCGGCGAACTGCTCGACGCCATTGTCGCGGTTTTGCCGGAGCAGGAAAACCTGACCATCGCCAACCCGATCCGCGTGGCGGTTGTGGGACGTCCCAACGCCGGAAAATCGAGCATCATCAACCGGCTGATCAAGGCCGAGCGCGTCATTGTGTCGCCCATCGCCGGCACGACCCGCGACAGCATTGAAGTGCCCTTTCAGGTGGGCAGCGGGGAAACGGCGCGCCACTACAAGCTCATCGACACCGCCGGCTTGCGCAAGTGGGGCAAGGTCAAGGAGGCGGTGGACAAATACAGCAATCTGCGCACTGAAAACGCGATTGCCCACGCCGACGTCACCCTGCTGGTGATGGATGCGTCGGAGGGACCCACGGTGCGGGATAAAAAGATTTTGTCGCTGATTGAAGAGGCCGAAGCGGGTTGCATCCTCGTGGTCAACAAGTGGGATTTGGCCGAAGGCGTGACCACCCAGCGTCAGTACGAGGAATCCTTGCGCCGCGAACTTCCCTACCTCGCCCATGTGCCGATTCTTTTCGGCTCCGCGATCAATGGCTACAACATGAAGCGCATGGTGGAGATGATCAACGAAGTCTCCTCCAACCTCTCCAAACGCCTGTCCACCGGCGTGTTGAACCGGATGTTGCAAGAGGCGTTCCAGAAAATTTCCCCGCCCATGATCAAGGGCAAACGCCTCAAGATGTATTACGCCACGCAAGTGGGGGAACGCCCGCTGCGCATCAAGATTTTCGTCAACAGCCCCAGCCTCGTGCCCGGGGCCTACAAGAAATATCTGGACCGCTGCGTGCGCGAGGCCTTTGGATTGGAAGGGGCGCCGCTGGTGATGATTTTCAACCGGCGGCGCCCCTTGGAAGATGGACGCAGCGAGTAGGCGTTACCAGAAGTAACTGAGGCCGATGCGGACGGAGGCTTGCGTGGAATCGGGCTCGTCGCTGCCCATGTAGGTGTCCGCACTGCTCATGCCGAAGGAAAATTCGGTGTTCAGGCTCACGTTGTCGCTGAGGAAATATTTCAGTCCCAGGAGAAAGCTGAGTTCCATGCCGGATTCGTCGCTGCTGTCGTCGTATTCGAGGGTGCCGAGGCCCAGACCGACGCCGAAGTAGGGCAGCAGATAAGCGTTGGTTTCGTAGAGACGGATGAAGTACATTCCGATCCCGGTGCGGGTGGCGTAATCGGTGTCGAGCCATTCAAATTCACCGCCCAGTTGGAAGTAGTTCGCGGCAAAAGTGCCGAAGCGCATTTTCGCGCCGATTTGCGACGAATCAAAAACGGCCGAGCCAGCGACCTCAAAATCCCCCTGGGCGATTTTCAGGCGTTGGGCGGAAGCGAACAGGGGCAACATCAAGACAAGACAAACAAGCAGACGACGCATGGTGATTCTCCAAAGGGGTTGAGAACCCCGACTAACACGCCACCTGCCGCAAGGGCAATGCAAAAATGCCGCGGGTGGTGCAAGGAAATGTCACGGTCACTCCTCTTCTGCTGGCTCGCGCACCCAGTCCTCGCGCAGGGCGGAGGGAAGATGCAGGTAGGTTTCGGTCGATTCGCTGTTCGGAGCATCGGAATCGCCCCACTCCACGCGGGTCAGCAGATGGAAAAACTTGTCCTCCTCTTTGCCCACGGCGGTCACGGTCCGGGTCCAGCGAAATGGAACCCCGTTGTCCTCCAGGTCCCCCGTCAACTCGCCCTCCTCGAGGTTTTCAAGATCGAGCGGGGCGCGGAGGTCGAGCAGGTTCAGATAACTGCGTCCGGCTTCGTAGACACGCGCCGATTCGACCACCGAGAGCCCCTGGTTGGCCGCGCCGAAAAACACGGAGAGTCCCATGCCGAGAATCAGCACGGCCAGCAAGACTTCCAGGAGGGTGAAACCGCCGCGCTTCACGGAGCGTCCCCCACGGAAATGTCCCCGGTGAAACCGTTCACACGAAGGGTCATCGTATCGCCGCGATTGTCGCGCAACACGATGCGGTGCGGATCGCAGAGCCCGCCCGGCGTGTACACCGCGTACCAGGTGCCGGCCTCCTCGGGCAGTCCTTCGATTGAATCCACGGTGACAAATGAGGCGAGTTTCCGTTTGCGGATCGATTCAACCGCATCGCTGGGGCGTCCCGCCTCCTCCAGCCGCAGGGGCGGGAGATCGACAAAGCCCTCCGCTGCCACCTCCGCGCGGCTGGGGAGCTGCACCAGTTCCACCACGCCGCCTTCGCGGTCGTACAGCACCGCCACAGGACGTTTGTCGAGCAGCGCCCGCGCGCGGGCGTAGCGGTTGATGGCGATGACTTCCCGGATGGCGGAACGCAGCCGCACGCCCTCGATCGCTTCAATCGTCAGTGGAACCACCGCGCCGACGGCGATGGCAATGACGAGAACCACCAGCAGGATTTCGAGCAGCGTGAAGGCGCGGGTGGAGTGCCGGGGGACGTTCATGTCTTCATTCGGCACACATCAAAGGTCGTTGCTGCTCAGCGGGCCTTTTTCCGAGCCGCCGGCGTTGGATCGGATTTCGTATTGGTTGCCGCTGGCGCTGAAGCTGTACTCGTCGCCCCAGCGGTCCTTGGGCAGTTTTTTCTGGTAGGGGCCGCGCCATTCCTTGATGCCTGGATTGGTGACCAGGTCGTTGAGGGAGGAGGGCAGTTTACCCGTGTGCAGGCGGTAGGTTTCCACAGCGTTGGCCAGGTTGCCGATCTGAACCATCGTCGTGTCGCGCTTGGCGTTCTCCGTCGTGTTGAACACATCGAGATTGGTCACGGCAATGGTGGCAACGACGCCAATGATCACGATCACGAGCATGATTTCAAGCAGGGTGAACGCGGCTTTGCGAGCAAGGGAAGACGAATGAGGGGATGACATAAAAAGACTCCAGAAAGCAGTTACAACGGACAAGGGGGTAGATTATTGCCTAGCGCAGGCCTTTGGTCAACTGAAAGACGGGCAAAAGCAT
>CAZCFM010000093.1:0-15084 GCA_964497855.1 uncultured Verrucomicrobiota bacterium | reverse complement strand
AACTTCGAATTTGGTGACAGCGACCGCGCCGTGTTCGACGCCCACATTGCCGTCGGTGGCTGCTTTGTGGCGGCCCGCCTGAATCCCGACAAAGAGACCCAAAGCGATGAGATCCACCGCAACGGCCTTGTGGCCCCGTTGGTGTTTCAATTTGCCTCGGAACAACCCTTCTACCCGCTTGCCCTGACCGGCACCGGCGGACACAAAACCGAAGTCCTGCTCTACCTCCTTTCCGACCGACCCCACAAGAACGATGGACGCCTTCCCCTCCGCTTTTCCGGTTCCCTGCGAGGAGATGCCCGTTTCCAATCTTCCCTGGACCGCTTCAACGACACGCTTGTATCCGAATCCGGATTCGCGAACGCCGTCCTGCAGGATTTCCCCCACCTCTGCAAATTCAAGGGTATCCTCGACCCCGATCAGATGCGCGAAGACCTGTTGTTCCGTCCCGCTCCCGGCCAGGCGGATTTCCGCGAAAACCGCATCCTCCTCTGGTGAGGCCGCTTCAGCCCCGCAGCACACGGGTTTGCCAGGGGGGCAGCCGCAGCGTCGCCCCGATGGGTTCGCCAGTTTCGGCGCAGCGATACGCACGCTCATCGAGCTGTACAATACGCTCCTCTGGACTGAAGTTCTGCACAAAGATGCGGGCCTGATCGCCTTCGCCCCGGACCTGTGCCGTCACGCCGGGCGGCACTTCGCCGTCGATCGCGGGACGCAGCCGCAGTTCGCGTTGCAGGGCCCCGGCAAAGTCCCGCCAGAAGGCGTCCTCCATCCAGGCTCCGACGTAATAGATGCAGCCCTGGCCCACGCGGCGGCGGGTGATCGCCGCCCTGCCGTCGTAGAGGTCGCCCCCGTAGCGTCCAATCGTCTCGGCACCCTCCGCGTGCAGGGGCTCGCAGAGTCGAGAGCAGGTATACTGCGCCGCCATGCCCGGAAGCAGGTTCGGGTCCAAATTCACCTGACGCTGTTCCTGCGCGGCGAAGAAATCCACTTCCTCGGCCCAGACGCCAGCAAACGCGCGCAAGCCGTCTCCGGGACATCCGCCGCGGAAACAGAGGTTGTTTTCATCGACCACACCCGACTGGAACGTGAGCACCCAGGTTCCGCCCCCTTCCACAAACGCGCGAATCCGATCCGCAACCCCCGGATGCAGCAGGAACAGTTGTGGCGAAAGGATTACGCGATACCCGGAAAATCACTGCGCGCCTCCAGGGCATCGGTCGGAATCCCCCGGCTCCAGAAGCCGCGATGCAACGCGATAACACCCTCCGCGTAGCCCTCGCTGTCCCCACGGTTCAAGTCAAGGGCCCAGCGGGATTCCCAGTCGAACAGAAGGGCGACTTCCGCCTTCGATCCGCATCCGGCGAGGGACGCAAAAACGGGCAGGGATCGTCCCAGATCGGCCACCTGACGGAAAACGCGGCCATTTTCGGAGCCTTCGTGGTCGACCACCGCTCCGTGGAATTTCTCGACGCCGCCGCGGCCTTTGCGCCATTGGAAATACATCAGCGCATCGGCGCCGTGGGCCAGCGCCTGCAGCATTTCGCTTCGGTAGATGTCACCGCGTTTGACGCGGGGCGGGTGGTGCCATTGCGGAGAGTCGGGACAGGATTCCAACAGCAGCCAGGGACGGCCTCCTTTGAAACTTCGCATCACGTCGTGGGTGAAGGCGTAGCGCGCGGCGGTGGCGACATCGCCGGCGTCGCCTTTCCACTGCGGGTAACAGTCGTCCGAAATGACGTCGAGGTGTTCGGCATAGCGCCAGAAATCCAGGCCCGGCCAGAGCGACATCATGTTGGTGGTCATGGGCTGGGTGGCGCCGCCCGCGCGGAGGGCCGCGATCTCCATGCGCATAAAATCGACGACCTGTGCGGTGCGGAAACGCCGCCAGTCCAGGGCCATCGCGTCGATGCTGCCGTCGCGCGGATCGATCTGCGATCCATCGCTGAAACGGTGTCCCCAGAAATCGGTCCACCAGGCCGCGTTGAGGGCGTCGAGATTTCCGTGGCGTTCGCGCAGAAAGTCGCGGAAGGCGTCGAAACAGGCGGGACAGAAACAATCGTTGAGGTATTCGTTGGAGACGTGCCAGAGTTTGACGGCAGGATGCTGATGGTACCGTTCGGCGATGCGCTGGTTGAGTTCCGCGACCTTGTGCCGGAGCAGGGAAGATGCGTAGCAGTGGCGCACGCGGCTCCCGACGGGCACGCGTTGTCCCTCGCGGTTCATCTGCCGCGTTTCCGGGTGTGCGTGGGCCAGCCACGCGGGTTTCGCGGCGCTGGGGGTTGCGAGGGCCACTTGGAAGCCGGCATCGGCCAGGGTGTCGAGAATGCGGTCCATCCAGTCGAAGTCGTAGTGCCCCTCGCGCGGCTCGTAGCGGCACCAGGCGAAAATGCCGACGGAAAACGTGTTGCAGCCGGCAAGCCGCATCAGCCGGATGTCTTCGTCGAGGATGTCGGGATGGGTGTCCATCCACTGCTCGGGATTGTAGTCGCCGCCGTGGGCAATGCCGTTGAATCCGGCGAAAACAGAGGGAAAACGCTGCATAGTTGTCCTTTTATGCAGGTGCCATTGGGAAGCAATGTCAATCCGAGGATGTGGCGTTGACATTTTATCGGCATTCGATTGAGTGCGGCCCATGACCCCCACCCGCATCTTCAATTTCGGTTCCGTCAACATCGACCACATCTACGCCGTTCCGCACTTTGTGCGTCCCGGAGAAACCCTCGCCGCGCAAGCCTACCGCCGCGGGCCGGGAGGCAAAGGCTTCAACCAGTCCGTTGCGCTCGCCCGGGCCGGCGCCGCGGCGTCGCACATCGGCTGCATTGGCGACGACGGGCTCTGGCTGCGGGATTTCCTTGCGGCGGAGGGCGTGGATGTCTCCGCCTTGCGGACCTGCGACGAAGCCACGGGACACGCCATCATCCAGGTGGCCCCCTCCGGCGAAAACAACATCATCCTCCATCCCGGAGCCAACCGGGTGCCCCGCGTCGGGGATGTCGAAGCGGCCCTCCGGGACGCCCGCCCCGGCGACTTTTTCCTCTGCCAGAATGAAACCTCCGCCGTCGTGGAGGCCCTGGCCCTGGCCCGGTCGCGCGGCCTTCGCTGCGTCTGCAACGCCGCCCCCGCCGTCCCGATTCTCCCGGACGCGGCCCTGCGCGCCATCGACATTCTGCTGGTGAACGAAACCGAAATGTCTGCCCTCGGCGGAGCTGCCGAGCCGCGCGAGGCCCTGCGGCATCTCCGGATCCGGTATCCACAGCTTGGTATTGTGCTCACCCTCGGGGCCGAAGGCTGCCTCGTCGCCGGACCCGCTGGCGAACACAGCCTTCCCGCACAACGCGTGAAGGCCATCGACACCACAGCGGCGGGCGACACCTTCGCCGGCTATCTTCTCGCCGCACTGGCGGAAGGGGCCGACATGCCCGCGGCCCTGGCCCTCGCCACCCGGGCGGCGGCCCTCTGCGTCACCCGCCCCGGTGCCGCCACATCGATCCCCCGGCGGGACGAACTTTAGGGCGTCTCTTCGACCACGCGCAGTTGTTCGGCTCTTTCGATGACAATTTGCGGACGGTAGTTGTGTTCCGCCACTTTGCCGGTGATCTGCACGTTCTTGCCCTTGACCGCCGCGAGGATGTCTCCACCGAAGGCCGTGTTCAGGACTTCGCGGTGTTTGGCGAAACTGACCGCGATGAAGCCTTCTTTTTCTTCGCGGAAGGTGATCATCAGGACCTGGTTTCTGACCCAGAACGCATTGAGCACCTTTCCCTCCACCGTAATCTCCGCGCCCATGGACTTGGTGATCGCTTCGGTGTCATTCGCGGACAACACTGTAGGAACCACCGGAACAACCGGGGCAACCGGAGTCGCCGGAACAGCTGTAGCCTCCGGGGCAGGCGGAGCCCCCTGCGCGACAAATCCAGCACCGCAGAGCATCCAAAGCAGACCCATCCGACAGATAAGAGTTCGTTTCATGGCCGCATCCTACGCGATTCCAGGCGGAACTGTAAAGCCTGAGATGATGAGGAATTTGTAAAATCAGAACAACTGACTCGTGAAAAATGCGTAATCCTAACAGGATGTTCAGCACCAACGGTGCGTCAGCATAACAGCCCAGCACAACGTGCTGGGTTTATGGATAATGGGTTTTGGCGCGGTCTGAAGGACCGCCGCAATACGCTATGCCAAAGCACGTCTCCCTAGACACCGAATTGCGGCGGTCCTACAGACCGCATCACGTGTGTTTACACCAGGACCCAGCGCGTTGCGCTGGGCTGAAATGCGGTCGCACCTTTGGTGCTGAACTCCAGACCTCAATTTGGAGGGGCGATGTGCCGAAACGGATCACAGACTTAAATGTATTTTTGTCGCGTGGCACGTTCTTTTCCCATACTGCAATTCGATTCAATCCGCATTTGACTTTGCGATCAAATCCGCCCTGTGAAGGCTTGAAACTGAGGCCCGGGCCTCAGTCCCCGCAGCAATGTTTGAATTTTTTGCCGCTGCCGCAGGGGCAGGGGGCATTGCGGAGCGGGGGACCGACGGGGGCGAGGGCGGGGCGTTCGGCGATCAGGGCCATGATGTCGGAGGCAGGGCGTCCGCGGCGCAGGAGGTCGCACATGATCTCCATGCTGGGCCGCATGTGGGTGAAGACGCGTTTGTAGGCGGGGCAGAGATAGTTGAGGCCGGGGTCGCCGTCGGGCGTTTTCATGAAGCGGTGTTTGGGGCATTCGCCGTGGCAGGCGAAGCGGACGGAGCAGTCGCGGCAGAATTTGGGCAGGGCGTCGAGTTTGTCGCGGCCGAATTTCCGCTGGGCGGGGCTTTCCACCATGTCGCGGATGCTGCTGTTGAGGATGTTGCCCAGTTTGTATTTCGGGTAGACGTAGTGGTCGCAGGAGAAGAGGTCGCCGTTGTGTTCGAGGGCCATCGCCGTGCCGCAGGTGGGACTGAACACGCAGAGCGAACCGGTCATGCCCATCCAGTTGCCGAGGGCGACGTCGAAGAACTGCACGAAGGTGCGTCCGACGTCGTTGCGGACCCATTCGTTGTAGATTTCGACGAGAAATTTGCCAAAATCCTCCGGCAGCAGGCTCCAGTCGGTGACGAGGCGGTTGCGTTCGACGCGCTGGAGGTCGGGCGGGAGGCTGAGGTCGAGGCCGAGGTTTTTGGCGACGGCGTCGGCGTCGCGTTCGACGAGGGGGATAAATTGGATGAAGCCGGAGCCGATGCTTTTGAGGTAGTTGTAGACGCGCAGGGGTTCCTGGCTGTTTTTGCGGTGGACGACGGTGAGGGTGTTGAATTCGACGCCGTGCTTTTTGAGGATGCCGAGGCCGCGGAGCACGCGCTCGCTGGAGGGGAGGTCGCGTTTGTCGACGCGGTAGGCGTCGTGCAGGTCGGGGGGGCCGTCGATGCTGATGCCGACGAGGAATTTGTGCTGGGCGAGGAAGGCGCCCCAGTCGTCGTTGAGCAGCGTGCCATTGGTTTGCAGGGCGTTGGTGATGGTTTTGCCCTTGGCGTGTTTTCGCTGGAGATCGATGATCTTGCGGAAGTAATCGACGCCGAGGAGGGTGGGTTCGCCGCCCTGCCAGGCGAAGGAGATTTCCGGGACGTCCTGCTGTTCGATGTATTGGCGGATGTAGGATTCGAGGACGTCGTCGGCCATGCGGAATTGTTCGGTTTTGCCGAAGAGTTTTTCTTTTTCGAGGTAGAAGCAGTAGCTGCAGTTGAGGTTGCAGATGGGGCCAACCGGCTTGGTCATCACATGGAAAGCCGGAATGCGGGGGGCGGTCAGAAGGCTCATGAAATGGGCTCCACCGTGGGGAGGTCAGCGGGCGGGCCGGGGTCGCTGCCGAGGAGAATGGCGATCCAGTGGGTTTCGGGGTTGCTCTCCATGGCGATTTTCACGACCATGGTCAGGGGCACGGAGAGCAACATGCCTACGGGGCCGAAGACCCAGCCCCAGAAGATGAGGGACAGCCACACGACGAGGGTGCTGAGGCCGAGGCCGCGGCCCATGACGCGGGGCTCGATGATGTTGCCGAAGGTGATGTTGATCACGAGGTAGCCGATGCCGCAGGCGAGGGCGCGCGGGGTGCCGGATTCGACGAGGCTGAGCATGACGGGAGGGACGGCGGCGAGGATGGAGCCGATGTTGGGCACGTAGTTAAGCAGGAAGGCGAGCAGGCCCCAGAGGTGGGCGAATTCGATGCGCATGAACGTGCAGAGCAGGTAGGCGCAGAGGCCGGTGAAGAGGCTGATGACGCTTTTGATGGCGAGGTAGCGGTTCAAGACTTGGGTGAAGCGGTCCAGTCCGGGGATGCTGGGGTGCTCGGGTCCGAGGGCCTGCCGCAGTTTGTTCGGGAGCCCGGCGAGTTCAAACAGGAGGAATACGACGGTAAGAAGGATCAGAAAGGTGTTGGTGAGCATTCCGCGCAGGAACTGGGTGAGGGTGTTGACCACCAGTTTCATGGCGTTGGCGGGGTTGATCAGCGAGTTGAAGGTCTCTGAATTTATCTCCACGCCTCTCATTTGCCACCAGGCGATCCAGTCGCGGCTGATTTCGCGGAGGCGGATCTGGTAGAGGTCCGAGTTCCTGGCGAACTGGTTGATGGAGCTTCCCGCGACCTGGAGGATGACCCAGAGAACGCCCACGACGGCCAGGAGGATCAGCAGCACGGAGAAGAGCGGGCGGATGCCGCGTTTGCGCAGGGCCACCATGAGCGGAGAGCTGATGATGGCGAGGAAGCAGGCGAGCAGGAAGGGGACGATGATGGCGGAAGACGCGCGCAGCCCGGCGATAAAGATCACAAACGCCGCCGCGCTGAAGAGACCACGGCTGAGGACGGAATATTTCATGTCCAGCTCTTTAGAAGTTTCGGATGACAGATGCCACAAAAATCTTCCGTATTGGAAGATCACTCACGAATGACGCTGTGGACAAAAAGGCTCTGACTGATGCGGATATTGAAGGATTCGGCAATCTCGAGGAGCCGTTGTTGGTTTTCGTCGTGAAGGGGCGTGGTGAGGAGGATTTCCTGAATCTTGTGGGCGCGGATCAGTGCGGGGAGGTCGTTGCCGGTGCCGAGAACCGGATGGCCGTGTACGACGCGGCCCTTCAGGTGGCGGTCGTCATCGATCAGTCCGATGAGCTGGTACTGGCGGCGGCGGCGGGAGTCTTCGAAGCTTTCGGCGCGGGTGAGCAGGGTGTAGCCGTAGCCGGCGCCGTAGACGAGCACGCGGGCGCCCTTGGTTTCGTCGCCGTGGTTTTTCCGGTTCCGCTCATGGAAATGCACCATGTCCTGCACCAGGCGGGGGAAGGCGCGGATCAGAACCATCGGCGGGACGCTGAGTGCCGCGTAGAGGATGGCGATGCGCACCGTGGCTTTGGAGCTGATGTCGGTGGGGATTTGGGAGAGCGCGACGCCGACGAGCACGCCGATGGTGGCGATGATGCCGATGTAGAAAAAATCGAGGGCGCGGGCGCGGGTCCATTGCGGGCGGTAGTAGCGCGAGGCCCAGAGGAGGATCATGGGGCCGCCGATGATGGTGGGCGCGGATTCACGGAAGAGCACGGTCATTTGCAGGCAGGGAAAATCGGGATAGGCCAGCCAGGAGATGGCCGCCAGAGCCAGACCGAGGATCGCAATGTCCATAAAGGGCATTAAACTGCTGTAGAGTTTGTTGCTGTCGGGGCGACGAATGCCGTCGACGATCAGCTTGCCGCTGTCGGTGAGTTCGAGGGAGGCGAGATAGCGGATGAGCACGTAACTTCCGACGAAAAATGCGGCGGTGAAAATGGCCAGGCGATGGCTCTGGAAAAACACCCAGAGCAGGCCCACGGCAAACAGGGCGGCCTGAATGCCGTAGAGGGTGGCGGCGACGCGGCGCTGGGTGAGTCCGGAACGGGCGAGGCGGTGGTGCAGGTGGTCTCTGTCGCCCTGGGAGACGGAGCAGGTGCCGGGATTGAGGGCTTTGCGGACGGTGCGCCGCCAGACGGCCAATCCCGTGTCCAGCAGCGGAACGCCGAGGGTCAGCAGGGGAACGATCAGCATGACGGCGGCGGCGCTGCGGGCTTCGGTCCCGAAGGTGAGGGCGATCAGGATGAAGCCGATGAACATGCTGCCGGTGTCGCCCAGGAAGACCCGCGCGGGATGGAAATTATAACGGAGAAACCCCCCGCAGGCGCCACTCAGGGCCAGACTGGCGGCGGCCATTTCGGTGTTGCCCTGCATCAGGTTGAGGCCGCAGAGGCCGATGCCGGTGACGGCTCCGAGTCCGCCGGCGACCCCGTCCATGCCGTCGATGAGGTTGTAGGCGTTCATGGCGCAGAGGAAGATGAACACGGAGAGGGCGAAGTCCACGACGACGGGCAGTTCCATGCCCAGGATGCGTTCGAGCTGCAGGCCCTGGGTCCAGGCGAGGACGGCAATAAAACATTGACCAGCGAATTTAACGCCGGGCCGGACCTCCCAGCGGTCGTCGATGATTCCGAGAATCAGCACGGGAAGGCTGACCCAGAAGGTGCAGAGGACCCATGGCCTGAAGGAGGCGTCCACGGCGGGAAGAATTTTCAAATGGGATATCAGGAAAAGTGCGGCGAAAAATGCGGCGAAAACGGCGAGACCGCCGGATCGGGGTGTGGGTTTTTCATGAATGCGGCGTCCGCCGGGCTGGTCCACCAAGCCCAGGCGAAACCCCAGCCACATCGCCACGGGGGTGCAGAGAAACGCGAGCAAAAGGGCGCACAGAAAGGCAAAAGCCAGAAACTGGATGTGGTCAAGGAGTGGCATAGGCGAGTGGTACATTACATACCAATATTACCAATTGTGCAAGTCTACACTCGTGTTACAGAATCGCCCCGGGGACGTAGGCGCTTGCGGCGGGATCGCTTTCGAGCCAGCGGCGGGTTTGGGCCACGAAGCGGTCCACCTGGCTTCCGGCGGCCCCCGTGAGGGAAGCGGCCTGGGCGAGCACATCGTCGATCTCGCGCGCGCTCAGGCGGAGGCGCGAGTCGGCGGCGAGGCGGCTGGCGAGGTTGTTGTCGGCGATGCGGCCATGGCGGAGGTCCAGCACGGTGGCCACGGCGTGTTCCTTGATGGCTTCGTGGGCCTCTTCGCGTCCGGCCCCGGCCTGCACGGCGCGCATGAGCAGAGTGGTCGTGGCCAGAAAGGGGAAATAATAGCGGTTTTCACGGGCGATGACGGCTTCGAATACTTCGAATTGACCGAGCACGGTGAGGAAGGTTTCGCAAAGACCGTCGAAGGCGAAAAAGGCGTCGGGCAGCATGACGCGGCGGACGACGGAGCAGGAGACATCGCCCTCGTTCCACTGGTCGCCGGCGAGTCCGGCGGCCATGGTGAGGTGCCCTTTGAGGATGAGGTGGAAGCCGTTGATGCGTTCGCAACTGCGGCTGTTCATTTTGTGGGGCATGGCGGAGGAGCCGACCTGTCCTTTGGCGAAACCTTCGGAGGCAAGTTCGTGGCCGGCCATGAGGCGGAGGGTTTTGGCGAAATCGGCGGGTCCGGAGGCGAGCTGGACGAGGGCGGAGACGACGTCGAGGTCGAGGCTGCGGGGATAGACCTGGCCGACGTTGTCGAGCACGCGGCGGAAGCCGAGGTGCTGGACGATGCGTTCTTCGAGTTCCTGGACGCGGCTGGCGTTGCCGTCGAAGAGCGTCAGGGCGTCGAGCTGGGTGCCGACGGCGCCTTTGAGTCCGCGGACGGGGTAGCGTTCGATGAGGTCGTTGAGGCGTTCGAGGGAGCAGAGGAGTTCCTGGCCGAACATGGCGATGCGTTTGCCGAGGGTGGTGGGCTGGGCGGCGACGTTGTGGGTGCGGGCGGTGAGCACGGTGTCGCGGGTGCGGGCGGCGAGTTCGGCGAGGCGGGCGAGCATGGACACCGACCGGCTGCGGGCGAGGTGCAGGGAGCGGAGGACCTGGAGCTGCTCCACGTTTTCGGTGAGGTCGCGGCTGGTCATGCCTTTGTGGATGTGTTCGTGTCCGGCGAGGGCGCAGAATTCCTCAATGCGGGCCTTGACGTCGTGGCGGGTGATTTTTTCGCGCGCCTGGATGGAATCGAGGTCGATGCGGTCGATGACGCGTTCGTAGGCTTCGACGGTGCCGGCGGGGAGGGGGAGCCCGAGGTCGCGCTGGCCTTTGAGGACCGCGACCCAGAATTCGCGTTCGAGCCGGACTTTGCCGCTGCCGGACCAGAGGTCGCGCATGGCGGGGGAGGCGTAGCGTTCGGCGAGGACGTTGGGGATGCTGTCGGTCATGCGCGGGGTTCCAGGTTGTCGGCGTTGAAACGGAGGGGGAGAAGGTCGGCGAGGCTGAGGGATCGGACGGGTCCGTCGGGGGTGGAGAGCCAGATGGGCAGGTCGCCGCCGGCGAATTCGGCGAGCACTTGCAGGCAGAAGCCGCAAGGTGGGGCGGGTTCGCGGGTGATGAGCACGAGGTGTTCGATGTCCAGCGGGGCCCCGGCGGCGGCGACGGCGGCGCAGATGGCGGAGCGCTCGGCGCAGATGGTCCCGCCGTAACTGGCGTTCTCCACGTTGCAGCCCGCGAAGATGCGGCCATCCCGGAGGCGGAGGGCCGCGCCCACCGGATAGGACGAGTAGGGACAGTGGGCGTTTGCGCGCGCGGTCCGGGCCGCCTGCCAGGTTTCGAGGATACGGGAAGGGAGGTTGTTCATTGCAGAAAGCTTCTGATGCCAACATCGGCATCGGAAAAGAAGAAAACGCAAGAAAGTAGCGCCCCCTTTTCGCGGCTTGCAGTTTCGTATTCCCCCGCATATGAGGCGGAGCCCCATGATTTCTGTCACCCATCCCTCCGAACCCTCGCCGCGCAGGCTGGAACTGCTGCTTCTGGCTCTCTTGGCCTTCGCCCTGTCCTGGGCCGTGTCCGGCACGCTGTTCCGCTTCCAACGGATCACCGGCGATGAGGGGAGCTATCTCTTTCAGGCCCATACTTTTGCCGATGGCGTCGTCCGCAGGGATCCCGGCCCCTACGCCGAATTGCTCCGTCATGACATGATCATTCTCGATGAGGAAGCGGGCTGGTTGTCGCGATATCCCCCCGCGCATTCCCTGTGGCTGGCCGCCGGCGTTCTGCTGGGGTCTCCCCACCTCATGACGGCCCTTGCCTCCGCCCTGACCCTCGTGGCCCTGACCCTGATCGGACGGATGCTGCGCATGCCCCGGCTGCTGATGCCGTTGCTGCTGCTGGCCAGCCCCTTCTTTCTGCTGATGAGCGGGACCTTGCTGAGCCACACCAGTGGCATGGCGGCTTCGGCCTGGATGCTGTATTTTTTCATGCGCTGGCAACAGGAGCGCGACCCCCGCCTGGCCATCGCGGCTGGGCTCTGCTGGAGCTTCCTCTTCCTGAACCGCACCTGGACCGCCGCGCTCGTGGCGATTCCCTTCGCCATTTATTCTCTCTCCGTCCTTCGAAACGAAAAACGAAACCTCCGCTATTGGATTGGCGTTGTCCTGTTCGCGCTCTCCGCACTCGTGGGCGTCGTCCTTTTCCTCCGCTACAACAAACTCACAACCGGACACTCGCGCGAGGCCACGTATCTCCTCTACGAAAAAAGCGAAGGACTGGGCTTCGGTCTCCGCCGCCTGCAAGGGGGCGAATTGCACCGGGTCAACCACACCGTGCGGCGGGGCCTGGGTTTTTTCTGGAACAACCTGCGCCAGCTCGATGTCTGGATGCTGGGAACCCCGGTGGGCACCCTGCTGCTGTGGCTGGGATTGGGCGGGCACGGCTGGAACCGTCGCTGGAGCGGCTTCCTGCTCGGGGTTGGCCTTTCCGTGCCGCTGGGCTATGTCGCCTTCTGGTTCGAGGGCATCCCCACGGTCGGGCCGCTGTACCTGACGGAAACACTGCCGTATTGGCTGCTCTTCGGCGGACTCGGCCTGTCCCGTCTCTGGCGGCGCCTGGAGAAAAAACCCATTCCCCGCGCGCTGTTTTTCGGCGTGATGGGCTGCGCCCTGCTGTTGTCATCGATCCGCTTCACCCTGCAACAGGTGACGGCGATCCGCGACGAGTTTTCCGCGCAATGGGACCTGGAGGAAAAACTGCTCGCCCTTCCCGGGGACAATCTGGTTTTCGTCTACGGCGAACCGGTGGACCGCACTCTGCGGAATTACCTCTTCCTGAACGAAAAAGGACTGCGGAGCCGCATTCTTCGCCTGCAGGCCCATCCGGAGGACCACAGCGCCCTGGCCGCCAGTTTCCCGGAGCGCAAGGCCTGGTTCCTCCGGCGGGAAGGAGACTCGTTTGTGCTGACACCGATCGCGGAGTCCTTCCGGCTCGCGAAACGCGAGGCCTCCAACAGCCATCACAGTCGGGGCACGGGCTCGAACGACGGCCCCTTCCGCAACACGGAACCCGGCAACGAAGAGGCCGGCTTCCTCTTTTTTGGCTGGTATCTGTACCTCCCCCCAGGCAACTACGAGTGCCGCTTCGACATCCGCTGGGAGGACGTGGAGCCCGAGCGCCCGATCCGCCTGGAAGTGATGGCCGACCTCGGCCGCCGCAGCCTGGGCGAACAAACCCTCCGCGCCGGACTGGACAAAACCGTGGTGACCTTCAGCCTCGCCGAACCCGCCCATGTCGAGCCCCGCGTCTTTTTTGGCGCTTCGGGGTCCGCCCTGCTCCGCGGCATTGAACTCCAACGTCTTGATTCACCACCTCCTCCCTTATGATTGCCTATCTCCGCATCGCCCGCTTCGACCACTGGGGCAAAAACGCCTTTATGTTGCTGGGCTTCCTGTTGGCCTGGTTCCTCCGCCCCGTCACCGTCAGCCCCGAACTGGGATGGACCCTCGCCCTGGCCTTTCTCCTCACCGGACTCGTGGCCTCCAGCAACTACGTGATCAATGAAATTCTCGACGCCCCCCGCGACCGGCATCATCCGGAAAAATGCCATCGGCCCATTCCCTCCGGACAGGTGAAGCTGCCCCTGGCCTATGCGGAATGGATTTTGCTCGGGGCCCTGGGCCTCGCCGGCGCCTGGTTCGTGAACAAAGGTTTTTTCCTCAGCGCCCTCGCCCTCTGGATCATGGGCTGCGTCTACAACATCCCCCCGCTGCGCACCAAGGAACTTCCCTGGCTGGATGTGCTCAGCGAATCCGTGAACAACCCCCTGCGCCTCTTCCTCGGCTGGTTTGTGCTCATTCCCGACGAGATTCCGCCCCTGAGCCTGATCGTCTCCTACTGGATGTTCGGCGCCTTTTTCATGGCCATCAAACGCTTCGCCGAATACCGGCACATCCGCGATCCAAAGGTCGCAGCCGCGTACCGCAACTCCTTCCGCTGGTACAACGAGGAGCGGCTGCTCGTGAGTTTCTTTTTTTACGCCCTCACCGGCGCCTTCTTCGGCGGCGTGTTTATCGTCCGCTACCGTCTGGAACTGGTGCTCTTCCTGCCCGTGGCCGCCGCGTTTATCACCTACTACCTCAAAATTGGTCTCTGGCCCGACAGCCCCGTTCAGCATCCGGAAAAACTCTTCAAACGCAAACGCTTCATGATCACCACACTGGGCTGCCTGTTGCTGTTTATCCTGCTCATGACTCGCAACATTCCCCAGCTCTACACCTGGTTCAACGTGGACCCGCCCACGTCTTCGCCCCTCTGGACCTGGTAACCCCACCCCCGCCGCCCGGATGAACGAACCCGAACAACGCGACCTGATCCGCTCCCTCGCCCGCGCCGACGGACGCTACCACGAAGAAGCGTATCATTTTGTGCGCAAAGGCCTCGATTTTACCGTGCAGGCCATCATTCAGGCCGGCGGCTCCGCCCGCCATGTCCGCGGACAGGAACTCGCCGGGGGACTCCGGGACTTCGCCCTCAGCCAATACGGACCCCTCGCGTTGCGCGTGCTGAAGCACTGGGGACTCCACACGACCGACGACTTCGGCGAAATCGTTTTCCGCATGATCGACGCCCACATCCTCGGCAAAACCGACGAGGACGAACGCGCCGATTTTCAGGACGTCTTCGACTTCGAACACGCCTTCCGAGTCCCCTTCCTCCCTGGAAACACTCCGCGCGAATAAAAAAGCTCCTCTTGCAGTATCACTGAAATTCGCGGACCCCTTGCCTCGGGCAGCCCCCTTGCCATTTTTAATCGACAACCATGAAGTGACACTTTATGGTTTGTGCATGAACTTTGAACAACTGAGCCTGAAAAAAGCGGCTTTGGACCGCCATGGGCCCTTGCCGCCCGAACTGCTCCGCAATCTGGAGCAGTGGTTTGCGATTGAGTTGACGTATACAAGCAACGCGATTGAGGGAAATACGCTGACTCGCCAGGAGACCGCCATTGTGGTCGAAAAGGGTTTAACGGTAAGCGGAAAGACCTTGGTGGAGCATTTGGAGGCCACAAATCATGCCCGCGCGTTGGTTGAGGTTTGGAAGCGGGCCCGGTCAAAGACAAACGACCTCACGGAGCGGGATATTCTGGATCTTCATGCCTGTATTTTGCGGGGGATTGATGATGGAAACGCGGGGTGTTATCGCTCGATTGCCGTGCGAATTTCCGGTTCGAGGGTCGTGCTGCCCAACCCGGTCAAGGTTCCGGATTTGATGACAAAATGTATCCAACACATCAGCACTTCCCCGCATCTGCATCCCGTGGAGCTGGCCGCCGAGGCGCACTACCGGCTGGTCAGCATTCACCCGTTTGTGGATGGCAACGGACGGACGGCCCGATTACTGATGAATCTCATCCTCTTGCAAAACGGCTATCCCCCCGCAATCATCCGCAAACGGGATCGTTTACGCTATATCCAGTCCCTGGAACACGCCCAGCTTGGCGGAAGCAAAGAGCCCTGTATGCAGGTGATCCGCGAGGCGGTGGACCGTTCGCTGGACATCTATGTGCGGGCCGTGAATCCAACGGAAGAACCCGTTCAGGCGACAGGCGCGTTGCTGCGAATCGGTCAGTTGGCCAAGCTCAGCGGAGAAACGAATGCCACCCTGCGCTTTTGGACCCGGGAGGGCTTGCTGGAGGTTTCGGAGGTCACGGATGCCGGTTACCACCTCTACGATCCCGTCATGGCGGAGCGCGTTGGGGAAATCCG
>CAZCFM010000092.1:0-15264 GCA_964497855.1 uncultured Verrucomicrobiota bacterium | reverse complement strand
GAAGATTTTAACCCTGGCCAGGACTACGGTGGCATACGTGCGGTAAACCCTTTCATGTAGATCTCCGCCAGGCTCCCCCTTTGCGCAACTACATATTGTTCCTGTTGCAATATAGCTATCGGATGGCGGTTTCCTCCCAAAAATACAGAAAACCATTGCCACACCGATAGATATCGCGCAGGATATCCGAAAACCACTCAATAACTTGTTGGCCGGGACGGGAAGCGCAGGCCGCTGCCCGGGCCCGCGCAGCGGCTTCGCCGCGAGAAGGCTGGGTGCGTCGACCTCGGGGGTATCTTTTGTCCGGCAAAAACGAACGCGGTTCGCCGCGTCATACAACTTTTTTACACAATCTTCCAAGATTTGTCTGCCGGGGGGCGTCTCAAGGGTGTACACTTTCCGTCTACCGTCCGTTTTGGAGACCCCCATGAAAAAATTGCTCTGCTGTGTTGTGCTGTTTTCGCTCTGCGCCCTGCGTGCCGCCGATCCCAATGATCTGGAGTTCCTCGAAGCCTTCGCCTGGGGCGACCGCGCCGCCGCCCTCAAGGAACTCGTGCCCGACACCGAGGACTGGTTCTATTACCACTGTCTCCACCACCAACTCTCCAACGACCGCGTCGCCTTCCAGCGCACCCTCGATGCCTGGCAGACCCGCAACCGCAACAACTGGAACGCGCGCATGCTGGAAATGCGCCGCCGTCAGCGCCTGATCGAATTCGACGCCGCCTCCGACGCGAGTTGGACCCACCTGCGCGACGAACTCGGGCTCACCTTCAACCACCGCGCCCGCCACGAGCAGCGCGCCTCGCGTCATCCTTCGGCCCTCGCGCCCGAACTGTACGGCGTGGACGTGTTCATGCGGGAAGCCCAGCGCCGCGGCCTGCTCGACAACGTGACGCCCCGCGGCCTGGAACTGGTCGGCAACGCCAATCAGAACCCGGACTTCCGCCGCGCCTATCTGGGACGTCTCACGCAACCCGATGTCCCCGGCCTCGTCGATTTGATTCTCGCCGATCTGGACTACAAGGACAGCCGCGGATTTGGTCACCACAACATCCACCGCCAGCTCACCCGTGCCCAGTTGGAGGAACTCGCCCAGCGCCGCCCTTCGCTGCTGCGCGAAGAAGCCTACGTCACCGAACGCCTCGCGCGCCTGCCCGCGCCCGACGCCGATCTCTCGCAAGACCACGCCGCCGCCGTCAAACACTTCCAGGAGGTGTGGGCCTTTGTGAGCACGCTCGAACCGATGCACAATTCACTCAAAGCTTCGGTGCTTTTCCGCCTGCTGGATCACCAGCGCCGCCTCGGGGTCTACGACGAACAACTGTTCCGCCTGTATCTCCAGTTGCCCCGCCAGGTTTCTTACCTGCCCCGCGCACGACGGGATCAGCTTCAGCGCCAGGCCACCGAATGGGTCAACTTCGGTTATCAGCCCGGACGCGACATCGTTCTCCCGCCCATTCAGAACGAAGAGCCCCTCGTCCGCGAATACCTGATCGAACTGCTCAAAAACGCTCCCGACACCTCCGCCTACCTCGAATTCTTTGAAACCCGCTGGCTGGATGCGATCTTCGCCGAAAGCAAAATCCTGCACGGCGTCGGCAGGGCCGAAGACTGGGCCTCCAAACTCACTCCGGCGGCCTATCGCGCCATCCTCGACCGCATCGAACTCGATTTCGCCCCGCAGAATCCGAGCTACATCACGCCCGGCCAGGCGGTGGACCTGAAAGTGGACCTCAAACGCGTGGACAGCCTCCTGCTGAAAATCTACGAAATCCAGACCTTCAACTACTACAGCACCCACAACGCGCCGGTGGACCAGGCCATCGACCTCGACGGCATGGTCGCCACCCACGAACGCACCCTCAAAACCGCCGCCGATCCCGGACGCCGCGTGCGCCACAGTCTGGCCCTTCCCGAAATCACCAAACGCGGCGTCTACGTTGTCGAACTCATCGGCAACGGCGTCAGCTCCCGCGCGCTGCTGCACGTCGGCCACCTCGAATCCGTGACCCTGCCCAACACCGCCGGCCAGGCGATGTTCGTGCTCAACGATGCCGGCGAAACGGTCAAAAACGCCGCCGTCTGGATGAATGGACGCGAATTCACCGCCAACGAGGAAGGCATCGTCATGCTGCCCTTCTCGGAAAATCCCGGCCTCCGCTTCGCCATCCTGCGCGATGGCGACTTCTGCTCGCCCGAACAGATTCAGCACCTCGGCGAGGACTACAGTTTCAGCGCCGGCATCCACATCGACGCCCAGAACCTGCCCCGCCGAAACACCGCCGGCCTCGTCCTGCGCCCCGACTTCCGCATCCACGGCATTCCGCTCGATCCCAAGGAACTCGGCAGCGTCAAGGTCACCCTCGCCTCCATCGACGCCAAGGGCCTGCGCACCGAGCGCGAATTCACGGCCGACTTCGTCCGCAACGCCGAATGGCTGCGTTCCTTCTACGTGCAGGAATCGCTGCGCCGCCTCGAGGTCAGCGTCGAAGCCAAGATCAAACGCAAAGTCGATCTGGAGGAGATCACCCTGACCGACGCCTTCGCGATCGACGTGAACGGCGCCCGCGCGGGCGACACCCTGAAGCAGGTGTTCCTCACGCCCTCGGCCACCGGATGGTCGCTGGAAGTCCGCGGACTCACCGGCGAGCCGATGGAGGCCGTGCCCATGCAGGTCAACCTCACGCACCCCGCTTTCACGCAGACGGTCGACCTGCAAGTCAGCAGCGACGAAGCCGGACGCGTGGACCTCGGCCCGCTGGCCGCGATTGCGCAGATTCAGGTGAGCGGTCCCGACGGACTCCACTTCACGCGCCTCCTCGACGGCGGCCGCGTGCTGCTGCCCCCGCGCCTGCACCTGCTGCCCGACGAAGCGGTCTCGCTGCCCTACACGACCGACCGCCTGCGCGACCTGAAAGCCTTTTCGCTCTTCCAGATCAAAGGCCCCGTGATGCTCGCCGACCGTACGGACAAGGTCAGCATCGCCGCTGGCGAAATCCGCATCGCCGGACTGCCCGCGGGCGAATACACGCTGCACCTGCACGAGACCGGGGAAAGCGTCGCCCTCGAAGTCATCGAGGCCAACGCCCGCAGCGGATATCTTCTCGGCAAAACCCGCCGCCTGCAAGGCACGGGCAACCGCCTTCCGTCGGTGGCCGATGTGAAAACCGCCGGAGAGGAGACCGTGGTGACGCTGCGCAACGTGACGCCCAGCACCCGACTCGCCGTGCGCGCCTACCGCTACCTCGATGGCGGCTCCAATTTTCCCTTGGGCGCAGGATATCCGTCCCCGGCCCAGCGCCGCGTCTATCCGCCGCATGTCCAGTACATCAGCGGACGCAACATCGGCGACGAATACCGCTACGTGCTCGAACGCCGCTTCCACGACATCTTCGCGGGCACGCTGCTGGAGCGCCCCGGCCTCATTCTCAATCCTTGGGAACTGCGTGAAACCAGCGCCGAGCGCGAAGTCCTCAAACAGGACCAGGCCTACCGCGGCGGACGCCAGCAGCTCAATGCCCCGGCGGAAATGGAGCGCAAGCGCATGGACGCCTCTGGCTTTACCGCTGGTATGCGTGTAATGAAAGGTGGGGAAGGCGGTGGCGGAGGTGAGTATTTATATGAAGGCCGCATGATGCCCGCGAACCTCGACATCGGCTACGACTTCCTGCCGCAGGGCAGTCGCTGGTGGCTGAACCTGACCCCCGACGCCAACGGCAACGTCCGCATTCCGCTCAAAGACCTCGGCGAACACACGGCGCTGGACATTGTCGTGCTGGACCGTTTCGGCACCAGCCGCGTGCGCCACACGCTGGCCGACAAGGGCTACACGCCCCAGGAAGTGCGCCAGATGATCGGCCTCAATCCGGACGGCTCCTTCAGCCGCCAGAAAACCATCCGCGTGATCGCGGCCAACCAGCCCGTGGTCTATCCCGACCTCGCCACCACGCGCTATCAGACCATCCGCACGCTGGGACAGGCCTTCGACTTGTTGCAGTCCCTCGGCGGCGACGCCACCCTCGGCGAGTTCGCCTTCCTCAAGGAATGGCCCAAACTCGACGACGCGGCCAAGCTCGCGAAGTACGGCGAGTACGCCTCCCACGAACTCCACCTTTTCCTGCAGCAGCGCGACCGCGCTTTCTTCGACAAGGTGGTGCGCCCCTATCTCGTCAACAAAAAGGACAAAACGCTCGTTGACCGCTGGTTGCTGGAGTCCCTGACGCCCGAAGACACGCGCCTCGACCGCCTGCAGGACCGCAACGCGCTCGAACTCGCGCTGCTCGCCCGCCGCGGGGGCAACACCGAAGCGCTGCGCGCCTCCCTGCGCGAAGCCTGGGAACTGCTGCCGCCCGATCCCGAAGGTTTCGCCCGCCTCGTGCGCACGGCCCTGCAGGCCGCCGAACTCGACGAAGCCATCGCCGGCGCCAAGGACAAAGCCCGCCGCGAGGCGGAAGGCGCATCCGAGATGATGCGTCGAGTCGCTGCCCCCGGAGCTGTGGGCGGCGTAATGAACATGGCCATGGCCGATGGCTTTGCGACTGGCGCTCCTGCACCCGCCGCCGCGCCTCCAATGTCCCGCGCCGAAAAATCCATGTCCCTCGCCGAACCTGTGGTGGTCATGGCGGAGATGGCGGAAATGGCGGCGGATGCCCCGATGGACATGATCGTCGCGATGGACGGCGAAGCCCTTGCCGGAGTCGTCGAACGCCTCTACCGCGCCCTGCCCAAGACCAAGGAATGGGCGGAGCAGAACTACTACAAACTCCGCGTGAGCGACGATGTGCCCGAACGCATTTCCGTCAACGGCTTCTGGATCGATGTCGCCAACAGCGCCGCTGTTCCCGAACGCCTGCTCGAAGCGCATCGCAACCTGACGGAAATCATCGCCGCCCTCGCGTTCTGCGGTCTGCCCTTCGAGGCCGAAGCCCCGGTGGAAAAACCCGAAGGCGCACAGCTCACGCTCAGCGTCGCCACGCCCGCCCTGCTCGTCAGCGAACAGATTCTCCCGGCGGAAGTCTCCAAAGACGACCGGCCGCTGCTCCTTTCGCAGCAGTTTTTCCGTCCCGACGACATGTACCGCTTCGAGGGCAACGAGCAGATCGAGAAGTTCGTGACCGGTGAATTTATCCGCCGCACCCTGTACGGCGCGCGGGTGACCCTCACCAATCCCACCGCCTCGCGCCGCCGCCTGAACGTGCTGCTCCAGCTCCCGCTCGGCGCCATTCCGCTGCGCAACGGCGCGGTGACCGACGACGTGCCCGTGTTGCTGGAGCCCTACACCACCGTCAAGGTAGAGTACTTCTTCACTTTCCCCTTCGCCGGCGAATTCGCGCAGTTCCCCGCCCACGCGGCGGCGGACGAGGCGATCATCGGCAAGGCCGCGCCCCGCGTCTTCACCGTCAAGGACGCCCCCACCGAAGTGGACAAGACCTCCTGGGCCTGGATCTCGCAGTTCGCCAGCCCCGGCGACACCCTCGCCTTCCTGCGCGACAACAACCTGCGCCGACTCAACCTCGACGAAATGGCCTGGCGTCTCAAGGACCGCGACTTCTACACCCAGGCGGCGGATCTGCTCGCCGGACGCGGGCTCTTCCACCAGACCACTCTGTCTTACAGCGTGTTCCACAAGGATGTGCCCCGCGTTAAAACCTGGCTGCCGAAAACATCGCTCGCCAGCCAGGTCGGACCCGTCTTCGAATCGGCATTGCTCGTGGTCGATCCCGTGGAAGCCAAGAGCTACGAACACCTCGAATACGATCCGCTGGTCAACCCCCGCGCCCATGCGGTCGGCGACAAACGCAAGATCCTCAATACGGCCCTCAACGACCAGTACCGCGGCTTCCTGCGCAACGGTCTCTACCGCGCGGAACTCGGCGCGAATGAACGCCTGGGCCTGGTGTACTACCTGCTCTTGCAGGACCGCCTCAGCGAAGGCATCGCGGAACTCGCGAAGGTCCGCGACGGCGACCTGCACGAAAAAGTCCAGGCCGATTACCTTCGCGCCTGGGTGGCGCTGCGCACGCTCGACCTCGACCGCGCGGTCGCCCTCGTGCAGCCGCACCTCGCTCAGCCCGTACCGCGCTGGAACGCCCGCTTCAACGCCCTGGCCCAGGCCGTGAAAGAAGCCCGCGGCGCGGAGGCGGCGGAGATCGCCGAACCGACACGCCAGCAGGACCTCGACCGTCTCGCCGCGCAGTCGCCCTCGCTCGAAATGAACGTCGAGGCCGGCAAGATCTTCGTCACCGCGCACAACCTCAAGCGCGTGACCCTGAACCTGTATCCGATGGATATCGAGCTGCTCTTCAGCCGCAAGCCCTTCCTCGCAGAGGGCGGCGCGGACTTCGCCGTCATCAAACCCGCCTTGAGTCAGGAAATCGACCTCAAGGCTGGCGGCGAGCCTGAAGAACTGAAACTGCCGCGCGGCTACGAGCAACGAAACCTCATGGTGGAAGTGGTCGGCAAGGGCCAGCGCGCGAGCACGGCCTGGTACGCCAACCAGCTCCGCGTGCGCAAGATGGAAAGTTTTGGACAGGTGGAGGTCCGCTCCGCGAAGGACGGCAAGCCCCTGGCCAAAACCTACGTCAAGGTCTTCGCCCGTGGCAGCGACGGACGGGAAAGCTTCTGGAAAGACGGCTATACCGACCTGCGCGGGCGCTTCGATTACCTTTCCCTCAATGACCGCCAACCCGAAGAAGCTGCCGAGTTTTCGATTCTCGTGCTCGACAGTGTCCACGGCGCGCAGATTCTCAGCGCCGAACCGCCCACCCGCTAACCCAACAAACTCATCCTGGAAACACCCATGAAAAAACTGACCCTCCTGCTCGCCTGCCTGCTCGCCCTGCCGCTCTTCGCCAACGACGAGGCGGAAAAAAACCTCAAGCCCTTTCCCGCCGCCAAAGATGGTATGATCCGGCACGTCATCATCCTCCCGCACAAAGAGCGCGGCGAAGAAGATGCTTTCAGCGTCGAAATCATCATCGGACAGAAAGTGATGGGCGACAGCGTCAACCGCATGATGATGGGCGGAAAGATCGAGGAGAAGGACCTGGAAGGCTGGGGCTTCACGTACTTCGTCGCGACGCCCGGCGCGGTGGCGCAGACCCTCATGGCCCCGATGGAGAACGAAGCCCCCGTCGAACGCTTCGTCACCATGCCCCCCAAACAAATCCGCTACAACAGCCGCCTGCCCATCGTCGTCTACACCCCCGGCGGCATGGAAGTCCAGTACCGCATCTGGAGCGCCGGCGAAGAAACCCACAACGCCAAGGTCCGGTGATCCGGGCCTGACGCTGGGTGGAAACCCTTGGAGAATTGCATGAAAATCGCGATGACGGCGATTGCCGTATTTTGTCTGGTGACGTGCCGTATGTATGCGGACGGAACAAACCCCACAGCGGAAGCGGAGGGGTTTGTCCGTCAGGTCTTAAAGATTTCCATGGAGCAGTTCTTCCGGGATGTTGACGTGCGGCTTGGATCCCCCTTAAACAACAAACGCCTGATGAGCAACAAACGGATTATGGCATCCTACACGCCTCAAGAGGGGGACCTCTATTGCGATGTTAGCCATGTGAAAGAAGGCGTCGAAAACTTCATCGCCTACGACAAAGCCTTCCTCTATATCATCCGCAAGGTCGATGGAAAGTGGACCCTTATCGGGATTGGAGGATGATATCTCAAAAAACGAAAAAAGGTTTGGTCTATTTCCGAACGGAGATTCGTCCAACCGGGGCAGAGTTTAGCACCAAAGGTGCGACCGCATCCCAGACCCGCGCAACGCGCGGGGTCTGCGGACAGGAAAGCGGGATGCGGTCTGAAGGACCGCCGCAAGTCGAAGCCCAGGGGAACGTGCTTGCGCGTCGCACGTTGCGGCGGTCCTTCAGACCGCATCAAAACCCATTATCCGCGAGTCCCAGCACGTTGTGCTGGGCTGGGATGCCGCGCACCGTTGGTGCTGGGTTTGGTATCATTTCTTCCGAAGTCCCCGTTGGAGCGGCCCAATAACAAACCCCTCTGTTTCCAGGGTTTTCACCTTACGCCTTTCTCACGAGGTCAGGTGTTCTGAGGCTAATCCTGATGGTAGGGGAAGGGATCGGCTTCAGGTTTTGGTATCTTCGTCGACGGGACTGCGGGGCGTCAGGGTGAGGGTCTGGATGCGGCGGGCGGTGGCTTTCTGCACGCGGATGTCGCAGCCGGGAGCGTGCACCAACTCGCCGGTGGCGGGAATACGGCCCAGCGTGAAAAGCATATAGCCGGCGATGGTGTCGTACTCTTCGCGCTCCGGAATGCGCAGATCAAGTTCCTCGTTGAGTTCGTCCACGGGCATGTTGGCCTCGACCTGGAAGACGCCGTCGCCAATGCGCGAATAGGGCTTGGTCTCCTTGTCGTGTTCGTCCTCGATCTCGCCGACAAGTTCCTCGAGAATGTCCTCCAGGGTGACGACGCCGGCGGTGCCGCCGTATTCATCGACCGCGATGGCGGTGTGGATTTTCTGCGACTTCATCATGCGAAGCAGGTCGCTGATGGGCATGGACTCCGGCACGAAGGTGGCGGGCTTCATCATTTCCGTCAGCGGGCGTTTCAATTCGCCGGCGGCGATGGCTTTGATGAGATCCTTGACGTGGACCATTCCGAGGATTTCGTCGTAGTCGTCGTGGTAGAGCGGGAAGCGGGAGTAGGGGCTGTCCTTGATGATGGCGAGGGACTGTTCAACGTTGAGGGTGTCCTCCAGACCGGCCATGCGGACGCGGGGGGTCATGACTTCGCGGGTGATGGTTTCGCCGAATTCGAGGGCGGAGCGGATGAAGTCTTTTTCTTCTTCGTCGAGTTCGTGGTCGTGGGTCTGTTCGACGAGGGTGAGGATTTCGTCGCCCGCGCTGGGGCGGTTGCCTTCGTCGGTTTTGGAGCCCAGGCGCAGGTGGAGGATTTTTTCGATCCAGGTGATGAGGAAGGCGAGGGGCCAGAAGATAAAATAGAGCAGGCCGCAGAGCGGGAGGGTGTGGACGGTGATGCGGTCGGCGTAGTGTTCGGACAGGACGCCGGGAAGGGTGCGGGTGAGCGTGATGTTGAGCAGGGTGTAGAGGGCGACGGCGGCCACGCCGAGCCAAATGGGTCCGCCCACCTGTTCGGCATAGATGTCATAGAGGTTGACCGCGCTCCAGATGGTGGCGATTTGCAGGGAGACGGCGAGGAGCGTGACCACGGAGATGATTTCGGGCCAGCGTTTTTCCCAGCGGCGAAGCGTGGCGTCGAAACGCGGGAATTTTTCCGGCAGTCGGGACAGCCCGGCTTCCCCGCTGTAGCGCAGGGAACGGAGCAGCGTATTGAACAGGGCGGCACCGAGCAGGGAGGTGGAACAGAGAATCAGCAGTGTATTCATTGGAAGAAGGGGCCGCAGAGGCCAAGGGCGCGGGCGTTTTCCAGCCAGGCGCGTTCGAGGGTTAACATCGCGCGTTTGCGATCGGGACTGTGATCTTCCGCGCCCATAAGGTGGTGGCAGCCGTGGGCGATGTAGAGGGCGAGTTCGTCGTCGGGCGATTCGCGAAGACGTCCCTCCTCGGCGGCCTGCTGGACATTGACGATGATTTCCCCGGTGTCGCCGCCGGAGAAGCCGTCGTCGTCGGGGTAAGCAAAGGAAATCACATCGGTGACCTTGTCGCGTCCGCACCATTCGCGGTTGAGGGCGCGGATGGAGTCGTCGGTGAGGACGAGGGAGAGTTCGACCCAGTGGAAGTGCGGAGCGAGGTCCTGAACCTGTTCCATGATCCAGTGGGCATAGCGGGCGAGGGCGGCCTCGTCGAGGGTGTGGCCCGCCTGCTGGTTGGTGACGTCAATTCTCATCTTTTTCCTTTTCGGCCTCTTTGGGGTAGGCGACGCGTCCGTGGAGCATGTTGTTCAGGGAGAAAATAAAGGAGCGGCGGACGGCGTTGATCTCCGCGAGGGTCAGCAGGCAGTGGTCGAGTTGTCCGTCGTTGAGTTTTTCGCGGAGGATGTCGTTGACGAGCGGATCGATCTGGCCGGGCTTGTTGCGGTCGAGGCTGCGGGAGGCGGCTTCGATGGCGTCGGCGAGCATGAGGACGCCCATTTCGCGGGCGACGGGTTTGGGTCCGGGATAGCGGTAGTCTTCGGCAAGTACGCGGGACTTGTCGGCTTCGTCGGCGCGGGTGCGGGCGCGGTGGTAGAAGTACTGGATGACGCTGGTGCCGTGGTGCTGTTCGATGCCGTCGACGATGAGCTGGGGGAGTTTGTAGCGGTGGGCGAGGCTGACGCCCTCCTTGACGTGGGAGATGACGATGAGGCGGGACATGCTGGGGGAGAGTTCGTCGTGCGGGTTGGCGCGTCCCTGGATGTTCTCGATGAAAAACTCGGGTTTGGTGAGTTTGCCGATGTCGTGGTAGTAGGCGCAGACGCGGACGAGCAGGTCGTTGCCGCCGATGTCGCGGACGGCGGCCTGGGCGAGGTGGGCGACCATGAGGCTGTGGTGGTAGGTGCCGGGGGCTTCGAGGGCGAGGCGGGCGAGCAGCGGGTGCGACATGTCGGAGAGTTCGAGCAGCCGGATGTCGGTGGTGGCCTTGAAGAGAAATTCGAGGGGCGGAATGAGGAGCAGGACGATGAGGGAGGTGAGGAGTCCGGTGAGAAAGGCGGCGATGGCCTGCTGGGAATAAATGAAGGGTGTGACCTGTTCGAGGTTGCCGGCGGCGATCATGATGATGGCTTTGATGCCGCCGATCCAGAGGCCGGCGCGGAAGAGGTTGGAGCGTTTGTGAATGGCGCGGACGCTGAGGACGGAAGTGTGGGCGAGGGCGAGACCGCAGAAGAAGACACTGAGGTCGAGGTCGTGTTGCAGGGAGAGGGCGAGGCTGCTGGCATAGCCGACGGCGAGACCCAGGCGGGGTCCATACAGCACGGTGCCGAGCAGCGGTCCGAGGGCGAGGGGCAGGAGAGGCCGGAGCAGATGGCCGGGGAAGAGGTTGAGGCCGGCGGTGAGATAAATCAGGAATTTTCCGCCGAGGAGTCCCACCAGGGTCAGCAGCATCCAGAGCAGGAGGCGGTTGACACGTTTGAGAGCGTTGGCCTCGAGCAGGCAGAGGAAGGCGAGGCTCACGGCGAGGCCGACGCCGAGGTAGAGGCCGTTGCCGATGATTTCGGTGAGGTTGTGTTTGCCCTGATCCATCTGGGCCAATTTCTGCTGGTGGGCGCGCAGGTCCTGGATCATTTGATCGTTGAGGGTGACACGGGCCTCCATGAGGCGGGTGCCCTGGCGGATCAGTTCGCGTACCGGCTCGTGGTTTTGGCGCGCGACGTTCCGGGCGATGCGCGTGGCCCCGGTGTCGAGCACCAGATTGGGTTGCAGCAGGTCCGCGAGCAGCCGCTCCAGCAGAATCGCCTGTTCGGGAGAGAGGGAGAGGGCTGTGCTCAGCGCGGCGGCGGCGGCACTCGCGGCCTCGGTAGGAAGTGGGATGGTCTCCAGCGGCAAAAAAGGGCCCGCGGATCCGAGCTGAATCCGTCCGGTGGGCGCGCCTCCCTCCAGCAGAGTCTCGCGGTCGCTGCGGGACAGGAGGCCCCGCGACCAGGCCTCGCGCAGGTGCCGCGTGAGTTCGGGCAGCAAAGACTCGGGGATCGCAGGATCGAAGGTGGCCGGAAAGGTCAACAGGGATTCGTTCAAGCCGAGGAGTCGGACCGATTCCTCAAAACGTGCCGGTTCCCTGAGACGGTCGAAAAAGGTGATGAGGGTGCGTTCCGCGTCTTTGAGTCCGGTGTCGCGGACGGCGAGGACCGGGGGCACTTCCGCCAGGCTGCGTTCCTGTTTAATGGTGGTGGCGGCTAGATTGATCGTTTCGAAATCAACTTGGGCGAGCACGGTGGCCGGGGCGGTTTGGCCGGGGGTGAGTTCCGTGACCACCACGCCGCGTCCGAGGTGCAGAATCAGCAGGATCAAAGACCAAAGGGTGAAAAAACAGAGCACCACCAGCGGGGACACGCTCGATGGTTTGCGCACGGCCTGGCGGCTGCGCTCCTGCGCGCGTTTGTGGCGGACGCGGGACAAAATGGGCTTGTCGTTCATGCGGGAAGAGGAGCGGCGGGGTTGTCCGCGGGATTCCGGTGGGCGCGGTACGCGCGGATGATGCGGCGGACGAGGGCGTGGCGGACAACATCGTCGTCGCCCAGGTGCGCGTGGGCAATGCCTTCAACCCGGTCCAGGGCGCGGAGGGCTTCGCGCAGTCCGGAGCGGCGGCTGTTCGGCAGGTCGATCTGGGTCACATCGCCATTCACGACACATTTGCTGTCGTAGCCAATGCGGGTGAGGAACATCAACATCTGCTCCTCGGTGGTGTTCTGGGCTTCGTCGAGAAGAATAAAACTCTGGTTGAGGGTGCGTCCGCGCATGTAGGCCAGGGGCGCGACCTCAATGACACCACGTTCGATGAACTGGGTGATGGTGGCGGCGTCCATCATGTCGTGCAGGGCATCGTAGAGCGGGCGGAGATAGGGCAGGATTTTCTGTTGCAGGTCGCCGGGGAGAAATCCGAGAGCTTCGCCGGCTTCGACGGCGGGGCGGGTGAGGATGATGCGGTTGACATCGCCTTTGAGCAGGGAGGAGACGGCCATGGCCATGGCAAGGTAGGTTTTGCCGGTGCCGGCGGGACCGAGGCCGAAGGTGATGTCGTGGCGCTGGATGAGGCGAAGGTATTCGGCCTGGCCGAGGGTTTTGGCGAAAACCGGACGTTTGCCCGTCATCACGTTCACGCGGGCGCCGAACATCTCCCGGAGCTGCGCTTCGCGGCCGCCGAGGAAGTGTTCGAGAATATACCAGCGGGTGGGGCCGCGCAGATCGACGCCTTCGGAGCGGGCAAGGCGGAGAAGGTTCACAAAGGCGAGCGCCCTGCTGAGGGTTTCCTCGCTTTCCGCCTGAATTTTCAGCCAGTGATCGCGGGCCGTGCAGACGACATCCAGGCGTTCGGAAAGAGAGGACAAAAGTCCCCCTTTGGGTGCCAGTACATCCTCGCTTTCAGCCGGACTGGAAAAATAGAGCGTGGTTTCGTTCATGCGAAAGAACGGAAACAGTATCGAAACGCTGCAAAAAAGCAAGGGCGGGGAATCCTACCCGAACCGCGAACCCGCGATCAGGCGGTGAGGCCCCGGATACTGGCTCAGGGTTCCATCTCTGCGATCTTGTTGTAGCCCGCCAGAAAATCGCGGCGATACTGGCTGAAGGTCCCGGCGCGGATCGCGTCGCGCGTTTCGGCCATCACCGTTTGCATGCAGTGGAGGTTGTGCAGGGTCAGCAGTCGGTAGCCCAGCAGTTCGTCGCAGTGCAGCAGATGCCGAAGGTACGCGCGGGTGTACTTCCGGCAGGTGTAACAGCTGCATCCTTCCTCGACCGGACGGGCGTCCTCTTTCCAACAGGCGTTTTTGACGGCGTAGCGTCCCCGCCGCGTCACCGCCGCCCCGTTGCGCGCGATGCGTGTCGGCAAGACGCAGTCAAACATGTCCACGCCGCGCGCGATGGAGTTGAGCATTTGATCCAGCAGGCCCACGCCCATGAGATAACGCGGCTTGTCCTCGGGCAGATGCGCCACACTGGCCTCCACGCCCGGCAGAATCAACTCGTCGGGCTCGCCCACGCTCACCCCGCCGATCGCATAACCGTCGAACCCGATGCCCACCAGTCCCGCCGCGCACTGTGCCCGCAGCTCCGCATACGCGCCTCCCTGCACGATGCCAAAATACAGCTGTCCTTCCGAGCGGGGCTGCTCCTTGCAGACCTTCGCCCAGCGCAGGGTGCGCCCGACGGCTTTTTCGGCATAGTCCGGCGTGGCGGGGTAGGGGATGCACTCGTCGAACAGCATGGCGATGTCCGAACCCAGATTCCGCTGGATGGCCATCGACTCCACGGGGCCCATAAAATGCATCGAGCCGTCGAGATGGCTCTTGAACGTCACACCCGCTTCGGTGATTTTGTTCAAGTCGGCCAGCGACCAGACTTGGAAACCACCGCTGTCGGTGAGGATCGCATGATTCCAGCCCATGAAGCGGTGCAGGCCGCCCAGGCGCGCGATCAGTTCCGCGCCGGGACGCTCCTGCAAATGGTAGGTGTTGCCGAGAAGGATGCGGAAGCCAAGGTCCTCCACGTCCTCCGGCGACAGGGATTTGACGGTGGCCTGCGTGCCCACGGGCATGAACACCGGCGTCTCCACCGGCCCATGTGCCGTGTGAAGCAGAGCGCAGCGTGCCGCACTCTCCGGGTCGCGGGCCGTGATCTCGAAATCTCCAGGTTGTTGCATGCCTACTCCCTTGCCCGGAAAGCCCCGATCAATCAATCCCCATTCCCCGGCAATATCACCGGAATCCGCGGCGCTTGACCTGGCTCAGGTCAGATGCGGACGCAGGGACGCCTCCAGCGTGGCCCAATTCGCCGAGGGCTCCGCATATCGCCCGTAGAGGCAGGCGCAATACACCAGCGGAACCTGTTCCGGTTGCAGTCCGGCTTTAAACAGCGCTTCGCACTCCAGCGGCAATTGTTCGGCGCGAAGGCGCTCTTGGAGGGCCTGGTACAGCGTGGCGAGTTCTTTCTTTTTAAGTCGTCCGGGATGGACTCCCGCGCCAAGCACGGATTTGAGCCGCAGACGGATCTCCGCCTCGTCGGGATGGATTTTGCCCCATTTCGTGTTGAGCAGCCAAACCAGAACGCCCAAACCGACGGCCCCCGCCATCATCGCCGCACCCAGCGGGCGGTTGGGCGTGATTTTGTGGATAAACGAAATCAGCCCGAACACAAACAGAAGAAGCGCGGCAACGCTCCCCAAAAAATTCAGGTACCCCGTCAGAATGCTTTTTCCATGGGCCTTGATTTTGATGGCCCCTCCCCCTTCCAGCATGTGGTAGGACCCGACAGGAAAAAGAGGGAGGATGAGCACAAAAAATTTGCTTTGAATGCTCTCGCCGTGGGCACTGTCAACAGAGCCCAACAGAATCGTACCGATACGAATGGACATAGAAACCTTTGAGTTTTGACCTGAAAATCGCCACTCTGTTGTCATTTTGCACCAAGAGGTGTCAAGCCGATTGTAGCTCCCTCCGACCCCGATCCCCGCGAGAGGGAACCGGTGATTTTTTCCATCTTTGGTATTGCCAAGCCTCCCCGCTTCCGGCATATACGACCCTCACATTCCCGCTTTTGCGGGGTCTTAGCTCAATTGGTTAGAGCGCTGCCCTGTCACGGCAGAGGTTGCGGGTTCAAGTCCCGTAGATCCCGCCATTTTT